>NZ_DAMBYD010000001.1:0-455079 GCF_032051575.1 Aminipila sp. | reverse complement strand
CATATGTAGTGGAGAATACTGCATTAAACGCATCCATTCCTACACATCTCTGGAAACATGACGCTGTTTTCTGTCCGCACAGTCTCTGCATCTTTACCTTTTTTCTTAAGTCATCTGTGCTCTGATGTAGATGAGCAAATCTATTTATGGTCTCTCCTGTTAAACTTGATGTAGTAGTCATCAAATCTGCATATTGAGGATCCTGGGCCAGTTCATAAGTCATAGCCACACAGTTGATGGAAGGTTTAATCATTGGATGATCTACCCAATTCTCAATCTTTTCACCAAACATGTAGACTCTGGTATTTAACTTTCTTAAACTCTCAATATACTGAGCTCCTGTCATTAACATAAAAAATCCTCCTTCTAATAATTCCAATAAACATAAATATAATTACTTTATATAATCAAGGTTTGTTGCAAGCATTTATGTTCCTCACCTTAATCAACCTATGATGCTGTTCTTTTGCCCTTATATAAAGCAATTCACATGCCAGTATACTTACTTTTCTATAACTAGATTTCATATTTATAACTTAGAACATTGAATTTACATATCTACAACTTTTCTTTTAAATTTTTGTTATTTATTTAATTTTCAGGTGATTGTTAATTTTGAGACATTTATGGCACATATGGGCAGCTTTGTCTTAATATTAACAAGTGAAATTGGGCAAATAAGGCACACTTTTTATGCCCAGTGTGCATCTATTGGCACGATTAAAAGTAAAAAAATCCACTATACCTCATTTTTTTATGAAATATAGCGGATTTTAATTTAGTTTAAATTAAGTGCTTAAAAACTAATATTTTTAAATTGTCTCTGCACAACATGGTTCTGTATGATCTTGCTTTGTAACCGCAGAACCTAAATTTAATGACATTTTTTCTAATTCTAATACAATATTATTTATTTCTGCAATTCTCTGAGGAGATAATTCCTCATCCATAGCAAGCTGAGTGTTATATAAAATCTTTTCCAGATCATAATGAATGTCAGAAATACGTTTCTTTATGTTTACTACACCTTCTTGATTTACAGCCTCTCTTAAGGCCTGTTCCTTGTTAACAATCTTATGATTTTCAAGTACAAACTCGGACACACCATCTACCACTGTAGCATCATACCCCAGCTCACTTTTTATTGTTTGTGCAAAATCATGCTTAGATTCTGTTTCACCATGAACTAAAAAGATTTCGCTAGGTTTTTCTGTAAAACCTGCAAGCCAGGATAACAGACCATTCCTGTCAGCATGCCCAGAAAATCCTTCAAGATTGTGGATTTCTGCATTTACGTGAATATCTTCACCAAATAGAGTTACATCCTTTACTCCGTCTACAAGCATTCTTCCCAAGGTGCCTTCTGCCTGGTAACCCACAAATATAATACTGGATTTTGAGTTCCAAAGATTATGCTTTAAATGATGTCTGATTCTTCCGGCTTCACACATTCCACTGGCAGAAATAATTACTTTTGGATGTTTATCCATGTTTAAAAACATAGAATCTTCCGTAGACCTTGTAAATTTTAAATTTTTAAAATCAAGTGGATTATCTCCCTTTAAAATATATTCTTTTGTTTCTTCATCAAATACTTGAGCATTTCTTCTAAAAACCTCCGTTGCTGTTGTCGCCATAGGACTGTCAACATAAACCATCAAGTTTTCTAACTGTTTTTTAATTTCTGAATTGTCTTGGTAAAAACGATTAAACTGATAAATCAATTCCTGAGTTCTGCCTACAGCAAAAGATGGTATAACAACAGTACCGCCTCGTTGAATAGTTTTTAATACAATCTTTATCATCTCATCAATGCTGGTTGAGTTCTCTGGATGGAGCCTATTTCCGTATGTGCTTTCCATAATCACATAATCAGCCTTTTTAATTATTGTAGGATTTCTTAAAATCGGCCTATTCATCACTCCTAAATCACCAGAAAACACGATTTTTGAAACGTTTCCATTTTCTTCCACCCAAAGCTCCGTAATTGCCGAACCTAAAATGTGACCTGCATCATTAAACACAATCTTCATTTCCTCGTTTAACTCTACTAACTGGTCATAAAGAACTGGTTTTATATATTTTAGGGAATCCACAGCATCATTGAAAGTATACAAAGGTTCAACAAAAGCCTTGCCAGCCCGCTCAGCCTTACGATTTTTCCATTCTGCTTCTTTTTCATGTATGTATCCACTATCTTTAAGCATTACCTCAACTAAATCAGCAGTTGCATCTGTACAATAAATTTCTCCCTTAAACCCTCTTTTTACAAGAAGGGGAATTCTTCCACAATGGTCAATATGTGCGTGACTTAATATAACGTAATCAATTTCTGCTGGATCAAAAGGAAAAGGTTCAAAGTTCATGGCTTCCATAGCCTTTCCACCTTGAAACTGCCCACAGTCCAATAAGATTTTATGTTTTTCCGTTGTAATTAAATGGCATGATCCTGTGACTCCTGATGCCGCTCCACAAAATTGAATCTTCATTTCCTAGACCTCCTAGCAATAAATATTATCTGAATGTATTGACAATTCAATTATACCCCTTTTTCTAACAAAAAACACCTTAATTTCGATTACTTAATTATCTTCAAAAAACTTATCAATACTTTCAGCCGCATTTTTACCAGCTCCCATTGCCAGAATAACTGTTGCTGCACCCGTTACTGCATCACCGCCAGCAAATATACCCGTATGACTTGTTGCTCCGGTTTTTTCGTCTGCACCTATACCACCTTTAGCATTTGCTTTCAGATTTTCTGTTGTATCCAGAATAAGTTTATTAAGTCTGGTCCCAATGGCCATAATAACAGCATCTACATCCAGGATAAAATTGGAGCCTTTCTTTTCAACCGGTCGTCTTCTTCCTGAAGCATCCGGTTCTCCCAACTCCATCTCAACACACTCTAAACCACAAACGTAAGCACGATCTGTGCCCTTGATTGCTACTGGATTAGTCAACATTTGAAACTTAATCCCCTCTTCCATAGCATGGTGAATTTCCTCCTTACGGGCAGGTATTTCATCCATAGAGCGGCGGTATACAATATAAACCTCTTCAGCACCCATTCGTTTTGCACAGCGGGCTGCATCCATGGCTACATTGCCTCCTCCAATTACAGCTACTCGTTTTGATATCTGTATAGGCGTATCATATTCTGGCTTATAAGCCTTCATCAAATTAATGCGAGTTAAATACTCATTTGCTGAATAAACTCCTAGCAAGTTTTCGCCTGGAATATTCATAAATTGTGGTAGACCTGCACCTGTTCCTACAAACACAGCTTCATATCCATCCTCAAATAATTCATCTACAGTCATGGACATACCAACAACTGCATTATTAATAAATTGAACCCCTTTAGCTTCTAGTTTAGAAACTTCATCCGCCACGATGGCTTTTGGCAGTCGAAATTCCGGAATACCATATGCCAGAACCCCTCCTTCTTTATGTAGACTTTCAAACACAGTAACCTCATAGCCCTTTGTGATTAAATCGCCTGCACAAGCAAGACCAGCCGGCCCCGAACCTACAACGGCAACTTTATGTCCATTGCCCTCTGCTTTTTCAATGATTTCATCGGTGCAATGTTCTCTATGCCAGTCAGCTACGAAGCGTTCCAAACGTCCAATTGCTACAGGCTGGCCTTTAACTCCTTGTACACACTTGCCTTCACACTGGTTTTCCTGTGGGCATACGCGGCCACAAATAGCAGGTAAGGAGCTTGTTGTGCTTATAATCTGATATGCTTCCTCAAATTCACCTATTGCAACCTTTGCTATAAATTCTGGAATACGTACTTTTACAGGACATCCTGTTGTACAAGGCTTCTTGCGGCAATGCAAACATCTCATTGCTTCATTAATTGCCATATCTTCTGTATATCCAATAGATACTTCTTTAAAATTTTTATTACGAACCATAGGATCCTGTTCAGGCATCGGGTTCTTTATTTTAACCAAATTAATCATGGTAACGAACACCTCCTGTCAAACGGCATATATGTGCCGTATCCTTCTTTTCCTGCTCTTTATAGAAAGAATTACGCTGAATAAGCTCATCCCAATTTACATCCTGTCCGTCAAACTCCGGTCCATCTACACAAACGAACTTGCTCTCGCCTCCAATAATCACACGACAACCACCGCACATACCCGTTCCATCGACCATATAAGCTGTGAGAGAAACTACAGTCTTGATGCCATATTTTTTTGTAAGCTGACAAATAAATTTCATCATAATTGGAGGGCCAACTGCAACAATTTCATCATATTGATTTCCTTCTTCAATAAGTTGTTTTAGTTTATCCGTTGTAAAGCCTTTTTCTCCATAAGACCCATCATCAGTGGTAATATAAAGTTTTGTAGTCCCTGCACTGAATTCATCTTCCAAAATCACTACATCCTTTGTCTGGAAGCCAGCGATCATGTCAACTTCAATGCCAGCATCATGCATACCTTTTGCAATAGGATATGCCAAAGCATTACCAGTACCACCTCCCACAACTGCGACTCTTTTCAGACCTTCCATCTCAGTGGGTTTTCCAAGTGGTCCAACAACATCAGCTAATTCATCCCCTACTTCAAATTGGTCAAGTAGTAAAGTTGTTTTACCTACCGCCTGATAAATAATTTCAACCGTGCCCTTCTCTGAATTATGACCAGCCATAGTCAGTGGAATTCTTTCACCATACTCATCTGTACGTAAAATAATAAATTGTCCAGGCTGTGCTTTTCTGGCTACTAAAGGTGCTTCAATTTCAAGCCATGTAATGGTTGAATTTAAACGTCGTTTTTCTACTATCTTATACATTTTTATATTCCCCTCCTTCTTCTGGTTCTAAGCTTTTCTTCTGCTTAACAAGAGAATTATATCTGTCTACAGCTATATCCTCTGCCTCAGCAAATAACTTCTTTGCTCTTTCTGGGAATTTTAATGTTAGAGAGTTATAACGAACCTCTCCCATGATAAACTCGTTGTAGCTTTCAGTAGGAACTGAGCTATCAACCGAAAGAGGGTTCTTTCCCTCTGCTGTCAATTCAGGGTTATACCTTAATAAGTTCCAATATCCTGCACGAACAGCTTTTTTCATTTCGAGCATTGATTTGTTCATACCTGCCTTAACACCGTGATTAATACAAGGCGCATACGCAATAACAAGAGATGGACCATTGTAACTTTCTGCTTCTCTTATTGCTTTCAACGTTTGTTCTGGGTTTGCACCCATGGCAACCTGAGCTACATAAACATATCCATAGGACATAGCAATCTGCGCAAGATTTTTCTTCCTAATAGCTTTTCCATTGGAAGCGAACTGTGCTACTGCGCCTACAGGAGTTGCTTTTGAAGCCTGACCACCTGTATTGGAATATACTTCTGTATCAAATACCAGTATGTTCACATTTTCACCTGATGCGATAACATGATCAAGCCCGCCATATCCAATGTCATAGGCCCATCCATCACCGCCAAACATCCACATGGATGGTTTAGGAAGCATATCTGAATTTTCTATAACATATTTTGCATCTTCATTATCTTTATTTGACTTGCACAATTCAAGAAGCGTACTACCTGCCTCCTCGGCAGCCTCAACATTATCCATACCTTTTATCCAAGCCCATGCAGCTTCCCTAAAATTAGGTTCTTCCGCAAGCCTTGTAACTGCAGACTTCATTTCATTTCGACGAGCCTTCATTGAAACGGTCATACCAAGACCAAACTCCGCATTATCTTCAAACAAGGAGTTTGACCATGCAGGTCCTCTTCCTTCTTTATTTACAGTATATGGTGTACTTGGGGCACTACATCCCCATATTGATGAACAGCCTGTTGCATTTGCAATAAACATCCTGTCACCAAATAATTGAGTTACTAATTTAGCATAAGGAGATTCTCCACAGCCAGGACATGCTCCTGAGAACTCCAGCAAAGGCTTCTTAAACTGGGTTCCCTTTACCGTATCTTCTTTAAATGGAATTTCTTTTTCTGTAACATGTTTCACTGCATAATTAAAGACTTTCTGGGCCTCTTCCGTTCCTTCTTCAGCAGTTACCATTTCCAAAGCTTTATTTCTTGCAGGGCAAACACTTGCACAAGAACCACAACCAGTACAGTCAAGTGCGGAAATGGCAATTGTAAACAGCTTGTCATCGCACCCTTTCATCTTGATAGCTTTTGCACCAGAAGCCTCTGCTTCCGCTTCATTCATTACAAATGGGCGGATAACACCATGTGGGCACGAATAAGAACACCAATTGCACTGCATACAGTTTTCTGGCAACCATTTAGGCACTTCCACTGCAATACCACGTTTTTCAAAAGCCGCAGTACCCGCTGGTATAAAACCGGCAACGGAGTCCATAAATTTGGAAACAGGAATTGAATCGCCACGCATTGCATTCGTTGGTTTAAGGATCTCTTTTATGTAATCTGTATGAACCTGATTACGGCCTTCAATAAGCTCTTCATCAAATGTATCCTCAGCATTTACCCACCCTGTAGGGATTTCAACCTTATGAATATTTTTTATACCTGCATCAACCGCTTGCAGGTTCATATTTACAATTTTTTCTCCCTTAATGCCATAGGTTTTTCTGATGGCATCTTTCATATATCCTACTGCTTTTTCAATAGGAATAATATTGGCAAGCTTGAAAAATGCTGCCTGAAGAACCGTATTCGTTCTTCGTGCGCCTAAGCCTATATTCATGGCAATACCTACAGCATCACAGGTATAGAATTGTACGTTATTCTTTGCAATATACCGTTTTGCTGCTGCTGGAATATGCTCATTCAGTTCTTCATCACTCCATGGGCAGTTAAGCAGGAAGAAGCCCCCTGGTTTAACATCCTGAACAATATCATACTTTTTCATATAGGAATGGTTGTGGCATGCGACAAAATTTGCCTGCTTAACATAATATGTGGATTTAATCTGCTTATCTCCAAATCGAAGGTGACTTATTGTAATACCTCCCGACTTCTTAGAATCATACTGGAAGTACGCCTGTACCTTCTTATCTGTATAATCACCGATAATCTTAATGCTATTTTTATTAGCGCCAACAGTTCCATCGGCACCAAGTCCCCAGAATTTGCAGGATACAGTTCCTTCTGCTGTTGTATCTGGATTCTTTGAGACTGGCAATGAAAGATAAGTAATATCATCTTTAATCGAAATGGTAAACTGGTTTTTAGGTTCTGATACCCAAAGATTTTCATATACTGCTAAAATATCTCCAGGTTGAATATCTTTTGAACCTAATCCATATCGCCCACCTACGATTGTAGCCTTTTCAAATACTGTACCTCTCAAGGCAGCTACAACATCAAGATATAAAGGCTCTCCAATTGATCCAGGTTCTTTCGTTCTATCCAATACAGCTATTCTCTTAACTGTCTCGGGCAGAACATTAAGAAGATACTTAGGGGAGAAAGGACGATAGAGATGAACTTTTACAATTCCAACCTTTTTACCCTGCCCATTTAAGTAGTCAACAATTTCCTCTGTTGCATCACAAACAGAACCCATAGCAATAATTATTTCTGTTGCATCCTCTGCCCCATAATAATTAAATGGTTTATAATCAGTTCCAATTTTTTCATTTATCTTGTTCATATACTCAGCCACAATATCTATGGTTTCTTCATAGCGTTTATTGCTGGCTTCTCTATGCTGGAAGAAAGTCTCTGGTTGTTCTGCTGATCCCTGGCTATGCGGATGCATTGGATGATTGGCTCTGCGACGGAAGTCCGCAACAGCCCCCCAGTCTACCATTGATCTTAAATCACTATAATCCCAGATTTCTATTTTTTGCTGTTCATGACTTGTTCTAAATCCATCAAAAAAGTGTAGCATAGGAACTTTACCAGCGATTGCTGAAAGATGTGCAACGGAAGCTAAATCCATAACTTCCTGCGGGTTATTTGAAGCAAGCATTGCAAATCCAGTTGAACGACAGCCCATTACATCTGAATGATCACCAAAAATGGATAGTGCATGTGAGGCTAAAGCCCTTGCTGCTACATGTAAAACTGCAGGGGTTTCCTCGCCTGCCAGCTTATACATATTAGGAATCATTAAAAGTAATCCCTGTGAAGCCGTAAATGTACTCGTATACGCTCCCGCTGCCAGCGAACCGTGCACTGCGCCAGCCGCTCCACCTTCTGATTGCATTTCAAGAACCTTTACTTGTTCTCCAAATATATTCTTTCTGCCCTCTGAAGCCCATTCATCTATATTTTCAGCCATAACTGAAGACGGCGTTATAGGGTAAATTGCGGCCACTTCTGAAAATGCATACGCTACGTGTGCTGCTGCAGTATTACCATCCATTGTTTTTAACATTCTCACAAAATCACTTCCTTTCATCATATGCCCAATGCTTTTCTTTGCAGATAATTAGCTTCTGGAACTACCATTTCCACAAGAGCAGTTCTTGAGCACATGTATGAGCATATTGAACAATTTTCACAGAGACTGCTATCAACTACGGCGTGTAAATCCTTTATGGTAATTGCCCCATTTGGACAGTTAGAAGCACAGTCACCACAGCCGATACATCCTTCTCCGCAAACTCTTAGTTTTTCATCACAGTTATATGTAGATGCGCACGCAACCAGTTTGCCTCCAACATATGGAACTTCAACAATTAGTTCATTTGGACAGGCTGCCACACAATCCAAACATCCAACACACTTATCAGGATCCACATGAGCTGTTCCATCAACCACTGCAATTGCATCATAGCGACATACCTTTGTACAAGCACCAAGACCTACGCAGCCAATCTGACAGATATCCATAGCTGCACTTCTAATCTTTGAAGCATCCGCACAAGTTTCAACGCCTAAAGCCTTAAACTTAGCATTTGCTTTCTTGCCGCCTCTGCATCTCACAAAAGCAATTTTATCCTTTAGCTTTGTTAAATCATGAAGCTCATCCACAATAATCTTCTTACGACATTTAACAGTACATGCTACACAGCCAACACATTTGTCATAATCAATAACTGCACAGTTATCAATTATAGTAATAGCACTTTCAGGACAGGCTTCTTCACAATCGCCACATCCGATACACCCACTGCCGCATATTTTTCTTGTTGTTTCTTCATCAGCTTTGGATGCACAAGGGATAAAATTGGTTGCTTCTCTTGGAATCATGATAATTAACTCCTGCGGGCACATTCCTACACAAGCACCACATCCATTACATTTCTCTTTATCTATTTTCACAACACCATCTACCAATGACATTGCATCAAATTTACACCTTTCTATACAGGAGCCAATTCCTATACAGCCATATTCACATTCCCCTTTTAAAAATCCTTTTTTTACAGCCGTATCACAACTAGAACTGCTTGTAAATCTTTTTTTACCTGCCGCTTCTCCTACACACCGTATAAAGGCAATTTTATCTGTTACTGGTTCCGTTTCAACGCCCATAATTTCCGCGATGGCACCAACATCATCCGCCGAACAAGCTGGGCATAAGGCTACAGATGCTCCCTCTGCAATTGCCATTGCGCATGCATGGCAGCTCTGGTAATTACAGCCTCCATAGCCTCCGCAATCTCCTCCCGGCAAGATTTCAGTAATCAATTTAATCATTTCGTCAATATTTTTTTTATTTGGCGCAGAAGTACAATTATTTTCCCGAATGTTATCCATTTACCTTTCCTCCTACAAATATTATTACTACAATATATCGTGGATACTGTATACATATGACTTGAAAAAAATAAACTTCTTCTTTGCTATACGGTTCCACAATATACCTATGTACTTAGCATAACATAGGGCGACAAAAAATCAACCCAAGTTTTTTAAATTTTCTATTAATTCCCCCCTTGTATTTATGCTGAAATCCCCTAAAATCTAACGTACTTATTAGACAATAAAAAAAAGAGGCCTCCAATTAAGCAGAGGCTTCTTTTGTTGTTGGTCAAGCAGTTTTAAATACTATTATGCTATATTAGGTTGCATAATTTGTTTAATCATTATCAGCTTTAAGCACAGCGTTAAGCATAACTGTTGCTCCATTTGTACATTGTTCTGGTGTAGAATATTCAGGCTCACAGTGAGACAAACCGTCCTTGCTTACGACAAAAATCATGGTAGTCGGAATCATATAGGAGCAGAATTGTGCATCATGCCCTGCCCCAGAGTGAATATACTGATGTTTTATCTCTGCTTCTTCTGCTGCCTCCTTAACATAGGCCACAAGCATTTTATCCCAATATACAGTATCTCTGGCCCAAGCTTCCTGTACCTGACACTTACATCCAGCCCATTCCTTTTCAGGTAGACTCTTAACTATAGCAAGCACCTGTTCCAGAACCTTAGGGTCTTCGTGTCTTACATCAATAGAAAAATCTACAAAATCTGGAATTACAGTATGTACGCATGGGTGGCATAAAATTTCTCCAGTAGTATAAACCAGCTCAGGTCTACCCAGCTTATCAATTTCTTCATGTAAGTAGCATAGTGCCTTGGAAGCTGCATATAATGCATCCCGTCTCTTTTGCATAGGAAAAGTTCCTGCATGAGCTGCCTGCCCATAAAATTTAATTCGATAGTTAAACATTCCCAGTACACAATCTACAACCCCAACTTCATTTCCGGCATCTTCAAGAATAGGGCCCTGCTCTATATGTAACTCAAACATACATTTATAATGATCCGGGCTGATTCTACTTTCTCGATCGCCCTTAAATCCACTATTCTCTAATGCCTGCCCAAAGGTCATTGAAGGGTCCAGCACGCTCTTTGACGCTAGCATGTTCTCATATCTAAAATTCTTAGCAATTTCACCAGGAAGGTAATCATTGCAGATTATTCCCGAAACCATCATAGCAGGGGGATACAATGATCCCTCTTCATTGGTCCAAATCATTGCGGTTAATGGGTGCTTATGGGGAATATTATTAGCGGCAACGGTCTCTAAAACTTCCATTGCTCCCATTACCCCTAAAATACCATCGTAATTTCCACCATTTTTTACCGAGTCACAATGGGAACCCATAACAATCCGCTTAGCCTCTGGATCACTGCCTGGTAATGTAGCATACATGCACGCTACATCATCAATTTCAATAATTGCACCGATAGCTTCCATTCTTTCTATAAAGTATTCTCTAGCCTGAACTGCCTCTGGTGATAGAGAATATCTTGTAATACCGCCGTGGCCGGCATCTCCGAAAGTACTAAAAGTCCTGATTTTTTCTTTCATTCTGTTTACATCACATCTATACATTATATACCCCCTTTAATTAAGCTATTATTTTCAATTATTCATAGATTTCTTTTAGCTGAATATCTGTCTGATTTCGCCCTTCCTTCCACTTAATTTCCCCTGGTGAAATGCAGCCCTGAACAGGACACACATTTAAGCATAAGTGACAGCCAACACAATTATCGTTTATTTCAGGACGTCGCTTCTCCTCGTTCCAGTCAATCGCCTGATGCGCACCATCATAACACGAAATGTAACATCTTCCACAGCCTATGCATTTCTCATCGTCAAGCTTAGGAATCAGTTTAAAATCTCTATTCAACTTCTCCGCCGGAATAATGTTCGGAAGTGCCAGACCAATAAAATCTTCTAATTTATTATATCCGTGTTCATCCATAAAATGACTAACGCCACTTATCATATCTTCTACTATTCTATATCCATACTGCATGATAGCTGTAGTAACCTGAATATTTCTGCATCCAAGTAGTAAAAATTCAACACAGTCCTTCCATGTTTCAATACCGCCTATGCCTGAAATTTCACTCTTCCCTATTCCTTCATTCTGCATAAGCTGAGCAATGAACCTAAGCGCTATTGGTCTTATAGCAGCACCTGAGTACCCAGAAATAGAAGATTTACCATTTACTACAGGCATTGCCGTCATATTTTCGAAATCTATATTTGTAATAGATTTTATCGTATTAATAGCCGATATTCCTAATGCTCCGCCCTCTAATGCTGCCAGTGCAGGTATTTCCATGTTTGTAATATTGGGTGTCATCTTAGCGATAAAAGGCGTTTTTGTAACACCTACTACAGCTTCACAGTATGACTTTACAAGTTCTGGATTGGTTCCTACGTCAGAACCCATAGCATGAGATGTCATTTGCGGACAAGAGAAATTTCCTTCTATAAGATCTGCACCTGCCTGGTCACACATTTTAGCAAGTTCTCTCCATTCCTCCTCACTGGATCCCATAATGGATGCCACCATTACATGGTCTGGATAATCTCTTTTTAACCTCATCATATTTTCAAAATTTATCTCGGTAGGCTTATCAGAAATCTGCTCCATGTTTTTAAATCCAAGCCAAGGTAATCCCTCTTTATTTGTCTGGTCAAATCTTGGGGAACATTCATCAGCCACAAAGATACCAATGGTCTTGTAAAATACACCGCCCCAGCCAGTTTCAAAGCACTTGGCAACCATATCGTAATTGCTGCCTACGGGTGAAGATGAAAGGAAAAATGGATTCATACAATGTACACCTAAATAATTTATTGATAGATCTTTCTTAACTGCCATTTTACTTCACTCCTTTCTTTTCCATATACTCAATAATAGATGCTGCTGATTCTTTTCCCTCTGCCACCGCTTCCACAACAGTCTTTCCACCATTAACAATATCTCCTGCTGCAAAAACATGAGCAGCCTCCAAGTCCTTACTAATATCTGCGCCCTGCTGTCCAATTGCAAATACAATTGTATCACAAGAAATTTTTAGTTCTGAAAGATTATCTCTTCCTTTAAATTTTGCAAATTCTACACAGGTGCATCCTTTTACTTTCACCGGCGCCATATTTGTTGTTAGCCCGATACCAAGAGAGAGTGCATATTGAAACTCTGCCATGTTACCTGGGGCTTCCTCCAAAGTTCTTCTATAAACAATACGAACCTCTTCTGCACCTAATAGTTTAGCCGTAACAGCGCAGTCCACTGCCACATCTCCACCACCTACGATTACAACCTTTTTACCTTGGTCAAAATTTTCTTTATCAGTTCTTGCTGCTTTCAAATAATCTAAGGCACAATATACACCTTTTAAATCTGTACCCTCCATTCTTGGAAGGTTTGGTTCCCATAATCCTATGCCCACAAAAACAGCATCGAATTCGCTTAGCTCAGATAGTTCCACACTCTTCCCAAATTCAAAGTTCACTCCTAACTTTTGAATTTGTTCGATATCATAGTCCACAACTTCCTGTGGCAATCTGCTTGGAACTATTCCATAAGTAAGAACCCCTCCTGCTTTTCGTTCTTTTTCAAATATCGTTACTTGATATCCTGCTTTCGCAAGCTCTGCAGAGCAGACAAGCGATGCAGGCCCTGCACCAATACAGGCAATCTTTCCTTCTTTTTTAATTTCTAATGCTTTTAATGTACACATACCAAAAATTTGCTCTTGTTCAATGGCATATCTTTGCAGTCTGCCTATTTCTATTGGTCTATCTATACCACATCTGCTGCAAGCTTCTTCGCAAAGTCTGTCATACGGGCATATTCTTGCACAAGTGCCACCTAATGGGTTATTTTCCCGAATAGTTTCTGCTGCACCCTTTACATTCCTAAATCTTATGGAACGTATAAACTTAGCTGGATTTGTTCCTGCAGGGCATCCTTTACTGCAGGGTGCGTCATGGCACAACAAGCATCTTGCTGCTTCTGCCATTGCTGTTCTATGGGTAAATCCACATACAGCTTCTGAAGTATACTTACCCTTAACTACTTTACTCAACTTTGTCATCCCCCTTTTAATCCATAATTATAAAAGCTATTATACTTAACCCTATATATAACATTCATTTGATGTAACCAGTTACAGTATATTCAGCCGGATTCATTTTCAGAATATTATAATATTTAAAGTTTGGTTTTAAATAAACCTCCCTTTAAAATTACCACATTAAGGACAACTTCTTTTGAGGGCAGACAGAACTGCACAATCCACAACCTTCACACAAACTTTTGTTTATATTTACATTTTCTCTCTTTTTTTCTATTGCTCCATAAACGCATACATTTAAGCATTTGTTACAATCTGTCATGCATCCCTTCTGATCTGCAACACAATTTGCCGGACCGACTTTCATTTCATCAAATGACTTTAAATTTTTTAATGCTTTTCCCCTTATCTGGCTCACCTGAGTAATATTTCTTTTTTCCCCCCAATTTTCAAGACCAGAAATAATCTCTGTAATTTTGCCATATCCATTCAGCATTACGGCTGTTCCTACTTGTACTGCTGAAGCTCCTAGCAATATGTATTCCAGCACATGTTCATAAGTTTCTATCCCTCCTATACCGCAGATGGGTAAATCTACCGCTTGCGCAACTGTTGCCACTGACGCTAGTCCAAGTGGTCTGATTGGAGCTCCTGAATACCCCCCATAAGTACTAAGTGTAGGTTCACATTTTTCTAAGTCTACACCTAGAATGCACCTTATGGTATTAATAGCACTGACCGCTGAAGCTCCCCCTTCTTTTGCTGCTTTTGCTACTCTTGATATATTTGTAACATTTTGAGAAAGCTTTACGATAACTGGAATTTTTACATTAGATACAACTTCCCTTGTCATCTGTTGAATAGCTTCTGGATCAGAGGCAACTATTTCTAGTGACTCCCACATAGGATTTGATAGACTTATTTCAAGTGCATCCGCCCCAAACAATTCCATTTTTGATGCTAAATAAGCCAATTCTGAAGGCGTACTTGCGGAGATGCTTGCTATAACAATCCCTCCCGCTTCCTTGGCATAATCCATATCCTCCTGCCAGCCTTCTACTTGTATGTCACTATACAATTTTATATTTTGTAACCCAAATCCATCATATGCAGTTCTTGGACATATATCTGTCAGTGAATCTGTTATGATTGTTTCAGTTACCACTGCGCCAGCGCCGGCTTCTATACCTTTTCTTATGCTTTTCCCATCCCTGCTCCAAGGGCCTGCTGCCAGCAAAACTGGATTTTTCATTTTTAACCCTAAAAAATCGGTTCTCATCTGAGCCTCCATTCCATTCTCTCACTTGCATGGAAACATTTCTTGCAGTCTGTCAGTATGTCCGCAAGATTTCCTGATTTTTATTTTAGCTTGAAGAAGTATTTCCGTGTTACGTTGTTTGTCCATTGCCTCCTGGTCTTCTAATCTCATACTTTCAATAATGTCAAATAGCAGCCTTGCCCCAACTACACCTAATTTGTGGTGAGGTTTAACTACTGTGGTAAGCTTCGGTTCTATAAGATTGGACATTTTTATATCATCAAACCCCATTACAGAAATTTGTTCTGGTATTTTTATCTTGTAATCTTTCATTGCATCAATTACCCCAAATGCTATAGAATCACTGGTAGCAAAAATGGCCTGCGGGATGTCCTTCATCTCTGCAAACTTTTTGCCCCCTATGTATCCTCCTTCTATGTCATTGGCTGTCTTTAAAATATAATTTTCATTTATATCGATTGCTGCATCTTCCAAAGCTTTTTTATAGCCTTCAACTTTTCTTATATTTTCAATTCTAGGCGTATCTCCATATAGGATTGCTATTTTACTATGGCCCATTTCAACCAGATAACTTATTGCCTTATATGCGGCATCAAAACAATCAATACGTACACCTGGCACATTAGGTTTATCTTTATTTTCTCCTATCATGACTACTGGTACACCGTGATTGTAAGTGTTTTCTATCAGGGCTGCATCTAAATTGGACGAAATCAGAACTATGCCATCCACTTTTCTATGAATGAGACTTTCTAAATACTGCTTCTCCTTTTTTACATCATTTTCTACATTGCACATAAAAGTAATGTAGCCTTTTTGATGGGCCACATCTTCAACCCCTTTTACAATTTCCATATTAGCAGGATTTAAAATATGAGGAATCATTAACCCTATAGTCTTTGTTTTATTAAAATTAAGCCCTCGTGCAAACCAATTTGGCGTATACCCCTCTTCAACCATTATCTTCTCAATTTTTTCTTTTGTATCTGGTGCTACAGTTTCCGGATGATTTAATACTCTGGAAACTGTAGCTACTGATACTCCAGCTTCTTTTGCAATTTGTTTGATATTCATTTTCTTAAAGTCTCCCTTTACTCATAAATACACAAACCATATAAAAAAAGACATTTGTAATTAAATTTATTACAAATGTCTAAGTTATATTAATTCTTTTTTAAGTAATCTATGAAATTTTCGATGGGTATTGCTGGACTATATAAATATCCCTGGTATTTCAGACAGCCTATACGTTCTAAAGCTATTTGTTTTTCCCTGCTTTCTACATATTCAGCAAGCACAGAAAATCCTAGTGAATCCGCCAGATATATGATAGAAGACACAATATTTCTGCTTCTGATATTTGAATCTATTTCTTTAACCAGACTTCCATCTAACTTAACTAAGTCAAATCGATTATTCTGAAGGTATTTTATTGATGTAGACCCCATAGAAAAATCATCTATGGCTAGTAAATACCCCATTTCATGTATTTCAACAAGAATCTTATGCAGATTTTCATTTAACATTAATGTATCCTGTTCCGTTATCTCTATACAAATCTGATGCTTTTTAATTTTATTTATTATTGTAAATTGTCTTAAAAACTCAATGAATGATTGTCTCTGTATAGTCTGAGGTGAAACATTAACACAAATCGTATATTTTCTTTGTGCCTTATGGTTGATTTGTTCTATATGCTGTGCCACAACTTCAAATATACATTCTTCTAATTCTTCTAATATCTGTGCCTCTTCTGCAAGTTTTATTATAAGCGGAGGATAAATTATACCAAATACAGGATGCTTCCATCTTAATAAAGCTTCTGCCCCTATACAGTGTTCCTTATTATCATGCTGAGGCTGATAATGCATATCAATTTTCTTTTCATCAATTGTATTTTTTAAATGTGCCGCCAGTAGTTTAGCCACTGTCCCAACCGAATCCGACATATCTGTTAAAACCATTGGCACATTATTTTTTTCATTATTCTTAAAAAGTGTAATTAATGACTCAAGATTTTTATATCCTGCTTTTAATATCTCTTGATCATAAGCACATACATAGGGTTTGTAAATAAATATTCCCACTATCAAATTAAACAGTTGAAGTGCACATCCTCTCACAGATCCTGTAGCAAGATACCCTCCAAGAAAGATAGGGGTAGTCCATTCCACTTGTACCGTGGGGATAGGTACTATCCCTGTTTTCATGGCAATATATGCTGTAAATAAGCATACTAATGGCGTTAACATAAACGGTATGAATAACAAATAATTAAAAGCCACTGGTAGTCCAAATATCATCAATTCATTTATATTAAAAATCATTGGAAATACCGATAATTTAGCTAAATTTCTGTTTTTCTTCCTCTTACTGAAAAGTAAGAGTGCCGCCAGGAGGCACAAAGATGACCCGCAGCCTCCCATTAAAATAAATACATCAAAAAATGTTTTTGAGAAAATCTCTGTTGCAGGCATTCCCATTATTAAATGGTTCACGTTATCTTGCATTGCTGGGAGAAATAAATTTTGATTAACACTTTCAAGTGCATCACTGCCATGTATGCCAAAAAACCAAAGCAAAGTTGATATAAAAACAAAGCAAATTGCACTGCCTAAGGAACAGCTAAGATGAGAAAGCGCGTTATTGCTTATGCCTATTAAAAACGCATTAAAGCTACTCACATTAAAGTTGTGTACAATAAACATGTCCAATACTGAATATATCAGGACAACAAATATAAATGGAAAAATAATAGAAACCGTATCATTAAAAACTGTATCTACACCACTTATAAGAAGTTTTAATTTATGATCTATGATTTTTTTTAAAAAGAAGTACATATAGGTAGAAGTAAGAGAGATAAAGATGGCTGTAAACATACTGTCTATACCAAAATTGTCTGTAACAGATGAGGAATCTTCTATTAGAATTCCACTTATGAGTATAAAGCATGTTAATGCAGTCAATGGAGCTCCTATTGATCCCCCCTTCATATCTTTTACCCTGTTTAAGCTGATACTTATAGAGAGAACCATATACAATGAAAGCATTCCAAACGTCGCATTATAAATGGTTGAAAACAAATCAACCAAAATGCCTTCACCAAAATTCTTTAAAAACTGCTGATACTGTGCTATTGGCAAACTTTTAAACAGCAAAGAAAAAGATCCCAGCATAAGGATTGGAATCACCATAACTAAGCCGTTACGAATGGATTTTATAGCATCTGTCTCTTCTAATTTATTAAAAAAGTTACTATAGCTAAGCCTCATACAAAAGCACCCCTATAATATTATACATTATTACACAGTAAAAGAAACCATATTTTGCTATATGGTTTCTTTTACTGTTACTATATCTATTTCAAGAAATCTTCTTTCATAGATTCAAACTTCTTTTTATCTGTGAAAATTTTTAAAACTTGAAGGATTAATATTTTGGCTCCATTGATAATTCCGTCATAAGCCCAAGGTGACTTCACCGCCTTTGCAAACTCTCTTGTATGAATGGCCACTGTTGAATCTACTATTTGTAAAATAGGATGGAAAGTTGGACAGACCATACTTACATTCCCTGCATCTGATGATCCGAAGACTCTTTCTGTATCACCTATTTCAAGTTCCAATTCTTCATAGATTTCTGCAAGTACTGCCAGACCTGTATGATTTCCCTTTAAATTATCATAGGACTCTGCAGTAGGTGTCTTTTCAAAAGTAGTCTGAGTTGCTATAGCTGCTCCTCTGGCGCAATCATCTATTTTCTTCACTAATTCATTTAAATATTCTCTGCTCATAGACCTTATATAGAACTCTGCTGATGCAGTTTCTGGAACAATATTAGGTGCAAGACCGCCATCCCTTACCACACCATGGATTCTTACATCTGGTTTAACATGTTGTCTTAGCATATCTATGGCATGAAACATTAGCTGAACCCCATTCAGTGCGTTATTTCCCTCCCAAGGAGCTGCCGATGCATGAGCAGCTTTGCCATGAAACTCATAAATAAATGAATCCAATGCCTGAAGTCTGGGGGCTAAAAGGTTTTCGCCAAACAAATGAACCATCACGGCCATATCATATTGATTAAATACACCGTTCTTTACCATGGTGCATTTTGCCCCCTCTGTTTCTTCAATAGGAGTCCCTATTATATCTATATCTGCATCTAATGCATCCTGCATTTCTTTAAGGCTTAATCCGGCAAGTATGCTAATAGCTGCACTCGTACAATGTCCACAGGCATGCCCGATGCCAGGTAATGCATCATATTCTGTCATAATTGCAATTTTACGGCGATGCTTTCCCTCCCCATATGTGGCCTTAAATGCTGTTTCATATCCTACAAATGGAAACTCCACCTCATATCCCTGTTCTCTTAGAATTTCTACAATTTTACGTGAAGATTCAAATTCCGCTCCTGAAATTTCAGGATTATCCGCCAAATAATCATTTAAATCATTGCATAATTTTTTATAAGATTCAATATTTGAATAGGCTTGTTTTTTTAATTGCTCATAATTTTCCATGTCATTCCCCTTCATAAACAACTTATCTAAGTTTCATTTATATTACACTTAGAAAGGTCCAAAGTGTATCATCTGTGCAATGATAACAAATATAGCACCAGCTAAGTACCAAAGCATAATTGCTGGTAAAATCCATTTAGCCCACTTAGTCCAAGGGATTTTAGCAAGTGCAAGACCTGCCATAAAATATCCCGAAGTAGGTGTAAAGATATTTGATATACCATCACCAAGCTGGAATGCAAGCACCGCTGTCTGTCTTGTTACTCCTACTATATCTGATAAAGGAGCCATAATTGGAATAGATACCGCTGCCTGACCACTTCCGGAAGGAATGATAAAATTTAATAAACATTGGAAAATATACATACCTACCGCAGTAACTGCAGACGGTAATGTGGAAAGCAAACTTGCAGAAGAATATAAAATAGTATGAATAATATTTCCGTCTGTTAAAACAACTAAAATGCCTCTTGCAAAACCTACTATTAAAGCTCCCGCTGCCACTCCTGCCATACCTTTACCAAGTGACTCTGCAAAACCATTTAGTCCTAACTTTCCTATTAGTGCTACAATGATAGCCATTCCTAAGAATAATGCTGAGATTTCGTTGAAATACCATTCATATTTTATAACTCCATAAATTAGTAAGGCAATTGAAGCAACAAATACTAAAAGTATTAATTTTTCTCTGCCACCAAATTCATGCAGATTATCAAGATCCAGGTTATCTTCCCTCTGTCTGTCGATTTCATACATCGAGCTAAGCTGAGGATTTTTTTTAATCTTACTTGCATAGCGCATCACAAAGGTTATTGCAATACCCACCATTACAACAAATACAACAAGTCTAAATTGTAGTCCAGAAAAAAGCGGTAATTCTGCTATACCCTGAGCAACACCAACCGTAAATGGATTCATAAAAGCACCCGCAAACCCTGCACCTGCTCCCATTAGTACCATAGCTGTACCTGTTATGGAGTCAAATCCCAAGGCAATGCACAAACTTACCATTATGGGTATAAAAGGTAAGGTTTCTTCCGCCATACCAATAACAGCGCCCCCAAAGGCAAAAGCGGCCATTATAACTGGAATAAGCAGCGTTTCTTTGCCTGAAAAAATTCGGGTTAATCTACCTAACCCTGCTTCTATAGCCCCGGTGTCCTGCAAAACTCCAAAACTACCGCCTACGATAAATATAAAAAATATTATTCCTGCTGCTTCATTCATTCCTCTAGGAATAGAGGTTAAAAATCCCATTACATTTACGGGGGAACTTTCGGTACTGTGGTAAGTAGATGGGTCAACGACTTCTCTACTAGTTCCATCCTCTGTCTGAATAGTCATCATGTCATAATTTCCAGCAGGGATTATGTACGTTAGCGCCGAACAAACTAAAATAATGGCTATTAGCAATACATATACATGGGGCACCTTCAATTTCTTCTTCTCTTCCATTTTTACTTCCTCCTTAATAAACTGATAATATATAATTTCCATTATGACTTTTTTACGTCATAGGTCATTATTTATATGAAATAAATCTTCCTGCTTGATTATTTATAATATTATTGTGGTCTACCGCAATTATACCGTTTACTATTACATAACCTAAACCCACAGGCGGTATATTTAAGTCTGAAAAATCTGCGCCATCTTTTATTGTTTCTGGATTAAATATGGTAATGTCTGCATCACATCCTTCAAAAACCTGCCCCTTCGTACTAAGCTCTAACCGCTTAGCCGGCTCAAGGGTGATTTTTCTTAAAGCATCCAGCAAGGATATTACCTTATCCTCCCTAACATATTTACCTAGTACTCTTGGGAAAGTACCAGCCGCTCTAGGATGCCCATTACCATTATTAATAATGCCATCACTGGCTATCATTCCATATGGATTGGCAATTGCTTCTGCAATTTCATCTTCATTCATAACAAATGCTACTACTAACATCTCTGGATTTTCTTTTCTTATTTTTTCAAATAAATTTTTATCACAGAATTTGTTTTTAAACGCTCCATCCGTTAGAAGAATACTATCATATGATTTCCCCCAAGTTTCAAAACATCCATCATCGAATACAGTGGAACCAATTTCTGTTGAAAATGCACTATATGGATAGGTATCATAATTAATTTTAGGATTCTTTTCAATCTCATGATTAATCAAATCAAGTGCTTCTTTCATTTGACCCATAGCAGAACAACTGCTTAAATGAGAAATCTGAAACTTCATATGTGATTTATCTGCAATACTAATCATTTCTTTTATTGCATGAATAGCTTTGGTAGAATCCGACCTGTAATGAACTGAAACCAATAAATTTTTATCATTAAAATTTCCTAGAATGTTCATTATTTCATCCACGTCCATACCCGGGTCATATTCAATGCCAAAGGAAAAACCATAAGCTCCTTCATCAATTTCCTGTTTCATAATTTCCAAAAGCTTCTTCTGTTGTTCCTTATCCGCTTTTGTATATGTATTCACTCCAATTTTATTTCTAAATGAATTGTATCCTACTAACATAAGATAATTTACTGGTGATCCTCCAATTTTGTTTATTGTGTTTTTAAACAATTCTAGATTCTGATGCTGGACACCGCAATTTCCACCAAGGCAAGTAGTAACACCCATTTTCAGCATCATTTCAGCAATAACAAACTTCTCACCTTCATGGATAAAGTCCTCTTCATGCATGTGAATGTCAATAAATCCTGGTGATACAATCTGCCCTCTTGCATCAATTATTTTTTTTGCATCACTTGTAATATGACCAATTTCAACAACTTTTCCATCTTTTATACCTATATCATTTTGAACCATTTGTTCTTTTTGATAATCAGGATGGATTCCTCCAGAAATAAGTATGTCTAACATAGTTTTTCCTACTTTCAAAGTTAATTTACATTTTATAAAGACCTTGCAGGTTATCGTTTTCAGTCCATAATATGGACCTTATTTTGCAATATGGACTTTTATAAAACTTTACAACAGTATATCACCACTTTTTGTTATGGTCAACAATTTTTAGAAAATTCGGAAGTAAAATTTTAACTAATAAAAAAACTGCAGTTTAGCTGCTTTTGGCTAAACTACAGTTTTTAATAATATATAGTTATTGTGTATATTTATTACAACAAAATCGTTTTTAATTCAGACACTCCCTTAAAAATTTCATCTAAATAATGTTTTTTTTCATTATGGAATTTTAAAGACTTAATAGCACCTAAGGCTATACATCCTGCAAGACTTCCATCCTGTTTAAAAACTGGAACACCCAATCCCACCGTTCCATCTAAATACTCATCTTCACTTTCTCCATATCCACGTTCTTTTATTGCTCTATACTCTTCTAACAATTTTTGATGATCCATAATGGCTCCTGGAGATACATATTTTAACACTAAATTGGGAACTATTTCGCTCAATTCTTCATCTGTATGGGAAAAAGCCATAAGCACCTTACCATAACATCCGCTATTAATTGGATAAATTGCCCCTGCCATATATCTTATCCGGGAATCCTGCATTTGAGATTCGTACATACTAACAACATCTGTTCCTTCTAGTACTGCATACCCAACTTGTTCCCCCGTAGCACTGGCTATATGTTCAATAACCCTTCGTATTTCCATATATATATCCATATTATTAGCATACACCATCCCCATCTGGTATGCCCTGTACCCAATCGTATATTTCCCTTCATAATTACGTCTCACGTAATTTTCTTCCTCGAGAGTATTTAATATTCGGTGCACTGTAGGTTTACTGAACCCTGACTTCTCACTTAATTCCTTTGCAGAATACATATATGGTTTATCTGTAAAGGCATTCAGTATATGTAAGGTTTTTTCAATAGCGCCAATTTTTTGGGACGCTTCATCCTCATTATGCATAATCTAAAATTCCTTCCCCATTAATTTTTTACTATTTGTAGTATATCAAAAAAAGGTAAAAAAACAAACCCACTAAGAGAGTTTGTTTTAAATTATGTCATTTTAAATTTTAAAACAAGATTATTGCAACCCCATTAAAACTTCTACCATTTTATCAATTTCAGCTTTGGTGTTATACAGACCAAGTGATGGCCGTACTGTACCTTCTAATCCTAGCCTCCTTAAAACTGGTTGTGCGCAGTGATGCCCTGCACGAACAGCAATACCCTCTGCGTTAAGTGCCTGACCAATTTGTTCATTGTTTATGCCTTGTATCACAAAAGATAAAATGCTTGTTTTTTCCTTTGCGTTTCCAATTAATTTTAATCCAGGAACTTTCTTCATTTGTTTTTCTCCATAACCTAATAACGAATGTTCATACGACCAGATAGTATCTAAACCTATCTGTGTTATATAATCAATAGCTATACCTAGCCCTACTGCATCTGCTATATTTCCTGTTCCGGCCTCAAATCGATGGGGCGCAGACTGATATTGTGTTTTTTCAAAAGTGACATCATGAATCATGTTCCCTCCCCCATGGTAGGGTATCATTCCATTTAAGATATCCAGCCTGCCATACAATACTCCAATTCCAGTTGGACCGTATAACTTATGCCCCGAAAATACGTAAAAATCCGCATCAAGTTCTTGCACATCTACCTTCAAATGAGATACTGCCTGAGCTCCATCTACTACCACTTTAGCTCCAAATTGGTGAGCAGTTTTAATCATTTGCTTAACAGGTACAATGGTGCCCAGTGCATTAGATACATGGGCAAGTGATACAATTTTGGTTTTTGGTCCAAGTAACCTTCTATATTCCTCTAAATCAACCTGTCCATCCTCATCAATAGGAATTACACGCAGATGAGCACCTTTTTCTGAGCATAATATCTGCCAAGGAACGATATTGGCATGATGTTCAAGGCAGGAGATCAGCACTTCATCATCTTCCTTTATATTTGTTTTTCCGTATGTCTGTGCTATGAGGTTAATTGCCTCAGTTGCTCCCCTAACGAATACAACTTCAGCAACGGAAGAAGCATTCAGAAAATCGCGTACCTTTTTCCGTGATTCTTCATACGCGTCAGTAGCACGGGCTGCCATAGTATGTGCGCCTCTATGAACATTAGAGTTTTCGTGTTCATAAAAATAAGCAAGTCTGTCAATAACACACTTAGGTTTCTGGGTCGTTGCGGCATTATCCAGCCAAATTAGTTTTTTTCCTCCAACTTTTTCTGATAAAATTGGAAAATCAGACCGAATCAGCTCTGTATCATAGGAAGCTTTTCGAAAATCCGGTAAAGACCATTCTTCTGGCAATAAGTTTAATTGCGATAAAACTTCAGAAAAAACCTTATCGTTATCTTCATATATTGATATAGAATTTTCAGCGCTTGTTTTGAATGCTGGAAAAAATTCATTAGCAAGTTGTTCAATCCTTTTTATAGAGATGCTATCATTTGCATTCTGACCTTTTAGATAATTATCAATCTGTGTATCATTATTAAGCCATTCCGTATTACTTATTTTCATAATAATTCCCGATTTCTACATCTTCCAAAACAGCTAGTGCATCATCCGCCAGCACAGCGGTTGAACAGTAAAGGGATAACAGATAAATTCCAATTCCTCTGTTATCAATTCCCATAAAGCGTACCGAAAGTCCTTTAGATTGCTCACCCTGAAGACCGGTCTGATATAAACCGATAACGCCCTGCTTCTTTTCACCAGTTCGGACAAGGAGAATATTGGTTTTACCCATATTCTGATTTGGATTTTTTTTATCATCAATAAACAGCTTATCTGTGGGTATAATAGGAATCCCACGCCAGGTTAAAAAATGAGAATCTAATAAATTCACAGTGGCAGGGGGAACTCCGCATTTCGTACATTCTCTTCCAAATGCAGCAATTGCTTTTGGATGGGCCAAGAAAAACGATGGTTCTTTCCACACTTTTGAAATTAATTCATCAAAATCGTCCGGTGTAGGAAATCCATTACGAGTTTTAATGCGTTGAGAATCTGCCACATTATGCAGCAATCCATATTCCTTATTGTTGATAAATTCACTCTCCTGTCTTTCCTGAATACTCTCCGTTGCTAACCTGATTTGTTCGTGAATCTGATCATAGGGACTATTATAAATATCAGATACCCTGGTATTTATATTAATGATTGTTGAAATTGAATTTAAAATGTATTCTCTTGGTTCAGTGACGTAATCTACAAAACCTTCTGGAATATCTTGATTTCCGGTTCGGTTACATAGCATGTCCAATGGTGTATTTCCTTCTGCTACCTTATTCAGCCTGAATACACCTGTTTTTAATGCCTTAAATTCCATCAGTCTGCAAAGCCATCGCGGAGTTATGGATTCAAATTGCGGTGGAGTTTTAACTGCGTCCGTAAGTTGATAAGCCGCTTTTGCAGATAATGCATTTAAATTTGTTATAGGATCTGACATCATTACTCTCCTTGAATTATTTTATTTCATGTATAGTATTTCAAATAATCCAGAAAATACCCATAATATTACACTCTGTTTGTATTTAACTCATCCAAGGATTCAAAGATTGCATGAATAAAGGCATTGACATTTTCCTCCACGAGCCAGTGGGTATCACTTGAGGTTCTGAAAGGCGGCTTGCCGCCAAAAGATTTTATACAAGTGGCGGATTTGGCAAGTTGTTGAGGTATATTTTTTTCAATGGCCTTTTGCAGTGCCTCGGGATACGCGTTACATAAATAAAATGCGATTTTCTTTTCCATCAGAAGAATTTCATTCTTTCTTATGAAGTTCAGTACGGGTTTGTAAAATTTCCCCATTCTTACGCCAGAACCAATAATAATCATATCAAAAGGTGTAATATCTGGATCCGTTTTTAATAAATCACATACGGTACAACCTTTTATTTGCCTTGCCAGCAAATCTGCGCAATATTGACTGGCGCCTGACTTCGTTGCATATAAAATTAATATCCGCACAATATCACCTTTCCTTTTTCATTTGACGAAAAGTAACCGCCAACAACACAATGGTAATAAAACAAAAAACAACAGAAGCAATTCCACAATTCATATGAAAAGAGAATGAACTTGGATCAATAACGTTATTTGCTTTCATCCAGAGGCCGCAAATCATAGTTGATAGTAGGAGCAGAAAGGTAATGATAGAGCTAATCATTGTTACAATTTTCATTTGTTTTTTCTCCTTTACCCATAGTTTTATATAATAAATTGTCTATCAGCATATCGATAAAGCAACTTCGCTGATCTCTGTCATTCAGATTTATACCGCTGTACATAAGAAAAGCAGAGCAATTTAAGGCAGTCACTTGTATTGGACTAAGAATTTGTAAAGCTATTATTCTAAGCTGCATGTCATTCTTACTAGTTCCAAAGATATCTCTTAACAGTGGAATCAGATATAAGGGAGTCTGCATATTCCCCTCCATAATTTCACGGGTCAGAAGGAACCGAATTAGTTTTTCCTTATCACCTGCTACAATATAAAGTTCTTTCATCAACGCTTTCAGTTTGCTGACCGGGTCTAAATCATGCTGAAGGTTTCCTTGAAGAAAGCCTGAAATCGTCTTTGACATAACATCTCCGACGGCAATGCTTAACAAATTATCTTTACTCTTAAAATGATAGTTAATTAAGCCTGTGCCTACACCAGCGCGTTTGGCTATCTGCCGCACAGTTATTTTTTCAATATCATCTTCTTCATCTAAAATGGCCTTTGCGGCGTCTATAATTGATTGCCGTGCATCCTGTTCATTCATGATATAGTCTCCTTTCTTGAACATGTTCAAATTACGTTCAGTATAGTGCATATTATTCCTTTTGTCAATACCAAATCAGACTAACATGTGCTGGACAGAAATACTGAAACACTCATGACAATGACCAACGGCAGGCCGCAAAACTAACATAGGACAATCTTGCAGCACAAATTTGGTTCGAATGTATGAAAAAAGGCCATACCATTTTGGCATGACCTCTGAACATCTATTTTGGACAAATATTTTGGAGCGGAAGACGAGATTCGAACTCGCGACCCTCGCCTTGGCAAGGCGATGCTCTACCCCTGAGCCACTTCCGCATATTAGATTATCCTGTTAACATAAATATTTTATCAAAATAAGTTTAAAATTACAAGTAAAATGTTCCTTAATATACGAATTCTATTTTTTAGCTTGTACAATTATATCAGAGGGATTAAAAGAAAATTCCAAATCCCTTAAATTTATTATAATGTCATAGCTGATTATTATAAGTCAAATAATCGAGCATTCCTTTTGAATAATAATCGCCCATTTTTGAAGTGAGCTTTAAAATACTATCATATATTACTATATTTTTTGTGTATTGTTTTTTTAATAAAGTTGTTGATTCTTCGATTGTCATTTGAATAAATTGGTATAATAAACTTTTCCATTCACTTTCTAACCAAAACGGATTAATTTGTTCTGCAAAAGCAGCTCTCTGATCTGCATTTTCATACAGCTGCTTTGTATATTCATTTACTGCGTTAACATCACCATTTATTTGTGCCGCGACTAAGGATTTTAAAATACTGACAAAATCCGATGTAAGAATATTATATCGTTCAGAATTTTGTTCACCAAATACTAATCTAATAATATTGCTATTTTCTAAAAAAACCGCATTTATTTTTTTCTCTGCTTCTGCCTGAATACCATAGCCCGCATATACACTTACTAAATACTCCCTAATCCAATTAGCCAAATTTCTCCAAAGTATCCTTGATTCAAATACCAACTCCGTTTGGTTTAATGAAATAGTAGTGTCTTGTAGCCTCTTAACCGATCTCATTCAACGACCTCCTTTTTAATACAATATATTACTATTGATGTTTCTTTGTTCCTTGACAAATCAAAAAAAATCCTTTAGAAACCCAAATTCCTAAAGGATTGATTTTTCAATTACTAACTGCTATTTTCGCGTTATCAAGTTTACTGTTCTGTGAATTGTTACAGTCCATAATCATTTTTCTAACATTTACTCCTAAATGTTTGGTTTCTTCTCTTGACAGCGATGCCGTCTCTATCGGCGGTAATACTGTTATTTTGACCTCTGCTGGACGAATCCATACCCCGTTGGCTTCCATTACCTTATATGAACCATTTATAGCTACCGGTACAACTGGTGCTCCTGTTCTGGTGGCTATTTTAAATGCCCCCTCTTTAAACTCACCAACTTCGTCTCCTCTGCTTCTAGTTCCCTCTGGAAAAATTATAACAGAACGTCCCTCTCCTATAATTTTTTCTGCTTGAGCAAAAACACCTAAAGATTGCCTTGCATTTTCTCGGTCAATAAATAAACAGTCAAACAATTTCATCCAATTGGATATCATGGGCACTTTCTCCATACTGTTCTTTGCCACTATAGAATTAGTTTTGCCTAATTTAGTAATCATCAAAGGAATATCAAAATTTCCTTGATGATTGCTGGTAAAGAGAACAGCCCTGTCCATAGGGATATTTTCCAGGCCTTCTACTATGCAGTTTACCCCTGCCATTTTCAATAAACTATTTGCCCA
Source organism: Aminipila sp. (assembly GCF_032051575.1). Taxonomy (NCBI): domain Bacteria; kingdom Bacillati; phylum Bacillota; class Clostridia; order Peptostreptococcales; family Anaerovoracaceae; genus Aminipila; species Aminipila sp. The sequence goes on along the minus strand of NZ_DAMBYD010000001.1, from coordinate 426,006 downwards.
ATTTTGTACGATTTGATTAATTTCTGGAAGATCCTCTTCTTTAGGAATTCCAGCAATTCTACGTTTTTCAAAATATCGCTGTTTTGGATAAATACCCAATAGATAAATCCAGAAATATATAAACCATATTATTGTACGCATTTTTTCGCCTCTATTTCATCGCTGCTAAAATTTTTTCTGGCAGCATTCTACACTCTTCTTCTGTTATGGAAGCAATGGATACTCTTAATCCCTTCGCAAGTGGCACTACAAATATCCCTTTTTCCTGAAGTTTTTTACAAATTGTATCTGGATCATCACATGGAATGGATGCAAAGAACCCAGCATCGAATGGAACAATCTCTAATCCTACCTTAGCAGCTTCTTCTTCAAAAGCTTTTCCTCTCTTCAAAAGTAAATCACAATAAAACTCTCTTTCTTCATTTACCTTTGTCAAAAGATTACTATCTTCATATATCTTTGATATAACTACCATGGAAGCTCTGGTGCAGTTTGACCATGACGCTCTGGAAGAAAATTGACATACACGCACAAACTCTTCTGCAATTTCTTTAACAGGTGTCATGCAAATCATAGCTCCGCATCTCATCCCATAAAGAGTAAACGTCTTAGAAGCACTATATGAGATTATTGGCAGTATATTTGATGGTAAATTCTCTAATTTAGGCATAAATTCTCTATATTTATCTCCATCACCTGCAAAATCTATATATGCAACATCAACAAGTAATGCAACTTTCTTATCTTCCTTTGCCGCAAATTCTACTGTGTCCAGCACTTTATCCCAATCTTCAAGTGTAAGTGAATATCCAGTTGGATTATGAGCGGGTGTATTTATAATTATCACTAGGCTTTCTTGCTTTGAAAGCAGTTCGTCAACTTTTTGCTTAAAAGCTGTAATATTAAAATGCCCTTCTTTATCAAACAGACTATAAGTAGTAGAAGTCCTGCCTATTTCTCCTGCAATAGAGCTGTAGTTTGCCCAGAACCAGTCTGAAGTTAAAATCTGATCTCCTATTTTAGAATAATTCGATATAGTATTTCGAATTGATCCAGTACCACCAGGTGTTGCAACCGCTTCTGTAAAGCAGTTTGGCTTGTACTTCCCAAAAGCAGCTTCTTTTATGCATTTTTTAAATTCTGGTGTTCCTCCAATGGGAGCATATTCTGCATAATCTTCAGGAGTTAGATTTCTTAAAACTTCAACCACTGAAGACAAAACGACTAATTTGCCCTGGTCATCCAACAATGCACCAATCGTAGCGTTTGTAACGGCTTCTCTACCTTTTTTAGCGATCATTTCATTCGCTAATCTACTAATTCCAAATATTTTATCCTCTAATGGAATGCTTCTTCCATTTTGCTGGGCCATAATAAATTCTTTCATATATCCACCTCACTCATATAAAATTACAAAACATTATACTACAAAGTATGAAAAACTGCAATAAGGCAATAATACAATAAGGAGGTGTAAATTATGCGACATAAAATAAAAGATAAAAAGCCAATGGATAGAGCTGCTATAGCTCTGGTACTTTGTTTCAGCGTTGTTGCCCTTGCTTCAGTTTTTACTGTGAAATCAAGTTTGGACAAAATTAATTTATCAGATAACAATAATATTAATGTTCCCCAAAGCAATCAGCCAGAAGAAAGAAGTGTAACAAAACAAGTTCCTACTGTGGATAGTAAAGATAATCCTCAGTCAAATACTCAAAATGAAAATAAAAATTCTTCTAATTCTTCAGCTTGGGTTGCACCTGTAGACGGTCTTATAACACTAGAGTATTCCACAGAACTACCAATTTATTCGAAAACCTTAAATCAATACATGGTTCATAACGGCATAGATATTGCTGCACCACTTGATTCAAGAGTTCAAGCAGCTGCCGCGGGAACGGTTGTGGAAACCTACAAAGATGATCGCCTTGGTTATACTGTTAAAATTAATCATGGAAACGGATTTATTACAACTTATTCAAACCTTTCAGACAGTGCCGTTGTTGAAGCTGGCGACGTTGTGAAAAAAGGTGATATTATAGGTGGCATAGGAGATACTAGTCTATTTGAATCCTCTGATGAATCTCACTTACATTTTGAGATGCAAAAAGACGATAAATTAGTAAACCCTTCAGACTACATTAAATTTTGAGTTCTTCAACATTTTATTTTAAAATCTCCAATAAAAATAGTGATAAAAAACTAGTTGTTTTTTATCACTATTTTTACATCTAAGAGTAAATACATTTTCTACACAACAAATTTTACATAATTTATATTTTTATTAGCTTCCTTAAATTTATCCTCATACTCCGTTGTAATTTCTTTTGAAGGAAAAGCAGAATTATGAATATCCCTGCTATATTCCAGTATTTCATAGTCATTTGCTTTTATTTCTCTAATTGAAAATTCAAATAGTGCATCATTATCCGTTTTAAATTCCACAATGCCACTATTTTTTATAACGGTTGCATACCCTTTCAAAAATTTAGTATGGGTCAGCCTTCTTTTTGCATGCCTATCCTTTGGCCATGGATCACTAAAATTTAAATAAATACCTGCTAATTCATCCTCCTCAAAATATTCTGTTACATCCTGTACAAAGGCCTGCATAAATTTAATATTTGGGAGTTGGGCTATTGCCGCTTTTTCCAAAGCTCTAAGCAGTACCGTGTCCTGCCCTTCAACCGCTATGTAATTCCTGTCCGGATGCATTTCTGCCAGCTTCAAAGAGAACTGTCCCTTACCGCATCCTAACTCCATGTAAATATCATTATCATTATCAAAAATATTTTTCCAGTTTCCCTTCATCTTTTTCCCATCTACCACAGAGAACTCTGAAAAAGCAGCTAATCGTGCTTCCACATTTTTTACTTTTCTTTGTCTCATCATTTCTTCCTATCTAGATTTTATTAAATCTCATCTACTCAATTACTATTACAATAGTCTTTCCATGCTCATACCAGTTATATATAAACTTTGCATGAGAAGTATAATTTCTCACACATTTATGTGAGAGTGGTACAGTTCCGATACTACTAGAAAATTCGTTTATTCCTGGATCCATTCTTGTCCCTTCTTTAGTATATTTATATGCTGTTGATATTCCATGAATATATGCACCTGCTGTAAAACGCACAGCATAGGGAGCATATCCTTCTATTTGAGAAGTTCCGTCTTTTACATAGAAGAATTTTGGCTTCTTCTCAATAGCATAAAAGTATCCTAAAGGTGTTGCCTGGTGATACTTCCCAACTTTTCCTGTGGTGGCCATGCTGTAAGATGTGACATTCCAAATATCTTCTTTTTCAAAGGTTACAATGTTTTGATTTGTTCTATCTACTGCAATTACTTTCTTTAATCCTTTTAAGTTATCATTCTCAGGAATATATTGACTTGGTACAGAGTATTCCAAATCTGTGCCTACAACTCCAACCAATGTATATTCCTCATCTTCTTCCAGTACTTCCACTAAAGTACCATCCGTCAAATACACAAATTCATTTAAGTCGTTTATATTTGCGTAAGCAGGTGCTGCCGCACTTCTATCATTACCCAATTTATCTGCTTCGGTGCCCTTGTATTTGGGTGCTCTGCCATTTCTATTTTTGTAATTATCAATATACGTCAGCCTATATTTCCCGATTGCCTTCTCTACAACAGCTATTTTTTCTCGCATTACATCAAATTGAAAACATCGTTCTTCGCCATTTACCACATAAGTGTATGGCTCTTGTACCAAATAATTGGTATACTTTAAATTAAATCCATACTTAAGTGGCTGTTCTTCTATAGGCTCCTCGATTTCCGCGCTGACCTGTGAAGATTCCGTTTTAACTACTGATTTTTCATCTTTTTGTAAAAATGCTTCCTCAGAGTCCGGTCCCACTATAAGAATAAACACTAAAACTACTGATAACGATAAGGCTATCACCACAAGATTCAAATGCTTCACTTAATCAATCCTTTGTATTTTATTATTATATTAACATTACATTATACGCGATTTGAAAATAATTAATGCCAAAAACAAAACAAGTATTGTTAAAGTTCCAAAATCACGACCTGACATTTTCATTTCATGCAGGCGTGTTCTATGTTCACCACCTCTATAGCATCTGGCTTCCATGGCCATAGCCAAGTCCTGAGCTATGCGAAAAGCGCTTATGAATAAGGGAACTAATAGTGGTACTAAACTTTTGGCTCGATTTATAAGATTACCACTTTCAAAGTCTGCGCCTCTTGCCATTTGCGCTTTCATAATTTTATCCGTTTCCTCAAGTAGTGTAGGTATAAATCGAAGTGCTATAGTCATCATCATAGCCAGTTCATGTGCAGGTACGCCCACTTTTTTTAACGGATTTAAAATATATTCAATTCCATCAGTTAAACTGATAGGCTTGGTAGTCAAAGTCAATACGGATGACCCAAATATTAATAAAACTAATCTAATTCCCATAAAGCAGGCGTTGTACACACCTTCTTTAGTCAACCTTAAAAAGCCTATTTTATATATGATTTCACCATCTGTCATAAACATATTTATTAAAAAAGTAAATACGATAATCAGAAATACAGGTTTTAATCCCTTTGCTATAAAACTGAATGGGACTTTAGAAACCCCTATTACAACAGCTAGTGCTGCTGCTGCAATGGCAAATCCTATAAAATCATTTATAATGAATAAGGCAATTATATATATAAATGTCCCTGCAATCTTTACCCTGGGATCCAGTCTGTGAATAAAGGAGCTACTTGGATAAAATTGTCCTAATGTGATGTCTCTAATCATAATCTTTTCACTAATTCCTCCACAGCTTCATCCATACTTAAAACATCCGGATTAATTTGAAAACCTTTATCGCGAAGCTGATATAGTAATTCAGCAATTGGAGGTACACTAAGACCTATCGCTGTTAACTCTTCTCTCCTTGCAAAGACTTCCCGTGGGCTTCCTGACATGGCTAGTCTGCCCTTTTCCATAACTAAAATTTTATCTGCTAGATTTGCAATGTCCTGCATATTATGAGACACTAAAATTAAAATGCTGCTCTGCTCTTTATGAATTTTTTTAATCACCTCAAACAGTTCTTTATGGGCTTTAGGATCAAGTCCTGCTGTGGGTTCATCTAAAATAAGTACTTCAGGCTTCATTGCTATAACGCCTGCTATGGCAACTCTGCGCTTCTGACCACCTGATAAATCAAAAGGGGATCGTTCTGCTACTTCTTCATAATCAAGCCCCACCAACTCAATAGCCTCTTTTACCCGGACTTCTACTTCCTCTTTATCAAGTCCTAGGTTTAACGGTCCAAATGCTACATCCTGCTTTACAGTTTCCTCAAAAAGCTGATATTCTGGGTACTGAAATACCAATCCTATTTTTTTTCTTATATCCCTCATGGATGTAGCTGGATTAGTGATGTCAACACCACTAATCATTATAGCTCCTGATTTAGGTTTCAACAATCCATTGAAATGCTGCACTAAAGTTGATTTTCCTGAGCCTGTATGACCTATAATCCCCACAAATTCTCCGTCATTTATTTCAAAACTCACATCATCTAAGGCCACGGATTCAAATGGCATGCCTTCACTATATACATGTTTCAAATTTTTTACTTGTATTGACATAAATACTCTACCATTTCCTCTGTTCGAATAATCTCTTTAGGAATAGTAATTCCTCTTTTTCTTAATTTATCTGCCAAATCAACAGCTACAGGCACATCAAGTCCTAGCTCCCTGATTTTTCCTATCTCTGAGAAAATCTCTACAGGAGCTCCATCAAGAATGATTTCTCCCTTGTCCATAATTATAACACGATCAGCATCTGCCGCTTCTTCCATAAAATGTGTTATAAGAATAACTGTGATTCCTTCATTGTGTAATTTATTTATAATCGCCATAACTCCAGCTCTTCCTTTTGGATCAAGCATAGCTGTGGGTTCATCAAAAATGATGCAGTCCGGCATCATTGCTATAACTCCGGCTATAGCAATTCTCTGCTTTTGACCTCCAGAAAGTAGGTGAGGCGCTTTTTTTCTATGTTCATACATGTTTACCGCTTTAAGGGCAGAATCCACCCTTTGTCGGATTTCTTCAGGAGCAATACCTAAGTTCTCAGGACCAAAAGCCACATCATCCTCAACAATTGAAGATACCAGCTGATTATCAGGATTCTGAAATACCATACCTGCAGCTTGTCTTATATCCCAAAGGTGGTCATCATTCTTTGTATCAAAACCTTTCACATATACCGTTCCACTACTTGGAAGTAATAATGCATTAATGTTTTTAGCTAAAGTTGATTTTCCCGAACCATTTTTGCCTATTACAGCAACAAAGCTTCCTTTTTCAACTTCAAGATTAACATTTTTTATAGCCTCTACTAAGACTTGGTCTGCTTCTCTGGTATAACAAAATTTTAAGTTTTCTATCTTTATGATTTGTTGTTTCATTTATCTATTCCAATCAAGCTTTGCTTGTTATATTCAAAATCATAATCTAAAAATGAGATAATATCACATTTATCGTTTATTAGCATTATACAATTATTAATCTTTTTCTGTCTGAATTCTGTCATCAGTGCTAAAGCACTGGACTAGCAGTAAAACTCTGCAAATCAGAGATTTGTGGGTTTCTTGCATAAGACCTACCGCCATTTGACTTAGCAAATCGGGTTAGGGCTTCATGTTACACGATGAAAATCTACAATCAGCTTCGCTACTTGTGATTTTCTAGCCTAAATTGCGTCATCAGTGCTAAAGCACTGGACGAGCAGTAAAACTCTACAAATCGGAGATTTGTGAGTTTCTTGCATAAGACCTACCAACGATTTGCTTTCGCAAATCGGGTTAGGGCTTCAATGTTAAAAAAGGGTGCGCAAATAACCTGCGCACCCTCAGTTCTTAATTATACAAGCTCTAAGAATACTACTTCTGCGCAGTCTCCCTGTCTTGGTCCTAATTTTAAGATTCTTGTGTAGCCACCATGTCTTTCAGCGTACTTTGGAGCTATTTCATCAAATAACTTTGTTGCAACATCTTCGTCGTACACATATGCAAGAACCTGTCTTCTAGCATGAAGATCACCACGCTTAGCAAGTGTGATTAACTTTTCAGCTTCTCTTCTAGCTTCCTTTGCTCTGCAGTCAGTTGTAGAAATACGTCCTTCCCTAAAAAGGTCAGTAACAATATTTCTAAGCATTGCTTTTCTATGAGCAGTAGGTCTGCCTAGTTTTCTATATCCTGGCATAACTCTTCTCCTTTCTTGACTCACCTTTTCAATCTACTGCGTTGTCAACTGCTTCGCTGCTGGCAAATCAGTTGCATAGCAATAGATTAAAAATACTTCGCCACCAATTATTGCTTATTCGTCACTTGGTCTAAGACCAAGGCCTAATTCTTCAAGTTTGTGTCTTACTTCGTCTAAGGATTTCTTACCTAGGTTTCTAACCTTCATCATATCCTCTTCGGATTTATGGGTAAGTTCCTCAACTGTATTTATTGCAGCTCTCTTTAAGCAGTTGAATGAACGTACTGAAAGTTCAAGTTCTTCAATAGTCATCTCCAGGGCCTTTTCCTTCTGGTCTTCTTCCTTTTCAACCATGATTTCCATAGAATCCGTTGCATCTGTAAGCTCAATAAACAGGTTCAAATGTTCCTGCATAATCTTAGCTCCAATTGACACACCTTCTTCTGGAGTGATTGATCCGTCCGTCCAGATTTCTAGGTTAAGCTTATCGTAGTCAGTTACCTGACCAACCCTTGTGTTCTCAACTGTAAAGTTCACTTTTCTAACTGGTGTATATATAGAATCCACAGGAATCACTGCGATTGGTGTGTTTTCATTCTTGTTCTGTTCAGCAGGAACGTATCCTCTGCCTCTTGCCAAGTTTATTTCCATAACCAGTGTTGCATTTTCTTCAAGCGTTGCTATATGCAAATCGGGATTGAAGATTTCCATTTCCATATCGCCGATAATATCTGCAGCAGTTACTTCTTTTGGTCCTACAGCATTAATAATAACTCTCTTCGTATTTTCACCGTTAAGTCTAACAGCAAGTTTTTTAAGATTTAATATTATCTCTGTTACATCTTCTTTTACTCCAGGAATTGTTGAAAATTCATGAAGTATACCATCAATCTTGATGGATGTTACAGCTGCACCTGGAAGTGAACTAAGAAGAATTCTTCTTAAGCTATTTCCAAGTGTAGTTCCATATCCTCTTTCAAGGGGTTCTACTACAAATTTACCATAATTCGCATCTTCTTCTGAGAATATACACTCTATTGTTGGTTTTTCGATTTCTATCACTCAAAAACCCTCCCTTTTCTTCCAATATATATCTTAAGAATAAGATACTATTTGGAATATAATTCGACGATAAGATGCTCTGCAATCGGAGTATCGATATCTTCTCTTCTAGGAATAGCAACAACTTTACCTTCAAGCTTCTCAATGTCAACTGTTATCCATGATGGAACGCTGATTGCCATTTCTTTCATTTCCTTGAATTTAGGTGAGTTCTGACTCTTTTCCTTAACTCTGATTACATCTCCAGCCTTTACTTCTAGTGAAGGAATATCTACCTTCTTACCATTTAAAGTAAAGTGACCATGTGTTACTAGCTGTCTAGCTTCTTTTCTTGATGATGCCATTCCCATTCTGAATACAACATTATCAAGTCTGGATTCTAACATAATTAAAAGGTTTTCACCAGTGATTCCCTTTTTCTTAGCAGCTTTATCAAATAAATTTCTAAACTGAGTTTCTAACATACCGTAGAATCTCTTAGCCTTTTGCTTTTCTCTTAACTGTAAACCATACTCAGAGATTTTCTTTCTGCTCTGACCATGCTGTCCAGGAGCGTAATTTCTCTTTTCTATAGCACACTTTGAGCTATAACATCTTTCGCCCTTTAAGAATAGTTTCTGACCTTCTCTTCTGCATAACCTGCAGTTAGCATCTGTATATCTTGCCATTCTAAATTACTCCTCCCTTCAATTAAACTCTTCTTCTCTTTGGTGGTCTGCAACCATTATGAGGAATTGGTGTAATATCCTTAATCATATTGATTTCAAGACCTGCAGACTGTAATGCTCTGATTGCAGCTTCACGTCCGGAACCTGGTCCCTTTACGTAAACTTCTACTGTCTTCAAACCATGTTCCATTGCAGCCTTAGCAGCTTCTTCAGCAGCCATCTGAGCTGCGAAAGGAGTTGACTTTCTTGAACCTTTGAATCCAAGAGAACCTGCACTTGACCATGATAATGCGTTACCGTTTAAGTCTGTAAGAGTTACAAGAGTATTGTTAAAGGTGGATTGGATATGCGCCTGGCCTTTTTCAATGTTCTTACGTTCTCTTCTCTTTTTTCTAACTGTTTTCTTTACAGCTTTAGCCATGATTTCCTACCTCCTTACTTCTTCTTCTTTCTACCTACAGTCTTTTTAGGACCTTTTCTAGTTCTAGCGTTTGTCTTAGTCTTCTGTCCTCTAACAGGAAGACCTCTTCTATGTCTGATACCTCTGTAGCAGCCAATTTCCATAAGTCTCTTAATGTTTAAAGAAACTTCTCTTCTTAAATCACCTTCTACAGGGTATTCCTGTTCAATGATCTTTCTAATCTTACCTGCCTCGTCCTCAGTTAAATCTTTAACTCTTGTGTCAGGACTGATACCAGCTTTTTCAAGAATAGCATTTGATGTCTTTCTACCGATACCATAAATGTAAGTAAGACCAATTTCTACTCTTTTTTCTCTAGGTAAATCTACTCCGGCTATACGAGCCATAAATTCCTCCTTCTCCCATCTTCCGTCACGCAAAACCTTTTGGCAGCGTAATATAAACGGGGTATTACATTTTAAACTCTAAATAAAATTTTTATTTTTAACCTTGTCTCTGCTTGTGCTTTGGATTTTCACAGATAACCATTACTTTACCGTTTCTCTTGATTATCTTGCACTTTTCGCAGATTGGTTTAACTGATGCTCTAACTTTCATCTTAAACCTCCTAATTATTTATCTCTCCATGTGATTCTTCCACGAGTCAGGTCATAAGGAGATAACTCTACCTTCACCTTATCGCCAGGAAGAATTCTGATGAAATTCATTCTTATTTTTCCTGAAATGTGTGCAAGTACTTCGTATCCATTTTCAAGCTTAACTACAAACATCGCGTTTGGTTGAGCGTCTACAACGGTACCCAATACTTCGATGACGTCTTTTTTCGCCATAATATAATTTACACCTTCCTTATTTATAAGGTAAGCAACTCGGGCTCACCATCTGTAATAACAACAGTATTTTCATAATGTGCCGACAGTTTACCATCTAGAGTAACCGTTGTCCAGTTGTCCAAAAGTACCTCTACGTCGTAGCTTCCCTGATTAATCATAGGTTCAATGGCAAAAACCATACCACTTACTAATTTTGGGCCTCTACCTGGCTTCCCATAGTTTGGAATCTGAGGATCTTCATGCATATTTCTTCCAACTCCATGACCTACAAAATCTCTAATTACAGAAAAGCCCTCTCCTTCAGCCTTCGTTTGGATGGCATGAGATATATCTGAAAGTCTGTATCCTGCTTTACAGAATTTTAATCCCTCAAAAAAACTTTCCCTTGTAACCCGAATTAATTTTGCAGCTTCCTCACTGATTTCTCCTACAGCATAAGTTCTGGCAGCATCGCTTACATATCCTTTATAGGTACTGCCTACATCCACACTTACTATGTCGCCTTCTTTAAGTATCCTTTTTTTTGAAGGAATTCCATGAACTACTTCATCATTTACAGATACACATGCAGCAGCGGGATAATCACAATATCCTTTAAAAGTAGGAATCATATGGTTTTTAAGGATTGTCTGTTCTACAAAGTTATTTACATCCATAGTAGACATACCTGGCTTTATAAAATTTTCTAATTCCCTTAAAATGTAACCTGTAACCTTCCCCGATTCACGCATTATGCTAATCTCTTGTTCTGATTTGATGATGATCATTGCTTATTCTCCTAAAACGTTTACAATAGCAGTAAATACGTTGTCAAGGCCGGCTGCTCCATCAATGTGAGCAATGTTTCCCTTTTCAGTGTAGTAGTCAACTAGCGGCATGGTCTGTGAATTGTAAACTTCAATTCTGTTTGCTACAGTTGCTTCTGTATCATCACTTCTCTGATACAATTCACCGCCACAAACATCACAAACACCTTCTTTTGCAGGAGGCATATTCACAACATGATAAGTTGCACCACAAGCTCTGCAAACTCTTCTGCCAATCAAACGAACCATTAGCTCTTCTTTTTCAACTGCGATATCTAAAACTTTATCAATTTTTCTACCATGAGCTACTAAGAATTCATCTAATTTTTCAGCCTGATAAACAGTCCTTGGAAAACCATCAAGAAGGAAACCCTCCTTGCAGTCATCTTCAAGTAATCTGGTTGTCGCTATCTCTATTACTAAATCATCAGGAACAAGCTCGCCCTTGTTCATATACTCTTGAGCTTTCTTTCCAAGGGCAGTTCCTTCTTTTATATTTTTTCTGAATATATCGCCAGTAGATATATGCGGAATACCATATTTTTCTATTATTCTGGTCGCCTGTGTGCCTTTTCCTGCACCCGGAGGGCCTAATAAAATTAAATTCACTTAATTTTCCTCCATTTTATTATATGTGCTATTTTAAGAATCCTTGATAGTTTCTCATAACCATCTGATTTTCTAACTGTTTCATTGTGTCAAGTGCAACACCAACTGCAATCAGCAATGATGTTCCTCCAAACCTAGCATCAATCGATGTAAAGCTGCTAAGTAAGGTTGGCATTGTAGAAATAATAGCTAAGAACATAGCACCTACAAAAGTAATTCTTGTCATTACTTTGTTTAAATATTCAACAGTTGGCTTTCCTGGTCTAATTCCAGGAATAAATCCACCATTTGCTTTCATATTGTTTGCCACTTCAAGAGGGTTAAATGTAACCGCAGTATAGAAATAAGTAAAGAACACGATTAGCAAGATATTGAATATTGCATAAATCCATACTCCTGGATCACCTTGAGGTGAAAGCCATTTTGTAACAAAGGTTGTAAAACCTGAGTTAGGAAAGAAGTATGTTATTGTTAATGGAAACTGCAACAATGAAAGTGAGAAGATTACTGGAATAACACCAGCCTGATTTACTTTTAGCGGAATATGTGTCGACTGTCCGCCGTACATCTTTCTTCCAACCACTCTCTTTGCATACTGTACAGGAACTCTTCTCTGTCCCTGTTGGATTTCAATAATTCCCACTACAACGATTACTGCGAAAAGAGCAAACAATATCACAGTAAGAGTGCCTAATTCACCTGCAGTGAATTTAGCCCAGTTTGTATGAATTGCACTTGGTATTCTTGCAATAATGCCAGCAAAAATGATTAATGAAATACCGTTTCCAATACCGTTTTCATTGATCTGTTCACCTAACCACATTAGGAATGCAGTTCCGGCTGAAAGAGTAAGCACGATAACAGCTACTGAGAAAAAATCAGTGCTGATTAATGCCTTCTTGAACAAACCCACTGACAAGCCGATAGCTTGAACAAATGCAAGTACAACTGTCAAATATCTAGTGTACTGTGCAATTTTTTTCTTACCTTCTGTTCCTTCTTTAGCAAGTCGCTCTAATGAAGGAATAGCAATGGTTAATAATTGTAAAATAATCGAAGCAGTGATATATGGAGTAATACTTAAAGCAAATATAGTAAAATTACTAAAAGAACCTCCTGAGAATAAGTCAAACAAAGCAAACAATCCTGTCCCGCCGTCAAATACTTGAGCAAGTACTGCTCTGTCAATGCCCGGAACTGGAATATTTGAACCCAGCCTGAAAACTACTAACATTAAAAGTGTGAAAACCATCTTTCTTCTAACGTCTGCAACTTTCCAAGCATGAGCGATTGTTCCAAACATGCTCATCCTAGATCACCTCTGCCTTTCCTCCGGCAGACTCAATTTTTTCTATTGCAGCTTTGCTAAATTTGTGAGCCTTAACAGTCACTCCTTTTTCAAGAGTACCTTCTCCAAGAATTTTAATTCCGGCTTTAACCTGCTTTACTAGCCCAACTTCTTCTAAAAGTTCAGGTGTTACAACAGTTCCCGCTTCAAATCTATTTAGATCATCAACGTTCAGAATTGTATATTCTGTTCTCCAAATATTAGTAAAACCTCTTTTTGGAATTCTTCTGTATAATGGCATCTGACCGCCTTCAAAGCCAAGTCTAACGCCGCCGCCGCTTCTAGAGTTTTGGCCATTCATACCTCTACCGCCAGATTTACCCTGACCAGTAGCAGTACCACGACCTCTTCTCTTACGGTTCTTAGTTGAACCCTCGGCTGCTCTCAATTCATGCAGTTTCATATTTCCCGCACCTCCAATCCTACAGTTCTTCTACAGTCACAAGATGCTCAACCTTCTTGATAGCACCACGAGTTTGTGGGCAATCAGGCATTTCGTTTGAACTGTGCATCTTCTTTAACCCTAAAGCTTCAACAATTTTTCTATGCTGAGGAAGAGCTCCAATTGTGCTCTTTGTTAAAGTTACTTTAATCTTCTTAGCCATTGTATCTTCCTCCTATCCTAAAATTTCTTCTTTAGTCTTTCCTCTTAATCTGCTGATTTGTTCAACAGTCTTTAAGTTTCTAAGACCTTCTAATGTGGCGTAAGCAATATTTACTGTATTACTTGAACCAATAGACTTAGCTCTAACGTCCTTAATTCCAGCAGCTTCAAGTACCATACGTACAGATGAACCTGCGATAACTCCAGTACCCTGAGAAGCCGGCATGATTAAAACATTACCTGCTCCAAATACTCCAAGAGTTCTGTGTGGAATTGTTGTTCCTACTGTTGGAACATATACTAAATTTTTCTTTGCATCTTCGATAGCTTTTCTTACAGCTTCAGGTATTTCCTGAGCCTTTCCAAGACCAACGCCAACGTAGCCTTCGCCGTTACCAACAACTACGGATACGCTGAATCTCATATTTCTACCACCCTTAACAGTCTTAGCAACACGTCTAATGTTAACGATAGTTTCTTTTAAGTCTAGCTTGGATGCATCAATCATATTTTGTCGCATTCCTTTTTTCCTCCTGTTAGAATTTCAATCCTGCTTCACGTGCAGCCTCTGCTAATTCCTGTACTCTTCCGTGATATAAATATCCACCTCTGTCAAAGCATACAGTTTCGATTCCTTTAGCTAATGCTCTCTTCGCAATAGCTTCTCCAACTAACTTAGCAGCTTCCTTGTTACCACCATAAGCACCCTGGGCCTTTAATTCCTTGTCAGTTGTTGATGCTGCTGCAAGTGTTACACCATTTACATCATCAATTACCTGTACAGAGATGTTCTTAAGGCTTCTGTAAACGCAAAGTCTTGGTCTTTCAGGAGTTCCATGTAAGTGTTTTCTTACTCTTTCATGTCTAGCTACTCGTCTTTCATTCTTACTTTCTTTTGCCATTTAATTTCACTCCTTCCTTATTTTTTACCAGTCTTTCCTTCTTTACGACGGATAATTTCGCCTTCATAACGAATACCCTTAGCCTTATATGGTTCAGGACGTCTCCACTTTCTAATATTAGCAGTGTAGTTTCCAACTAAAGCCTTATCAATACCCTTTACGATTACCTCTGTAGGGGTAGTAACTTCAGTAGTAATTCCATCAGGATCTTCCATTTCAACTGGGTGTGAATATCCAAGGTTCATAACAAGAGTCTTGCCCTTCTTTTCAGCCTTGTAACCAACACCAACTAGCTGAAGCTTCTTTTCGTATCCAGCTGTAACTCCCATAACCATATTGTTTATAAGAGTTCTTGCAAGTCCATGCTGTTCTCTTGAGCTCTTATTGTCACCATCTCTAGTAACTGTAACAACTCCGTCTGCAATTTCAACTTTTATATGTTTGCTAATAGCTTCTGAAAGCTGACCCTTAGGTCCCTTTACAGTAACCACATTGTTGCTGTCAACCTTAACCTCTACGCCTGCAGGAAGGTTAACAGGTAATTTACCTATTCTTGACATTTTTTATTCCTCCTACCAAACGTAACAGATTACTTCTCCGCCGATTCCAAGCTTTCTTGCTTCTTTATCACTAATTATTCCGTTTGAAGTTGAAATAATAGCGATACCTAGACCTCCTAGTACTCTTGGCACATCGTCAGCCTTAGCATAAACCTTTAATCCTGGCTTTGAAATCTTCTTGATTCCACTAATAACTCTTTCCTTGTCAGCACCATACTTCATCTGAATTTTGATAGTGCCCTGCTTGTCGTCTTCAATAACGTCATAGCCTTTAATATATCCTTCTTCAGTTAAAATACCTGCGATTGACTTCTTCATCTTTGATGCAGGAATATCAACTGTTGTATGTCCTACAGTATTGGCATTTCTGATTCTTGTTAGCATATCTGCTATTGGATCTGTCATTGTCATTCTGAATGTTCTCCTTTCCTTGCGAGGTTCCCCGTAGGGCCTCCGCAATCAATTTAAAATTACCAGCTCGCTTTTCTAACGCCTGGGATTTCTCCCTTGTAAGCAAGTTCTCTGAAACAGATACGGCAGATACCATATTTTCTTAATACAGAATGTGGTCTTCCGCAAATCTTGCATCTTGTATATGCACGAGTAGAAAACTTAGGTTTTCTAGCCTGTTTTACTTTGAGAGATGTCTTTGCCATGGTTCCCTCCTATTTCTCAAACGGCAATCCAAGTAACTGCAATAATGATGCAGCTTCTTCGTCTGTCTTTGCCGTTGTAGTGAATACAATATTCATACCTTTAGTCTTATCTACCTTATCAAACTCAATTTCAGGGAAGATTAATTGTTCCTTAATACCCATTGAGTAGTTACCTCTACCGTCAAATGAGTTCTTACTAACTCCCTTGAAGTCTCTTACTCTTGGAAGAGCGATGTTGAAGAATTTATCAGCAAATTCAAACATATTGTCTCCTCTTAGAGTAACTTTTGCACCAACAGGCATGCCCTGTCTAACCTTGAAGTTTGCGATAGATTTCTTTGATTTAGTGATTACAGGTCTCTGTCCACTGATGATTGCTAATTCTTCAACAGCAGTTTCCATAATCTTAGCGTTT
Source organism: Aminipila sp. (assembly GCF_032051575.1). Classification (NCBI taxonomy): domain Bacteria; kingdom Bacillati; phylum Bacillota; class Clostridia; order Peptostreptococcales; family Anaerovoracaceae; genus Aminipila; species Aminipila sp. The sequence goes on along the minus strand of NZ_DAMBYD010000001.1, from coordinate 409,865 downwards.
TCCTTCGCTTCACCAAGACCCATGTTAATTGTAATCTTTTCAAGTACAGGAACTTCCATAACATTCTTATATCCATACTTATCCATCATGGATTTAAATACTTCATTCTTGTAAGTTTCTCTTAGTCTAGCTGTCAAAATCGTCTCCTCCTTTCTTAATCAATTACTGCTCCAGTTTTCTTAGATACTCTAACTTTTTTACCGTTCTCAACTTTGTATCCAACTCTTGTAGGAGCCTTTGCTTTAGTATCATAGAACATAACATTTGAAACATGGATAGGACCTTCAACATGCTTGATTTCAGACTTTTCAGTTCTTGTCTGTTTCTGATGCTTAGTCTGAATGTTAATTCCTTCTACAATAACTCTATTTGCTTTTGGCATAGCCTTAAGGACTTTGCCTTTTTTACCTTTATCTTTACCAGTGATTATTAACACTGTATCGCCTTTTTTAATATGCATCCGAACACCTCCTATAATACTTCTGGTGCCAATGACACTATCTTCATAAAGCTCTTATCTCTAAGTTCTCTAGCTACTGGTCCGAAGATACGAGTTCCAACTGGATTCTTATCTTCTTTAATAATTACAGCTGCATTCTGATCGAACTTTACATAGCTTCCGTCATTTCTTCTAGCCCCAGTCTTAGTTCTTACTATTACAGCTCTTACAACGTCGCCTTTTTTTACAACGCCACCGGGTGTTGCTTCTTTAACAGCGCAAACAATTATATCTCCAATATTCGCACACTTACGGCTAGTACCACCAAGAATACGGATACATAAAAGTTCCTTCGCACCTGAATTGTCAGCAACTTTTAATCTAGTTTCTGTCTGAATCATAATCTGGTGCCTCCTTTACTTAACTTTCTCGATAATGTTAACAAGTCTCCATCTCTTATCCTTTGATAGAGGTCTTGTTTCCATGATTCTTACTTTATCTCCGATATTGCATTCGTTATTTTCATCGTGAGCCTTGACTTTCTTAGTTCTCTTTACGGCTTTTCCATAAAGGGAATGTCTTACGAAGTCTTCCATTGCAATAGTGATAGTCTTATCCATCTTATCACTTACCACGATACCGACCTTAGTCTTTCTTCTGTTTCTCTCAACAGTCATATTACATCCTCCTTTCTATTAGCCCTGAACCTTCTGAAGTTCTTTTTCTCTGATAATGGTTTTAACTTTAGCAATCTGCTTTTTAGCTTCTCTTAATTTTATAGGATTTTCTAACTGACCAGTTACATGCTGAAATCTTAAGTTGAATAATTCATTTTTCATCTTCTTTAATTCAATAACTAGTTCAGCGTCTGTCATTTCTCTCATTTTCTTTAATTCCATTATGCTTCACCACCCTCTGCTAATTCTTGGCCTTTGATGGCAAACTTACACTGTACAGGTAGTTTGTGCATTGCAAGACGCATAGCTTCTCTAGCCTGCTCTTCTGTAACGCCTGCTATTTCAAACATGACTCTACCTGGCTTAACAACTGCTACCCAATACTCAGGAGCACCTTTACCGGAACCCATACGTACTTCAGCTGGCTTCTTTGTAACCGGCTTGTGTGGGAAAATATCAATATATACTTTACCACCTCTCTTAATAGATCTTGTCATAGCTATTCTGGCAGCCTCGATCTGGTTAGAGGTGATCCAACCACATTCTTGTGAAACTAAACCGTATTCACCATAAGCAATTTTATTGCCCTTAGTTGCAACGCCTTTCATTCTTCCTCTGTGGACTCTTCTACGTTTAACGCGCTTTGGCATTAACATCGCTGTCTTCCTCCTTTCTCTTGCCGACAGTACAAATCACTTATACCTAGCATTTTGTACCCGGCTCTTCTATCTATTATTCAGTCACTTCTACGTTTTGTTCAACAGCAGTTTCAACTGCAGGTGCAGCTTCAACCTTTGGAGTTTTTCTTACTCTTGGATTGACTGCCTTTGGAAGCTCTGGCTTAGCATCCCTATTGTCTCTTCTAGGTCTTCTATCACCATCTCTGTTGTCTCTTCTAGGTCTTCTATCACCATCTCTGTTGTCTCTTCTATCTCTTCTTCCTTCTTTTTCTTCAGGAATTGGACTCTTTAGTCCCTTGTCAAGAATTTCTCCATGGTTAATCCAAACCTTAACACCAATCTTACCATAAGTAGTATCAGCTTCAGCAAAACCGTAGTCAATATTTGCTCTTAAAGTGTGTAGAGGAACGTTACCTTCGCTGTACTTTTCGTTTCTAGCGATTTCAGCTCCACCAAGTCTTCCTGAACAAAGAACCTTAATACCCTTTGCCCCAGACTTCATTGTTCTTCCGATAGCCTGCTTCATAGCTCTTCTGAAAGAAATTCTTCTTTCTAGTGCCTGTGCAATGCTTTCAGCAGTAAGCTGTGCATCCATCTCAACCTTCTTGATTTCAACGATACTGATTTCAACTTCCTTACCTGTCAACTTAACGATGTCCTTCTTAAGGGCGTCAATACCGTCTCCAGCTCTTCCGATTACCATACCTGGCTTACCAGTTAATACGATAACCTTAATTTTTCCTGCTGCTGCTCTTTCAATTAAAACTCTTGAAACGCCTGCAACATATAATTTCTTCTTTGTATATTCTCTAACCTTCTGGTCTTCAACAAGAAAATCAGCGAACTTATTCTTGCCTGCATACCATTTGGAATCCCAGTCTTTTATAACTCCCACTCTTAAACCATGTGGACTTACTTTCTGACCCATTCAATGAACCTCCTATCTTAGTTTTTTTCCTTAAGAGTAACGCCAATGTGACTACTTCTCTTTAGGATTGTTGATGCTCTACCTTGTGATCCAGCTCTCCATCTCTTCAGAGTTGGTCCCTGATGAGCATAAACCTCAGCAACATATAGGTTATCTGGATTCATGTCAAAGTTGTTTTCAGCGTTTGCAGCGGCAGACTTAACAACCTTTTCAATTATTTCAGAACCCTTACCAGGTGTGAACTTTAAAATGGTAAGTGCCTCATTTAAATCTTTTCCTCTTACTAAGTCAGTAATCGGCTTTAGCTTTATAGGAGACATTCTTACATATTTTGCAATTGCTCTTGCTTCCATCTTCTTACATCTCCTTTACTTATTTTTTCTTAGTAGTTTTGTCAGCAACGTGACCTCTGTAGGTTCTTGTTGGAGCAAATTCTCCAAGTCTGTGTCCTACCATATCTTCCGTGATATATACAGGAACGTGCTTCTTACCGTCATGCACTGCAATTGTGTGACCCACCATCTGTGGGAATATTGTAGATGGTCTTGACCATGTCTTTAATACTTTCTTTTCGTTAGCTTCGTTCATTGCCATGATAGCCTTCAAAAGCTTAGCGTTTACGAAAGGGCCCTTTTTAAGTGATCTACCCATTATCTATGCTCCTTCCTATTTTTCATTTCTTTTCTTAACGATATACTGATTAGAAGCCTTATTCTTCTTTCTAGTCTTAAGACCAAGAGCAGGCTTACCCCAAGGAGTAACTGGACTAACTCTACCGATACCAGCCTTACCTTCACCACCACCATGAGGGTGATCGTTAGGGTTCATTACAGAACCTCTTACTGTAGGTCTCCAACCCATGTGTCTCTTTCTACCAGCTTTACCGATTTGAATATTGGAATGTTCACCATTTCCAACTTCACCGATAGTAGCTCTGCATTCCATTCTCACTTTTCTAACTTCTCCGGAAGGTAGTCTAACTTGAGCATATTCGCCTTCCTTAGCCATAAGCTGAGCGCCATTACCAGCAGATCTAACCAGCTGAGCACCTTTACCATGCTTCAGTTCAATGTTGTGAATAATTGTACCCACTGGGATATTTGCAAGTGGAAGAGCATTTCCTACTTTAATATCCGCATCAGCGCCAGATACGATTACATCGCCAACATATAGTTTGTTAGGAGCAATGATATATCTCTTTTCACCATCAGCATAAACAATTAATGCGATGTTTGCGCTTCTGTTTGGATCATACTCAATTGTAGCAACCTTAGCTGGAACACCGTCCTTACTTCTCTTAAAGTCGATGATTCTATATTTAGGTCTGTATCCACCGCCTCTGTGTCTTACTGTAATCTTACCTCTCACATTTCTTCCGGAATGCTTCTTAAGAGTTACTGTAAGAGACTTTTCTGGTGTACTTGTTGTAATTTCTTCAAATGTTGAAACCGTCATTCCTCTTAATCCAGGAGTGGTCGGATTATACTTTTTGATTCCCATATTTTTCGTCCCTCCTTATAGACCCTGGAAGAATTCGATTTCCTTACTGCCTTCAGTAAGAGTAACAATCGCCTTCTTTGAAGCCGCAGTTCTACCTACGTTTCTTCCCATTCTCTTAACTTTACCTTGAACATTCATGATGTTTACTTTTTCTACTTCTACACCAAAGATTTCTTCGATCGCTAACTTAACTTCAGTTTTGTTAGTGTCTGTAGCAACTTTGAAAGTGTATTTCTTTTCCTGTGCGTTATCCATACTTGTTTCGGAGATAACCGGCTTAATAATTACGTCGTAAGCAGTTCTCATTATGAATACACCTCCTCAATTTTATTGATTGCTTCTTTAGTTACGATGAAGCTTGTGTAATTAATAATCTCATACACATTCATTGTACCTACTAAAGCTGTTCTTACTCCTGGAATGTTAGCAGCTGATCTAATAACGTTTTCGTCCTTTTCAGCCATAACAATTAATGCCTTCTTAGCAGCATTTACATTTCCTAACACCTTAATCATTTCTTTTGTCTTAGGAGCATCAAAGTTTAATGTATCAAGTACAATAATTTCCTTTTCTGCAACCTTTGAGGAAAGCGCTGACTTCATTGCAAGTCTTTTTAGCTTCTTAGGAACTGTATATCTGTAATCTCTTGGTTTTGGTGCGAATACTACACCACCACCGATCTGTGATGGGTCTGTTGTACTACCCTGTCTGTGACGACCAGTACCCTTCTGTCTGAAAGGCTTTCTGCCGCCGCCTCTAACTTCGCCTCTATTCTTAGCTGACTGTGTACCTTGTCTTTGGTTAGCCAGATAATTTTTTACTATTGCATGAACAGCGTTCTGATTTGGTTCGATACCAAAAATCGCATCATTTAAATCAACGCTTCCAACTTCTGCTCCTGCCATGTTTAGCATAGTTACTTTTGCCATTTTCTACTTCCTCCTTTCTGAAGTTTTTATCTATTTGTCCTGACCTTTTACTGCGTACTGAACACGTAGCAAGCCGCCCTTAGGACCAGGTACAGCGCCTCTTACAAGCATAAGATTTCTTTCTTCAATAACCTTTACTAATACAACGTTCTGTACAGTCACTGTATCGCGACCCATTCTACCAGGACCATCGTTACCCTTAAATACTCTTGAAGGATAAGTACCTGCAGCTAATGCACCAGCAAGTCTCTTGTGCTTTGAACCATGAGTTGTAGGACCTCTCTGATGTCCGTGTCTCTTGATGTTGCCCTGCGTTCCTTTACCCTTTGAAGTACCTGTTACGTCTAGCTTCTTGCCGATTTCAAAATCAGCAGCTGTGATAGTCTGTCCAACTTCATAAGCTTCACCATCTTCTAGTCTGAATTCAGCAAGGTGCTTCTTTAATCCAAGACCATTCTTAGTGAAGTGACCAGTTAACGGTTTGTTCACTCTGTGAGCTTTAGTATCTTCGAATCCAATCTGAACTGCTTCGTAACCGTCAGTTTCATTTGTCTTAACCTGAGTTACTACTACAGGACCAGCTTCGATAACTGTTACAGGAATAACTTCTCCTGCTTCTGAGAAAATCTGAGTCATTCCGATTTTCTTTCCTAAGATAGTTTTCATATTTTTCTCCTTTTCTACTTACAGCGGATTGCCCTGGATTGGCTTAAGCAACGTTTTGCCCTCTCATGCAATCTTTCTAAGGGGAGTACCCTTATCACTATTAAAGTTTGATTTCAATATCTACACCAGCTGGTAAGTCAAGCTTCATTAAAGCATCAACTGTTTTAGGTGTAGTGTTTGTGATATCAATCAATCTCTTGTGAGTTCTCTGTTCGAACTGCTCTCTGCTGTCCTTATACTTATGAACTGCTCTTAAGATTGTTACCACTTCTTTTTCTGTTGGAAGCGGAATAGGGCCTGAAACATCAGCACCTGTCTTCTTGGCTGTCTCAACAATTTTAGCTGCAGACAAATCTAATGACTTGTGGTCATATGCCTTAAGCTTAATTCTAATTTTTTGTTGTTCGCTCATTTTTCTTTCCTCCTATTTTTTGTACGTTTTCGCTACGCCTGTACAAGGGGTTCTAACGCCTACTTTTGAACGCATGCGGTGGAATCGCTTACTTTGCACACGTCTCCGTGTGTTTCATTTTATTAACACAGACAAAAGCTGACGAATCCCTTCGCCCCCATCTTGTGAGGACAATTCTCAGTAGAAATTACCTGATAGCTCAGCAACTTCCTACTTCATCGCCTTAAGCAAGCCTTTACACTATATAACACTTTTCAACTAAATGCAATACTTTTTTGAAAAATAATTGAAAGATTTTTAAACTTTTTTATAGGTTACATTTCCTTGTTTTCAATGCCTACAGGGGTCATTATCTATACACGCACCCTAGTGTTTCGTTTGTTCTATCTTTAACTTATCTGTCTTTTTTATTCTCTTTTTAAAATAATTTACAAAAAAATTGTTTTAAATTGTAAAAGCCCAGTAAATTCAACATTACTGGGCTCATTTTTTTTACAAAGCTTACTATTATTGCATTTTTGATTTTAAATGACGGGAAGAAAATAACAACATTCCAATTGGTAAAACAATAAAAAGGCTAAGCCATTGAGATAAGGACATCCCCCCATATATTCCTCGTATACTATCACCCCTGAGAAATTCAAGGAAAAATCGTTCTATAGAATAAAGTACTAAATACAGCCCTAACATTTTATATGGTTTACGCCACTTCTTGGCATAAACCATAAGTAAAATAAACAAAATAAAATTCACCCCTGCTTCTAAAAGCTGTACTGGAAAAAAAGGAATACCATTGGGAGCAGCAATGGAGTTAGTATAAATTACACTTAGCTTTGATTTCGTAGGGATGCCATAACAGCATCCGGCCATAAAGCATCCAATCCTACCTATACCATGCATCAAAGGTATCGATGGTACAGATATTTCAATCATTCTTATAGCTGGTTTCTTATAGTAACGGCAATACATAAAAGCTGCAGTTAATCCACCAATTAGGCCTCCGTAGAAAACAAACCCGCCCTCCATATAGGCAGTAAAATTATTCATATTCTTAAATATTATAGCTTTATAATCCCATATTTCCCCTAGTTTAGAGATTAAATACAGTAATTTTCCTCCAACAATGGCTCCAATTAAAGCATGAACCAGCATTAAAAACTCTTGTTCTGGAGAAATTTCATATTTTTTCGCTCTAAAACAAGCTGTTATTATACCCACCGCAAATGCAATTAAGTTAATTAACCCATAAGAAGCAACTTTAAAGCCAAAAATATTTATTATAGGAAACATACATTTGCCCTCCAAAAACAAAACGGGCCATCACTGAATAAACAGCAACGCCCGTCTATTAATTTAGTTTATCCGTGATTATAAAGCAGCCAAAGCACCAGCACATGCAATACATGCCAAAAATGCAACTGCACAAATTCCCAGTGCTATTATACTTAGCACTATTCCTGCTGTTGCCATACCTGATGGCTGTTCATTTTTAGCGGCTGTACCTAAAACAACCCCCACAATTGCCAAAATAATTCCCAGTAAAGAAGTATATCCAAAAAAGACGCAAACTAAAGCAACAATACCCAAGACAAGAGATGCAATTGCTTTTCCATTTGACGGAGTTTGGCCATTTTGCTGGTTATTGGGCTGCTGACTTTGCTGAACATATTGCTGGTAATATTGCTGATAATTTTGTTGTTCATTTTGCTGCTGACTCTGCTGCTGTTCATTTTGCTGTTGGTCATTTTGTTCCTGATTTTGCTGGTTATTTAAATTATCATCCATATAAAAATCCTCCTAATCATATGTTATACTGCCTAATTATAAGCTTTAACTCTCAATCAGTTTTTAACCCATTAATTAATAGCAATAAATTTATTCGAAATACTATTTATACATTATAACCTAAAATATTCCAAATTGCAACATATTCCGACTAATGTTTCCGGAGTCATCTTAGAATTTACTGCCGTCCTTGCCCCCATTGCGACCCTTGAAGCAGCCATTCCATAGAAGGATGTTTCTACTATGTTTTTGCCTCTAATAAAACTGTCCATTATTGCGGCAGAAAAAGCATCTCCTGCTCCCGTTGCACTAACTATATCAACTTTACCTGGTCTTATAATGCCTTCCTCAATGGTATCCTTATAGTATACACCTCTTGCATTTAACGTAATAAAAAGCTGTTTTACTCCCTGCGCAATAAAATATTTACCAACTTCCAACAAATCTTTTTCATCTGTTATCTTCATTCCAGATAAAACTTCCGCTTCTCCTATATTGGGTTTTATGGTATGAAATCGTCCTATATATTTTTGGGACCGTTGTGCTTTCGGCGCAGAAACAGGATCTAAAAATAACGGCACTCCAGGCAGTTTATCCATAATATATTTTTGTACGTCATCGGTCAAATTAGCATCAATTCCCACTATTTTTGAAGTTTTAAGAATTGGCATAGCTTGGTCAATTATATCAATGGAAATCCGTTCCAACACATCCATGTTGCAAAGAGCCATCTCCATATCACCTATACTATTTAAAATTGATAAATACATGGCAGTATTTTCATCCTCAAGCATATAAATATGTTCCACGCCTACTCCCAGTGCAGACAGTTCTTGTACTGCCACTTTTCCTACAAAATCATGCCCTACTGCAGATATGAAAGAAACATTAGCCCCCATTCTTGCTAGGTTCTCAGTTATATTCCTTCCAACACCGCCATATGAAATGGATATTTTCCCTGGATTAGACTCTCCCTTTCTAAGCACATCATAAGGATGGCCTTCAATGTCTACTGCAATTCCTCCAATAACAGCTATATCACTCATACTAAAATACTTCCTCCAATAAATTCTCTTAAAATTGAATTATTCGCAATTATAGAATCATCCTCAATTGCTTCAAAAAAATCTAAAAACTTTAGGAGACGTACCGCTTCACTATATTCAATATCTTCTTTCTTTATGTCCTTTAACAAAGGTTCTGCATATTTTTTCAGTACTGAAATTTCATATAAATGCACAGAGTTAAAAAAGGCATCCGCTTCATTGCTAAAAGGGAATATATTCTTATCCTCTCCCGTTCTAACCTTCGGCCATGCATTTATAGTACTTTTAGCTGAATGGCCTCTAAAGTTATAATCTCTAACCATTCTCCTAAGCATACGTGCATCAGTGGTTGGAATTCTATTGTGTTCATCTATATTTAATTGAGTTAACGGGCTAATATAAATTTTAAATTTTTCAGCATCTGGAATGAGCGCTGTTAATTCCTTATTTAGTGCATGAATTCCTTCAATAATAATCGGCTGATCAGCAGTTATTTTCATCCTGCGCTTTCCAAATTTTTTGTGACCATCTAAAAAATCGAAACTTGGCAGATCAACTACTTCGCCAGCTAATAAAGAATTCATATTGGCATTGAAAAGCTGTATATCAATAGCCTCTAAATCTTCAAAGTTAGGTTCTCCGTTTTCATCAAGGGGAGTACTTTCTCTTTCTACAAAATAATCGTCAGTCCCCATATATAGAGGTTTTAGTCCGTTTACTTTAAGCTGTATCAACAGCCTGTTGGCAAAAGTCGTTTTCCCTGATGAGGAAGGCCCTGCTATCAAAATAATTCTCTTTTTTTCTTTTTTTATAATGTCGGCAAGTTCAGCAACCTTTTTTTCATGCAAAGCTTCGGAAAGCTGTATCAGTTCCTTATAGTCTCCATTTCTCACTTTTGCATTTAAATCTTCCACATAGGATACTTCCATCAATCTTCCCCAATTTGTAGCCTCTCCAAACGCACCATACAGCTTAACTTCGTCAACATACTCAGGGATTATACTAGGATTTTTAGGATGAGGAAATCTTAGCAAGACACCTCTTCTATATTTCCTAAGTTCAAAATATTTTATATATCCAGTAGATGGCACCATCAATCCACAAAAGAAAGCTTCAAATCCTTCCAGGGAATGACACTTTCCTTCTTTTTTATACAGAATATCCGCCTCAACTAATTCATGCATTCGTTTTTCTATACCATCTACTTCAGCCTGAGTAACTGGTTGCTTTCTTCTAATCATGGTATACAAGCCTTTATTAATGGAATTTTGTATTTCCACAATTGTCTCACCTAGAACATCATTAACCGCTTTTAAATATATTAATGACAGACTATATTGATATATTAAATTAGCTGATTGATTTCTCATATCAAGCAATTCTATTTTACAAGGTTTATTAATTTTTTGTGTAAGTTCAACAATTTCGTTGTCTATACGTGCCACTAAAATTGTATAGGGTAATCTACCTCGAACTTCTTCTACAATATCTGCAACAGTGCAATTCTCTTTTATTTCTTTTTTTATTTCTTGCTCTCTTGGTCCAATTTTTAGCATAATTTCCATAAATTAAATGCCCCCCTTTTGCAATAATGGATATTATATCATATTTCTGATGAAAGTGGGCAAAATACTCTTCGGAAAGGAGTGATAGCTTTGAGAAAATTAGTACTTGCACTTATAATAATTGGTGCTATAAATTGGGGTCTTATTGGTTTTTTCAGATATGATTTGATTTCTAGCATTTTTGGTACGAACCTCGAACTAATAAGTAGAATTATTTTTGCACTTGTTGGTATATCCGGACTTTATGCAATCACATTCTTTAAAGGTCATCAGACTCATTCATAATCTAACTTTATTAAACAAAAGGACGGTTCCTCTGTTAAAAAGCAGAGGAACCGTCCTTTTTGTTTTACTACTATTTGATTTTTACTAGCAGCTTCTGTCACATGTATCGCCGCAACCAAAAATTCCAGGCTGGCAGAACATTAAAATTAAAATTAAAAAGAAGAAAAGTAAACTAGAGTCAATTCCGCCTACTCCACCTACTCCATTGCATCCACAGTTTGCCATTTTTGTACCTCCTTCATAATGCATTAACAATAAAATCTACAAACTAAGATTTGTGATTTTCTTTTCTATACTATATGCATTAAACTCCAATAACGTTCTAAACTGCTTGCTCTTCTAATAAAGGTTTTAGAAAGTTATTCTTTAACAATTCATACACAATCTGCATCTCATCATCATGTAAAGTAATTCCCCGGGACATATGTTCATGATGCTCATCCCAATCACGTATGTCAAACTTCGGGTTACTTCCATTCCATGAAATTTTGTTCAGTTCTTTCGTCCAATGATTAGTATACTTTGCAATCACCCCTATGTGTTCTATAATTTCGAAAGTAACCTCCTCATTTTTCTTTTCATTTACAGTCATCATTAATCTCCTCTCTGATTTACATATTTTTACTTTTCTATATTTTATATTATATGTAAAAATATGTCAACCTACTTTTAAAAAAATAAGACGGGGATATCCGTCTATTTTTCAAATTCCGGACCATGATAATCCGACCCTTCCGTTATGTGTAAATGATATTTTTCTGCAAGTTCAACCAGCTTTAAGCTTTCTTCTTGTGTATGATCAGTATGAAAACACTCCATACCTTTTAGCCCTATCACCTTAAGCTTTCTCACCAATAAATCCAGCTTTCCATAAAATTCCTCTGTATCACGTTCTCCCAGCTTTTTTATTTTCATTGGATGTGCCAGCACAGCTGTACCACCAGCCCCTCTAATAAGCTCGATTGCCCTTTCCACTGAAATTTTGTCCTTTTTCACAGCTTTTGCCTCTGGTGATTCCAAAAACTTTCCTGGTTCAAAAGCCTCTTTTGCATCCTTGATATAACCACGCTTCAGCATAGCTCTTGCAATAACAGGTTTGCCAATGTAATCTTGATCCTCTTCAAAGTACAAATCTTCCTTAGCTAACTCAAACCCCATATCCTTTAGCACGGTTAGAAGCTTATCGTTTCTATTTTTACGTTTTTCTCTTATTTCTTGCAGTTCCGCATTTAATGCTTTGTTCTTTATATCTATACGATATCCAAGGATATGCAAATTGACCGCTTCTCCAGATTCCTGATCTTTGTAGGCTGTAGAAAATTCAATCCCCGAAATAACATGAATATCAAGTGCTTTTCCAGCAATTTGTGCTTCTTTAACGCCGTCAATTCCTTCATGATCTGTTATAGCAATCTCTGTGTATTCTAAATCCTTAGCTCTTTTCACAATATCAGTCGGAGACATTGAGCCATCCGAGTAATATGTGTGTAAATGATAATCTACTTTATTGTCCATTAAACATTACCAAATCTTTCTTTAATTTTTCAGCAGTTTCCTGCCCTTTTATCACACCCACTATTGCAAGAGTAAATTCCATGGCTGTGCCCGGCCCTTTTGAAGTGATAAGGTTCCCATCTATAACAACTCTGTTCGGAACTGCTTCTGCCCCTACCAAATGCTCCTCCATTCCTGGAAAAATAGTGGCCTTTCTGCCTTTCAGCAGACCTTCATGCCCTAAAATCATCGGAGCTGCACAAATAGCAGCAACCCACTTATTATTTTGGGCGAATTCTTGAATATTGCTAAGCAGTCCTTTATGCTCGCCAAGATTTTTAGCTCCAGGCATCCCTCCTGGAAGAACGATCATATGGCATGATTTATAATCAGCCTCTTCATATAAAACATCCGCTGCTATAACTACACCTCTAACGCTTTTTACAAGTTTTTGACCTGTAATACTTACCGTTTTCGTTTCAATATCAGCTCTCCGCATTATATCTACGCATGCAAGAGCCTCAATTTCCTCAAAGCCCTCTGCCAAATGCACATATACCATAACTCTCCTCTCTGTTACAGCCCTACCCAACTAATAATAGCTTCTGGAAAATATTTTTTTCGGCTCAGTTATTTTAAACATTGCGTAACCCATTATAGCCATGATAATTGTAGAAACTACCGCCGTAGAGTAATATAACCGTACTTGCAATCCTTCTGTCATGATTTGTGGCAGCAAATCTTCCTCATCAGGCACATACGCCAACATATCAAGCAAGGAATGCCCTGTTTTAGCGGCCACATAGAACCCCACCAGATAACCCACTATCAAGCAGACATAAATAATAGCACCTAATTTATATTGTTTACGTATCTCTCTGTTAAACTCATACTTTTTAAGCATTATAAAAGATACCACCATAAGAACACACGCCACAAACCCTAAAGCAGCTACTATATTCATATACTTTCTGGCATTTGCCATAGCCGACATTTCGTTTTCAGTAAAAATTGACTGCGGTTTGTCTTCATCCTCTATTAATAATTGAAATTGAGCCTGTTTGCCAAACATAAAGTCTGAAATAAACTCCCCCATTTCATCATCATTCTTGCTTAATTCAACATTCTTTAATGCCTCGGTTGCCTTAAATTCGTATTGATAAACATCAGGCATTCTGGTAACGATATTCGCACCTAAGCAAAATGACGTCGCCGGTATAGTTACTGCTAATGCAATAAAAAGTGTTTTAATCAAAATTTTCATATTCTAAATCCCCTAATTTTTATCCCCATATACAATTGCGTATATTTTTAATTATATCTATAATCTCAACTTAAAACAACCCCTAATAAAGCGAGGCTTGTTAATATATTTTTATGAAACAAGTTCATAAAATATTAACGCACCTCGCTCATTATTTTCTTATTGCCACTAAATTATTCATTTTTTAACGTTCTTCTCTGAAATAGTTGTTTCCTAAATCAGCTGGAGGCTGATTTTCCTTCTTTTTCTTATGTGAACTGATAATAACAATGATTACCGTTGCCAAATAAGGAATCATATCTACAAGGTACTGTGAGATTGTAAAACCCATCGCCTGAAGCCTAAGACCCAATATACTTAATCCTCCAAAGAATATTGCACCAATTAAAGCTTTGATGGGATTCCATGATGCAAATATTACTAGGGCTACTGCTATCCAGCCTCTTCCTGTAACTACATCAGACTGCCAAATAGGTACACGAATCAATGACAGATAGGCACCTCCAAGTCCGCAAAGGGATCCCCCTACTATAATGTGTACATATTTATATAAGGTCACATTAATCCCTGATGCATCTGCTGCTGCTGCATTCTCTCCAACAGCTCTCATGTTTAACCCCAAACGAGTTTTATACATATACACGCAGAAAAAAATTACAATGATATACGCAAAATATACAAATAAGTCCTGCTTAAAGAATATCGGCCCTAATACCGGGATATCCGCCAAAACAGGTATTGGTGTTTTAGTGAAAAATGAGCTTACTGATCCTGGTAGTGAAAATCCTATCATAGGCTGTCCCACAAAACTGGCAAATCCAGTTCCAAAAATAGTTAAGGTTAATCCCGTAACAGTTTGATTTGCCCTCAGTGTAACTGTAATAATTGCAAATATGAATGCACCTCCTGCACCTGCAAGCGCTGCACACAAAATTGCCAGTACTGGATTTCCGGTATTATATGCTGCAACAAAGCCCATAACGGCTCCCATCAGCATCATACCTTCCACCCCTAAGTTCAAACTTCCCGATTTTTCGGTTATTAGTTCACCTACAGTGGCAAACACTAGCGGAGTCCCCGCAACTACACATGCTGCTAAGAAAGCTTCCATTATTATGCCACCTCCTTTTCAGCTCGTCTACCCAGTTTATGAGTAAAACCAACTCTATACTGAAGAAAGAATTCACTTCCAAGTACAAAGAATAAAATAGTTCCCTGAACTACACTGGCAACGGAACTTGGAACATTCATAGCTAACTGAATATAAGCACCACCCTGAATAAGCATAGCAAATACCAGACAGACAAATAAAGTAGCAACTGCATTTAATCTTGCCAGCCATGCAGTAATAATAGCAGTAAATCCATACCCCCCTGAAATACCAGCCACAAGAGTTTTTTCAATAGCTGAAGCCTGAATCATACCCACCAGGCCACAAAGCCCCCCTGAAATCATCATAGCAACAATAATTATTTTATTTATATTCATTCCTGCATATCTGGCAGTTTCAAAACTTTCCCCTACAACAGTTATTTCATATCCTAATTTTGTGTATTTCATAAGAAAGAAAATAAGGGCTGTACATAGGATGGCAATAATCCATCCTGCATGGACACCTAGTACGGATGGTAAAATAGCATTTTCCGAGAAAGGTGCTACTCTGGGGAATCCATTAGCATTTGGATCCATCCAAGGTCCATACTGAAGATAAGTAACAAATTTGATCCCTATATAATTCATCATTAATGTAAATATAGTTTCATTCGTCCCCATTTTTGCTTTAAATATCGCTGGGATAAAGGCCCAAAAACCGCCAACAATCATAGCACTGACTGCCATTAACAATAGCATTACTGGTTTAGGCAAATCTCCAAAATTAAGAGCAACAAAGGTGGCGGCCATAGCACCCATTACAATTTGCCCTTCTCCTCCAATATTCCAGAACTTCATTTTAAATGCAACTAAAATACCTAATGAAGTTATAATGAGCGGAATAGCTTTAATTATAGTCTGCTTTATTCTAAGGTCAGTACCTATAGATCCATCAATAATAGCTTTGAATACATTAAGAGGGTTTAGTCCAAAAATCACCAAAATCAAGCCAGCACAAACTATGGAAAGAACTATAGCAAGTACTCTAATTATAAGTTCCTGTTTTTTATTAAGGTTGTCTCTTTTCGTTATTTTAAGCAAGCTCATTATATCCAACCTCCTCTTCTTCCAATAATGTTCCTGTCATAAGC
The DNA here is from genome assembly GCF_032051575.1 of Aminipila sp. NCBI lineage: Bacteria > Bacillati > Bacillota > Clostridia > Peptostreptococcales > Anaerovoracaceae > Aminipila > Aminipila sp. The sequence goes on along the minus strand of NZ_DAMBYD010000001.1, from coordinate 393,952 downwards.
AGTCCAATTTCCTCTTTGGTTACCTGATCCGCGTTTACTATACCTGTTATTTTACCCCCGCACATAACCATAATTCTGTCACAGAGTTCAAGCAGAACGTCTAAATCTTCGCCAATAAATAATACGCCTACCCCATTTTTCTTCTGGTCATTTAACAGATCATATATCTTATATGATGCACCAATATCTAATCCTCTTACAGGATATGCAGTAATCAATACTTTTGGGTTTAAATCAATTTCTCTTCCTAATAGTACTTTTTGTATATTTCCTCCGGACATCTTCTTTACAGGAGCATATATACTAGTTGTCTGAATATCTAGCTCTTCGACAATTTGTTTAGCTTTCTCTACACATGGACCCTTTTTCAAAAGCACACCAGGCGTGTTCTGATAGTCCTTTAAAATCAGATTATGAACAATATCCATACTTCCTACCAGTCCCATACCTAATCTATCTTCTGGTATAAATCCCATACTTATACCAAGTTTAATAATATCCTTAGGGGTTTTACCAGTAAGGCTTTCTCCTTCAAATAAAATCCTCCCTTTTTCAGTGGGGTCAAGTCCTGCAATTGCTTCACAGAGTTCTTTTTGTCCACTTCCTGCAACGCCTGCAACGCCTAAAATTTCTCCACCATATAAACTAAAGGTTGCATCCGCTAAAGCGGGTTTCTTCTCCCTGTCTAATACAGTAACATTTTCAAGTTCAAGCAATAGCCTCTTATCTTTTATGGTTTCTCTCTCCAATGAAAGATCCATTTTCTTTCCAACCATCATTTCAATCAAGTTTGAAACTTCAACATCATTGGTATTTACAGTTTCGATAGAACGTCCCTTTCTTAATACCGTAATTCTGTCACTGATTTCCATAACTTCATTTAGCTTATGAGTTATGATTACAACAGCACAGCCCTGTGCCTTCATGTTTCTAATAATATGAAATAGTTTTTCTATTTCCTGCGGGGTCAAAACCGCTGTAGGTTCATCCAAAATAAGAATTTTAGCCCCTCTAAACAATACCTTTATAATTTCTAAAGTCTGTTTTTCTCCAACAGACATATCATAAACCTTCTTATCCGTGTTAATGTCTAATCCATACTGGTCTGAAATTTCTTTTACTTTTTTAGACATGGCTTTGCCCTTACTGAAAAAGCCCTTTCCTTGTCCAAGAACAACATTATCTTTTGCTGACAAAATATCGATCAGTTTAAAATGCTGATGAATCATGCCAATCCCCATATTTATAGAATCCTTAGGGGAAGCAAAATGAACTTCCTCGCCATAAATATGAATGGTTCCTCCGTCAGGAGTATAAATACCTGACAGCATATTCATAAGAGTACTCTTTCCTGCACCGTTTTCACCTAGAAGCGCATGAACCTCACCTTCATAAACAGTCAGGTTGACATCTTCATTCGCCTTCAGTGCGCCAAAAGTCTTTGTAATATTATTCATTTGTATAGCTACTCGCTTTTCGCTCATGAATTCCTCCGCTACTGTATTTTATTATAATTGGGATAACCAATACCCTTTAGTATAGCATGTAATTTGTAGAAAATAAAGTGGGTATGTCGATTATGACATACCCATCTAATAGTAATTTATGATTCTAATTCAAAAGGTGAAAATGCTGATTATTATTTTGTTCCAGTTGCACCTTTTACTAGTCCGTTAATGCTCCAAATTGCAGCTCTATCAAGAGTCTGTCCCTTTTCGCAAAGTACTTTTCCGTCATTGTAATAAATTTCTCCAGAGAATGGACTGAACTCTCCAGATATCATCTTAGCCTTAACGTCTTCGACCTTAGCCTGTACATCTGCAGGCACTAAATCCGTCATAGGTGCAATGTCAACATAACCATCTGCCATGGTACCGTAGTATGATTCAGGAGTCCAAGTTCCAGCCATAATCTTCTCAATGGTAGGAATTAGGAACTTTTCATGATGCCATGTAGGTGATGTCAAGTAAGAAGCCTTTACTGCTTCTACCTTGCTATTGTCCAGATTGTAACCAATAGCATACTTACCAGCTTCTGCAGCAGCGACCTGAGGTCCTGTAGTATCGCTGTGCTGTGTAATAATATCACAGCCCTGAGCTAACAATTCATCTGCAGCACTTCTTTCCTTTTCAGGGTCATACCAACTGTTAATGTAAACAACTTTTACTTCTACATCTTTGTTAACAGACTGTGCACCCAGTGTAAATGCATTTATCCCAATCTGTACTTCTGTATAAGGATAAGCTGCAACATAACCAAGTTTATTTGACTTTGTCATCATGCCTGCAATGATACCTGTTAAATATCTAGGCTGTTCAGTAGCGCCAAAGTAGTTCCCAAAGTTAGTATCATTCATTTTATTTCCTGAGAAGTGAAGGAATTTAATATCTTTATAGTCATCTGAATTAGCTAATTCATCAAGTCCATCCATGAAGCCATAGCTTGTCCCAACAATTACTTTACAACCCTGATCAATAAGGTTTGTAGCAGCAGTCACAACAGCTGATTTATCTTGATCACTTACATTTTCCTGATAAACAGCTTTTACCTTACCTTTAAAGTACTTTTCCATAGCAACCGTACCTTCATGCTGTGCCTGAGTATATCCGCCATCATTAATACTTCCAATGTAGATAAACCCTACTTTTAACACGTCATCTGCAGCCTTATCTTCTGAAGTATCTGATCCGCCACATGCAGCAAAGCTGAATGCCAAAACTAATGCCAATAAAATAGCTAAAAACTTTTTCATCTTTCTTCTCCTTCTTCATATTCAATTTAATATTCAATTTGGATTTGTATTATCATTATAATAACCAAAATTATCATAGTAAAGTCATTTCTTACAAATTTACGTAAAGAAAATAACAAAAAAAGATTAAAGTTCGCATTGGTGTGAACTTTAATCCTTTATTTTTGTATTATAATTCGTGATGCAGCATCACGATGTAAACATCACTATGAAAATACAATCTTGCCGTTCTCAAATTTCTTTATAACAACAAGAGACTCTACTCTGCATCCCATTTCACGAAGCTTAGCACTGCCTCCCTGAAATTCTTTTTCTATCACTGCACCTACGCCTACCACTTCTGCTCCTGCTTTTCTAACCATCTTGGCAAGTGCAATGGAAGCTTCCCCGGAAGCTAAGAAATCATCGACGATAAGAACTTTTTCACCCGGTTGTAAAAATCTCTTCGCAACTCTGAGATTCGAGACAGTTCCTTTTGTAAAAGACTTAGCTTCAGCACTATAGCATCCTTCCGCCATGGTATTTGGCGCTACTTTTTTAGCAAACACTACAGGAATATACTCAAAATATTTAGAAGCTTCACAAGCAATAGAAATACCACTGGATTCAACAGTCAGAATTCGATCTACTTTAACATCATTAAAACGGGCTCTAAACTCTTTTCCAATCTGTTCCATAAACTTTACGTCAATCTGGTGATTTAAAAATCCGTCAACCTTTACAATATCTTCTCCTAAAACTTGACCTTCAGCTAATATTTTCTGCTTTAAACTTTCCATGTTCTCTCCTTGGTATTTATGATTTTATTTATCCTCTCATATTACTTAATCTGGGAGGTTGTTTCTGCCCTTTTATCTTTTGGTTTATGTCACTATCCAGCTTTATAATCTTTGATAATAGTGCCGCAATTCTTTTGTTTGTATCATAAATATTAGTCTCAAGTGGATTGTCTAATGTAACAGATTCTCCCGCTGCTTCTCGTTTAGGCATTACAATCGCTGAAATACGTTCTTTAAGAGCCCCGGGTAAACGACTGACAATTTCCCTGTTTTCCTCATCTAGTTTATCCACTAGAATCATAACATCTCCCCTCATATCAAGGGTAGACCCAAAAGATATAGAATCATTTGCCATCATAGCTCTTTCCATGTCCTTTGTCAAGTTCATAATGTTGTCTATATATCTGTATTTCATCTTTAAATTTTCTAAAATTTTGTTCGTTGCTGTAAAACTGTCCAATTGTTATCGCCTCCGTCAACCTACACCAAAAGTCACGCTTGTAGTACCGCCTCCAATACCTGCCCCAACGCTTGGATCCTTTTTCGTAAGCCGATCTGCTTCTCTAAAACTCTCACTAAGATCCTTAACCAAAGGTGTAATGTCATCAATTAAATCTAAATTTCTGCCGCTCTTAAGCCTCATCAACTCAAAAGTCATAAAATCATATAATCTATATAAATCATTACTTATTGGGTACTTTCTGTCAAGACTTTCTATAAGATAATTTACAATATCTATAGCTCTTTGGACATCTGCCTCAAATAAATCGATATCACCCTTTTCGAAATATGTTCTTGCTCTTAGAAGTCTCTTGTTTATTTCGTCATACAATAAAATAAGCATTTCCCCTTTTGTCATGGTTTCTACTGATTGTGTTTTATATTGCTGATAACCATAATTCATCATAAAGTATTAACATCCTTTCTTTCATTAGCCTGCAAGTACATTTGTTTCTAATTCTCATAATTGCTTTTCTTTCATTATGAGGAAGTTGAAGAAGACAGCCATGAGCTCTGTGAATTCATCTTAGATATATAGGTTTCTAATTTTGTAAATTGACTTTGATATCTATCCTGTCTTTTTTTAAGCAAAGTCTCAAGATTTTCCAACTTGTTAGACAAAATCTTTTGCTGTCTGTCAATGTAATTATCATTTGTAGTCGCATTGTTTTGAAGACCAGCCAATTGAACAAGTTTTCCCTTATATGCACCTGTACTTTTTGCATAAGTTTCCATAACAGTTTTTACTCTGGTTGCAAATCCTCCTGACAAAGTAGGTTGTGCAAGATTAGGTGCTTCTTCAGCAGAAGCTGTAAACATTGCTTTTACTTTTTCAGGATCGTTTGTCAGAGCTTCTTTTAGTTTGGTTTCGTTAATGGTTATTTTTCCATTTCCTGAATAAGATGATGCTGCTGTTATTCCTATATCTTTGGCAAACCCCATATCCCCCACCATTGATGAGAAAGCAAACCGTAAAGTTGAAGCCAGCTGAGATAAAGTGCTATCACCAAACAATATACCTTTTTGGGCTTTTGTTTCCCACTTTTCAATTTCGCTGGATGTCATTTTAGCTTTCTGCGCATCCGTTAAAGGCTCATATGTAGCCTGATTTCTCTTATTGGTTCGGCTCTTTGTTGTAACTAGTTCATTAACTGAATCCAAGATTTTGTTATATTCCTCTGCCATTTGTTTAATAACTTTAATGGTATCATCCGTATTTGACTCCGTTTTAAAGGAAACTGCCTCTGTTGTGCTTTCAAAAGTCCCTTCTACATTAAACTTTATCCCATCAAGGCTGACCGTGTTGGAGTTTCTCGTTATAGGAGTATCCACTGTGTCCCCATCATAACGAATGGTCATTTCTAAATCCGTACCACCAGTAATACCTTTGGCTTCATCTGTAGTCAATGTACTATCTGCGATATTCCCAAACAATGTCTTTGCAAGATCCCCGCTTCCACCATCTGAAATGTTAATTTTCCCCAGCTTCCCATATTCATCCGAAGTTATGTCAAACTTATTTGTAGTATTTAAGTAGTTTATGGTAACACCCGCATCTGCATCGGTGTTTATTTTACTCAGCACACTTGACAGTTGATCACTGCCTTTAAACTCAAAATCTTTGCCATTTACCGTTATTTTGTATAGTTTTTTGTTTGGATCCGTATTATCAGTAGTTGGGGTAATCCCACTCGGCGCTAGCTGCGCTAACTGTGCTATAGTTTTTGAATTATCTAATCTGTTTGTGATACCGCTTTCCATTCCAAATATACTATTGGTTCCGATAGTGTCCAATGTTGGCGAAGTGATTTTTAAAACCGACGTAGAATCTTGTACTACAAAATTCAATTTTGTACCTACTGCTGTAGCCGAGACTTTGTTGACGTCGATTCCATTGACTTTGACTTGACCAAAACTGTCCTTAAGTTTATTATTTATTGTCTGAGCCAGCATTGCCATTTTGGCATTATCATCACCAGCATTCATGATGTCATTAGATTCCGCTTCAGTGAAACTTATAGTCTTGCTTAACCCATCTAAATTAAAAGTCAGCTTCTTTCCTTCTACAGAAAACGGGCCTGTCTGTAACACATTAATAGGGTTAACTGCCACAATAGGATTTGAAGCACTGCCACTTTGTCCCTCATTAAATCCAAGCGCGCCCAAAGTGGTGGAATCTGCCCCGGTAATAGTAAAGGATCTAGAATCTCCACTATATGTTGATTTAAGTTCAAGCTTATCTCCACTTGTAGTAAAAGTAAGCTTATCCGCTAAACTGGTTGTACTGCTACCCTCAACCTTAACCATTCTTAGTGCCTCATTCAGCAGTGTACTTGTAGTTAGTCCCTGATACTCTGGACTTACATTTCCTGAGTCAGGTATAGTCAAAGTGTACTTAACATTATCATAAGTAATATTAAATTCCTTACCCGCTACAACATTGGTGGTTCTGGGTGCAAAACTAATATCCCCACTGGAAATCGTATTTCCCCCTATGCTACAGTTTCCCACTCCTCTTGTCTTTGTCGCTAACGCTTTAACACTTGTGATTTTATATGCAGCATCATTTGAAGTACTGGAACTAGTTACTGAAATCTTGCTTGCATTTGCCCCTTGTGAAACTTTCTTGCTGCAATTATAAAGTGCTGTATTTAACAAATTAGTAGATGGAGATGAGTAAGAAAAGAACTTATCTTGAAAGCTTGTTAATGATGATATTACTGTTCTATACGCCTCCTGTTTCCAAGTATACTTCTGTTGTTCCTGTTTCACTTTATCAATTTTAGCTTGTATATCCGATGTCATTGCTTGAACAACTTCTTCTGTATCCATACCACTAGCAAGGCCAGTAAAACCTTTTGCTGTATAACCCGAAGTTTTTGTACTGCTTGTACTTGATGAAAGACTATTTACACTTGTCATAACCATTCCTCCCTAAACTTATTATTATATTTTGACATCCCTGCCCTAATATTTCATATGTATATAAACTATCAAAATACTAAATTTTATATACTTATATATCGTCATATGCTAAAATATATTAAGGAAAAAATTAATAAAATGTGTTAAAATAGATTAATAAATATAACAAATTTACATAAGGGGAGATAAAAATTGGCAAAAGTAATAGCAGTGACAAACCAAAAAGGTGGTGTTGCAAAAACAACGACTTGCAATGCACTTATAAGTGGGCTTTCAAGAATGGGTTATAAAGTTCTTGGTATTGATTTAGACCCACAGGGAAGTTTAGGTTTTAGCTTAGGAATTAACATTGAAGAAGGGGTAACTCTATACGATGTATTCAAGGGTAAAGCAACAATTACAGAGTCAATCCGATCCATTGACTGTGGTCATTTTATTCCTTCAAATATACTATTAAGCACAGCCGAATTAGAATTTAATCACTCAGGCAGAGAGTTCTTATTGACAGAAGCTATTAAAGATATTAAAGATATCTACGATTATGTTGTTATCGATACTCCGCCGGCCCTCAATATATTAACAGTAAATGCTTATGTCTGTGCAGACGACTTAATTATCCCCATGATTCCTGAAATCCTAAGTCTTTTAGGGATTACTCAGATTAAAGATACGATTGAAAATGTAAAAAAATATTATAACCCGAAGCTCAATTTAACCTGTATTTTACTTACGAAGTACAACAAAAGGGCTTCTTTGACAAAAGAAGTATCTGAAATGACACAAGCTATTGCTTTGCAGCTGGGTACAAAGGTTGCTGATACCGTTATTAGAAACAGTGTAGCCGTTGCAGAGGCTCCGGCCCACGGCCTTGGCCTTCTTGATTATGCACCCAAATCCAATGCTTGCGTAGATTATTATAACTTTGTAAAAGAACTAATTCGTGGGGGTTTATAAAATATGCCTAAGAAAAGTAATAAAACAGCACATGTTTTAAGTTTGCTGACTAACGGCAGTGGCGAATTTTCAGAAGAAAGTATCCCTGTGTCCAAAGTTGAATTAGAGCAGAGAACAGTTTCAGAAACGTCAAGGAAAGAAGTCGTTGTCGAACTGCAGGGTTCCACACAACCTGACATTCTCTCCGATTTAGTTAAATCCGATTTAGAAAAAGAACTAAATAATGAACTAAGTAAAAAAAGTGATTCAAGTGCAACTTACGAAGAAGACCCAGGTACAAATGAACGCCCACCTTATTCAACAACTTTTATGGCAAAATTCGGTATACAACAATCTCCAGAAAAAGAAACTCCAAAAGTAAAAAGTGAAGTTTATATTTTAGAAGATTTTAATGATGAAGAAGAGGTTGCACCAATAGAACACCCAAATATTACACCAGTTGTAAATATTGAGTCATGCCCGTCCAATGTATACAATGAATGCACTAAAGCACTACACAATCTAGCCGAAGAGGCTATGAAAACCAAAGTTCCTGAGATTATGCAAAGTTTTAACATGTGTACTTGTCAGGATTGTGTGTATGCTGTAATGGCCTTAGCCTTAAATCATATAAAACCACTATATACTGTAATTGAAAAAGATCAGCTTTTCCAGAAGCTTGCCTCTTACGAACTTCAATACGGAACTGATTTGGCTTCCGAAATTACAAAAGCATGTATAAAAGTTAAAATTAATCCTAACCACCCTAGCCCAAATAAGAAATAAAAAGAAAGTTATTTCAGGATATTATGTAAAAGGGGTTGATGAGCTATGAACACAGATAAGAAAATACTTATTGCAGACGCTTCAAGTTTCGACCGTTCTATTATGTATAATGCATTAAAAAACACTTATACTATTTTAGAGTCCAATAACGGGCTGCGAACAATAGAACTTTTCATTGAAGAGATTGATCATATTAAATTGGCTATAATTGATATTTCATTACCTCGCATGGATGGATTTGATGTATTACAACATATTAAATTGATTGATCATGCTAAAAATATCCCCATTATTCTAACAGGAACTGAAGCCATAAAGGAAAACATATTAAAGGCTTTTCAGTATGGAGCCTCTGACTTTATGGTAAAACCATTTGAACCTGATTTCTTTAGGCAAAGGGTGTTATCACTCTTAGGAAATTCTTCAAAGATACCAGGCAATGCGCTAAACAAGTTGGTATCTGATACTGATGCTGACATTGAAAATTTAAAAGAGTTTGATAAGTTTTTAAATAAAACATTAAAAAATCTATATAGTTTACGTCAGATTGAAACACCTTATCATTTAAAAAGGGTTTCCCTTTTTACAGGAACGCTTCTAAAAACACTAGCTAAAAATAGTGCTAGTGGTGTTAACCTGAATGAATCACAAATAGAACTGATTATACGTGCATCTACATATCATGATATTGGAAAAGTAGCAATTCCTGATGAGATTTTAAGAAATGTAGATATTTTAACTGAACAGCAGCGTGCTACATATAATTCTCATACTACAAGGGGAGCTGAACTATTACAAATCAATAATAACCCTGCTCTAAGTAGTTATACACAACTAACAATAAATATTGCGCAAAACCATCATGAAAACTGGGATGGCTCTGGTTATCCTAATGGATTAAAAGGGAATGAAATTCCGCTTTCCGCACAAGTTGTAAGCCTTGCAGCAGATTTTGACCGGTTTTCTCGTGATTTTTACGGAGTTGTTGACAATGTATTTGAAGTTGCCATGGAAAGAGTACTTACATTTCAGCACAAATATAACCCCATGCTTATACGCGCTCTTGCCCATTCAGAATCAGTGATAGAAAAAATTATAGAAAAGTATTCAGACAAAAGATTAAAATAGGTTAATAATAAACCAAGAGCCAGCTTTAAAAAGCTGGCTCTGCTATTACCATGTACTAGTGCCTTTAGAAAAGGCTTTAATGGTTACCATTCCATCATCTGCGTTAAAGGTCATGGTTCTTGCATAATCTGAACCTACGTCCTGCCCAATTATGGGAATACGCATTTCTGCTAAAGTCTTTTTAACAGCTTCAAGATTTCTCTCCCCGATGTTTCCTACCACAGAATCACCCGGTATATTAAACATTTTGGCTCCCCCAGCAATTTTTGCAGTCATACTTCTTCGTACCGCCCCTATACTTTCCATTTTTTTAACAAGGGCTGGAATCCCTGAATCTGCATATCTGCATACAGATTTTCCGCTGCCATCCGTAGGAACTGTTGGCAGCATGATATGTACCATACCTGCAATCTTTGAATTTTTGTCATGGATACATACTCCGATGCAGGAGCCCAAAGCATAAGTAATTAATTTGTCGTCCCCTTTTACAACACCCATTTCAGCAATACCCACAGTAGCCATATTACTCATTATATACTCCTAATCTTGTTAGAACTCTTGTCAATGAATCTACATCTGGTATTAATAATAAATTATGTTTATGCATAATCCCATCAAATGAGAATTTCCCCTCAATCATCATTATCTTATCAGCCTCATAGCAGTATGTAGCCATAGGCACCGTTATAAGCGCCCCCATCATATTTATGGATATAGCAGGCACTGAAATATTTACGGCCATACCGGTCATATCTGCAATAGCATTTACATAAGATGCCATTAATATATTACCAATTTCACATACAGCTGATATATGCATTTCATCCATATCTTCATAGTTTTCAACTGTTATTCCAAGTAAACTGTCTAGCATCAGGTTGATAACATCCAAAGTTTGAATGCTCATCATCGCTCCATGTATGCCCTCCTCCAGTTTAACAAGTATACCTGCGACAATTTTTTCTGCACCGCCTAATGCTTCTACGGCTTCATTAATGTCCAGAATTTTTACACTAGGTACATCTATATTAACGGGTTTACCAATAGTTGCAGATAATGCAGTTGCAGCATTTCCGGAACCTATATTCCCTATTTCTCTTAATGCATCTAGCTGCATACTGTCCAAATCCTCATAGCTTTTTATACCCATTATATTTTCTCCCTCTTACACATTTTTTTCTTGCTTCAATATCTAAATGATCTAAACAACTTACCTTACTACATCTTTATACAGAACCAGGAGTCACATTATGAGATTCAATGGTCCCATTGTCTTCAATAAAGGTTTGATGATCCATGTGCCCATTAATTCTAAACATAGCCGTTCCAATTATAACTCTGACACTTGTGTGAATTACTTTTCTAGCTATCACCATACACCCTTCACAGGAGCCGTCAGCATTTAGCTTATCTTTTTTTTCTTGAAGTTCAATCATCTCACGCCTGATATCTGTTTTTTTCTGCATGAGCATTAAAACTTTTTTCTTCTTTGCCTTTATTTCTTCTTCTGTATCCATGCTGTTCTTTCTAGAAGCTCTGGTTATCTCCCCATCCAGTAAATCATAAGAATGTTTCAACTTAGAAAATGCATCTTCATATTGTGACATAATTTCCTGATTTTCTCTAATTCGTTCTTCTGGCTTAGTCTTTAAATTTCTAATATCCTGCCAATTAGGAATTATCTGAACATCCATCGGAATATTTAAATCGCTTCCAATTGTATTGACCTCAATAGTTTTCCCTGCTATATAATTACCTCCAAGCAGAGAAGCTCTTTTGCCTTTACCAATAATCGATTCAACGGCTCTGACATCACAATTAATACAATAATCACAATAAAAATTTTGTCCAGCTACAATCCTGGCCATTTCAGCAAATTTTACAGTCACATCGCCATCTGCCTTAAGGAAACCTTTTTTCATACCGTTAATGCCATTTTTTATCACAATATCACCAGTTGAGTTTAAAATGCTCGCTTCAACATAGCCGTTAACAACGATGTCTCCGTTTGCATAAATGGCATAATCAGAAAGGACGCTCCCCATAACCACAACAGCCCCATTAAACCGAATATTTCCTGTAGCTGGGCCTACGTCACCAGAAATCGTATAAACTTCTTTGATTTCAACCGCACCCTTATTAATTTCCACCATTCCATTGTTTATCGCAATAAACTCAAGTCCATCCTCTGATACCTCTACACCTTTCCCACTGTTTATAACCGCTGGTTTTCCAGGTGTAGCTTTTACAGGTTTACCAAAAACATCTATGCCTTCAATTCCGTCAGTCTGAGGGGTAATCCTGCATAAAACATCCCCCGCATTTACATTGCGTACAAGTCCCAGTTCTTTATAATTCACTGTACCGTCATCATTTTCGGTGGGGGAACTTCTTAAATCCATTGAAAAGAAATACTCGATGCTTCCATCTTCACCTTTAACCGGTCTTAGTCCTGTTGCCACCTGAAAATCTTTATAAAATGCGTCACCCTTGCAATATTCCACTATGCCAGCTTCATCAATACCATATGTAACATCTTTTTCTTTTAATAGTTCATATATCACATCTGTAGATATCCGATTGTCTACATCTTTTCCGCGCCTATAATCTTGTGCCCTTATATACGCATTCATCTTATCAGCCGAAAAAAATAACGTAAATGTGACAGGATTTTTCTCTACCTCAGATTTATCTGCACTTTGGTCAAAAGCTAGTTCTTTCTCCTTTTGATCTAACAAGCTGTCAAGTTCATCCATATCATTAAGTTCATCAGTATTATCAAGTTTATCAGTTTGTTCTTCCTTCTTAGATGTCTGTTTACTATTCAGAATATCACTCTTTATATTCACATCTTCTATCACGACAGCTTCATCAAAAATTTCTTCAATATTCATAGTCTCTTCCACAAGCTGCATTTCCTGTTCAGTTTGCACTTTCTCATTACTCTGCACTGAAACAGAAGGAATATTTTCTTCTTGTAAGTTTTCATTATCAGTACTATGCGTAAACATCCCCACTGCTTTATGATAAAACTTGTCAACCTTCTGCTCAAGTCCACTTTTTTTCTCTTCCGTTGTGTTCGACATTCTACTCATCTCAGATACTCCTAGTTTGATAAATAAGTAATAACTAATTATCTAAGGTTATTGATAACCTCTTCTATTTCATTTGAAGTCTGTACCATCTTTAATGACATTGAATAAGCTCTTTGTGTTTCAATAAGTTTTACCATTTCATTGGAAACCTCTACATTGGAAAGTTCCAAATATCCGGATTGAAGCTGTGCATCTTCTTTTAGTATAGGCGCACCGTTTTTAGCTGTAGGTGAAAACAAATTGTCTCCTTGCAGAAGCATACCGTCTTTTATCTTAAAATCAAATACCCCTGGTTTTTGCACTTCTTCTGCCGCTTTTGCGTTGTTTGTATCCTTTGTACCTTTGGTATCTTTCGTATCTTCTTTACCTGGTAAATCAACTTTTATTCTTTCTAAATTCTTATCAAGAACAAGTTCACCATTTGCAGTTACTAAATAAAATTCACCATCATTTCTAAGGGAATGCTGAAAACTCCCGTCTCTCGTATAATATATTTCATTAGTAGCAGGATTTTGAACTGCAAAAAAACCGGAGCCAACTATGGTATAATCGGTTGGATTGTCAGTGGGCTGAACTCCGCCGTTATTAAAATTACTATCCGTTTTATCTAGACGGGTACCACTGCCAACCTTAAGTTGTGAATCTTTGTCTGCAGAATCCCTTATATTACTATATAGTAAATCTACAAAGCCGGCACTTTGAGACTTATACGCTGTTGTGTTAACATTTGCCATATTGTTGCCTATTACATCCAGCTTTGACTGTTGTGCTTTAGCACCTACTCCTGCAGTGTAGAAAGAAATATCCATTTAACAACCTCCCTAATTATAACGCCGCTAGCTCAACCGCTTTACCCATTAACTGATCGTATGCCTTAGCAATCTGGCTGGCACTCTGAAACGCTCTCTGACTGGACATCATAGCCATCATTTCATCCATGGCCTGTACATTAGAACGCTCTAGTGTTCCCTGCTTGACTACTCCATCAGTCACAACAGCATTTAAAGGATTTGTTGTTTTAAACATTCCTTCATCCACTTTTTGTACTTGAGTATAATCTGTGAAATTCACCAAGCTTATCTTCCCAAGTGCTTCTCCAGTTTCTGAATCCGTAATGTTTCCTTCTGTATTGACACTAATTTTGTCTGTTCCTACTTGGATAGGACCATTTTCGCCCATTACTCTTCCTATGTGCTGCAGCGATAAATACCCATCAGCATCTATGTTAAAGGAACCATTTCTTGTATACCTAGTTTCTCCATTAGGTGTCTGAATTTGAAAGAATCCGTTACCTCCCACTGCAAAGTCTAACTTTCTATCTGTGAAATCTAATGTTCCAGCCGTATAATTTGTTACCAGTTCATCTGCAGTTTTAATTGCTGAAGAATTATTGAGTGGTGTGTATACACTCTTATCTTTGTTCCCAGTTCTGTTTATTAAAACATCTCCAAAAGTTGTTGTCGCAAGTGTATCCTCCTTATACCCTGGTGTAGATACATTTGACATATTATTACTGATGTTATTCAATACTCTTGACTGGGTCAGCATACCTGACGCCGCCATATAATAGCCTTTAAACATTATTATTCTCCTTTTAAGCGGTATAGTAACTTTGTAAATTAATCTTAAGTTTTTTTAAGGCAGCAGAATGTAATTGAGAGACTCTTGGTTCGCTTATCCCCATAACCTTAGCAATCTGCTTCATGCTAAGTTCTTTTCTATAGTACAGCGAAACCACCATCTGTTCGTTTTCTCTGAGACCTTCTACTGAGTTCTTCAGAATATTCTGCAATTCCTTCTGTTCCAGGCTCAGGGACGGCATAGTTTCTGAATTATGATCTTTTAAAAACTTCTCATTGTGCCCTTCTTCCTGGACGCCATCTACAAGTGCATCAAGCGATAAAATATTAAATAAATTTGTTTCACCTAATGCTTTATAATATTTTTCTACGGTGATCTCTAGATGACCTGCAACTTCTTCATCTGTGGGATATCTTCCAAGCTGAAAATATAGTTCTGAAAAAGTCTGGTCAATTGCTTTCCCCAATTTTCTTACATTACGCGGAACCCAATCCTGTTTTCTTGCCAAATCTACTATAGCTCCTCTTATTCTAAGAGAGGCATAGCTTTCAAACTTAACATTTTTATCAGGATCAAATTTATCTACGGCCTGCATTAATGTGATAATTCCTTCATTTATAATGTCATCCATATCTGTAAAACTTACATATACGCCTCTAAGTTGTATTGCAATTGTTTTAACCATGCCACTGTAACGCATAACAATTTCTTGTTTAATATATATATCGCCACTTTCGCGATAAAGTTTAAACAAATCTTCTACAGTTTTTGATTTTAGCAAGTTATCATCCATCATGTTCCAATTCCTTCTGCTCTAAATTAATTACATACTAATGTTGCCTAGTGCCTGAATTTGTACATTATTTGCTACTTCATTAAAAGCAAGAACATACACATTCGGGTAGAATTGTTCTATAAGTCTATAGAAGTAGACTCTTATAACATTGCTTGTAAGTATGACAGGAACCGTGTTTAGCTCCTTGAACTTACCTATATGTTCACCCAGCTGCGTTACAATCTTTTGAATTAAATCTGGGCTTAGTGCAAGGTATATTCCCTGCTCACTTCTTGTAAGACTGGATAAAACAGCCTTTTCAATCTCACTATCCAGTGTAACTACCTTAAGTTGTCCATTTTCACAGAACCGTCTCGTTATAGTACGTTTAAGTGCGCTGCGAACATTTTCAGTCATAACATCTATATCATTAGTTCCCTGCGCGGAGTCAATAAGGCTCTCCAAGATAGTAATCATGTCTTTTATTGGAATTCCTTCTTTTAAAAGGTTATACAGAACTTTCTGCAATGTACCATAAGAAATAACATTAGGCACTGCTTCTTCGGTAAGCTCTGGTGAAGTTTTTTTTGTATTTTCAATGATTTGTATTACTTCTGCTCGAGTTAGAAGTTCATGGGCATGACGCCTTACGGTTTCTGACAAGTGTGTAAGCATTACAGACAGCGGGTCTATAACTGTATAACCATATACTTCTGCCATATCCCTTTTTTCAGGGGTAATCCATTTACTCGGTATACCATAGGCAGGTTCTATCGTATCTATACCATCAATATCGCCTGCTGGCCTTGGAGGCTGGAGTGCTAAATAATAGTCTACTAACAACTCTCCTCTGGCAATCTCCTCGCCTTTTAGTTTTATAACGTATTGATTTGCATTTAGTGCCGCGCTATCTCTTAACCGGACAGAAGGCACGACAAAACCCATTTCCTGAGCAAATTGCCGCCTAAATATTACGATTCTGTTTATCAGGTTTCCCCCACTGCTTTCATCCACAAGCGGGATCAAGCTGTATCCAAACTCCATCTCAATAGGCTCTACATTTATCAAGGAGTAAATATTATTTATATCTTTGAAATATGCATTTTCATCGAATTGTTCTTCTGGATAAATATCCGCCTCTGCCTCAGCCATACCTAGCTGTTGTTCCTCCGCTGCTCTAGATCTCAACAACCTAAATCCTAACACAATAAGGAAAATTCCTAAGATGGTTGGCTGTGTATGAGGTGCTCCAGGGATCAGGTTCAGCAAGAGCATAACCCCTCCTGAAATAATAAGAACCTTTGGCTGTGAAGTAAACTGCTTAATTACATCTTCACTCAAGGTTCCTTCTGCTACTGATCTAGTTACAATCATGCCTGTAGCTGTTGAAATTAAAAGTGCTGGTATCTGTGATACCAATCCATCTCCTATAGTTGCAATGGAATATATGTTTAAGACTTGGGAAAAAGGAAGTCCGCTTTGCACAACTCCGATAATGGTTCCTGCAATAAAGTTTATTAATGTGATGATGATGGACATAATCGCATCACCTTTTACAATCTTGGTTGCACCATCCATGGCTCCGTAGAAATCCGATTCTCTTTGAATCTTGCTTCTTCGGGTTCTTGCTTCATCCTCTGTAATAAGTCCTGAACTTAAATCTGCATCTATAGCCATTTGTTTGCCGGGCATAGCATCCAGAGTAAATCTTGCCGCTACTTCAGCTACACGTTCAGCGCCCTTAGTGATTACTATAAACTGAACCAAAACTAGGATTAAGAATATAATAACACCGACTACAATGTTTCCCCGTAGTACGAAATTACCAAAAGTTGCAATAACCTGCCCTGCGGCTCCCTGCTCTGTTAAAATAAGTCTCGTTGAGGAAATGTTCAGAGATAACCGGAACAAGGTTGTTATCAGCAAAAGTGATGGAAATATGGAAAATTCCAAAGCTTCACTTATGTACATGGTGGTAAGCAGGATTATCAGGGAAACTGTAATGTTGATAATAAACATCATATCCAGAATAAACGGATTTAATGGGACTACCAACAGTACAACAACCATCAAAACGAATAACGCTACGACGTGATCTAACAGTTTTTTCATTTGATATCCTCTTTTAATCTATGTCTATTTTGTCTTTGCATGTTAAATGCACCATTCCTTGCCTACTTACCTATAGCAGATTTTATTCTGCTGAACTGGTCATTAATTTGAAATACCTGATATTGATATTGAAGCTGTGCTCTACCTAATTCTATCTGTTCCACATCAAGGTTGACATTATTGCCATCCAGCCTGTTGCTTTCTTCTTCACTAACATCAACTTTCATCTTAGAACCTAAAATAGCCTTTCGGATTTCATCTTTGTCAGGATTCTTTTGATTCTTAAATTTATCCAGCTGTGAACTAAGTTCATCCTCAAAAGATATGGTTTTTGCTTTATATCCTGGAGTATCATTATTTGCAATATTTTCAGAAATAATTCTCTGTTTTTCCCATAAATAATCCAAGCTCTTCTGTGATAAAGTTATGTTATTATTGTCTATCCAGCTCATATTTCTTTCCTTCCTTATGTATGTTTTTTCAATTAATGTAATTTTTTTACACCACTTGTTTCTTTTACAATCAGTATTTATTTATTATACTATTTTTTGAATACTTTAACAATAAGATTTGACAAAAAAATACACAAAACCCCTAAGTAGCCTTAGGGGTTTTGTATTTAAACTGCTTATTTTGATTTTCTGAAATTAAACCTTACTGTACAATTATTTTTTTAGCAAGACTTACTTCAAGTTTTCCCGCTTCACATCTTATAACAAGCTGTCCCGCTTCATTTCCGCTGGCATCATAAATGCTTCCTGGGATGCCTATGCTAAGTCCATCTCTCATTCCCTTAAAGCTTATAACTGTACCGATTAGTGGCTTATTTTTCTGTATATCTTCATCCGTTGTAAATATCTTCTTTACTATCTCTAAGTCTGTTATACGATTACTATCATATACAAAGATCTCCTTTGTAAATGTAGCGTCCGTAAGTGCTATAGCTTGTCCATTTACGTCCTGTCTATAGTATAGAGGTTCAGTAAATGTAATGGTTACAGAGCCCTCGTAAATACCGCTGCCAGATGTCGTTTCTGCAAGCAATGAGTTAACATCCCTGATATCCGGTGGAGTCATATCCGAACTTCTTAAGCCTTTAACCATCTTAACATCTGAAACCTGTTGCCCATATTTACTTATAGCAACAGCAAAGAAGTCATAAGTTAATCCAGAAACCATATGCTCGCATTTTGTAGAAAAATCTATGGCAGATGCAGTGACGTCAAAGGTTCCAAAATCTATAACATCTCCAGATGTATTTGTAGTTCCTCTAATGTCTGTCGCTTTTATCTGATTAATTCCTGCAGCTGTAGTATATCTTCCACTTGGATACATAACCCAATAAACTGTAGAAGGCGTGTTCATATTTACCATCATTTGTACAAAGTCTTTACCCTTCTCATTCCCAGCTCTTGGAGTATCATTTAGGAATACAGGTTTTGTGTATTCATTAGTTGTAAAACTTTTCTGTTCAGCAACTAGATTTTCTGCCGTCTTTCCTCTTAATACGTAGAAGAATGCATACTCTGTATCCGGCTTAAGTTCACTAAGCTCAACATAATAATCAGTTCTTGCTTTTGGCATTTCAAGTGTACCAGACTTACTTCCGTGATAAGCTGGAAGTCCTGCAAGCACTAAGTCTACAGTAGGCTCAAAATTTGCTGGCAAAGAAGCTTTAGGAACTGCAACATAATATAGTTTACCTGCTTTATCCGCAGTGGCTGTAACCTTTGTAGCTGTATCGTATACCTCAAAATCCAGTCTTTCTAGTTTAGGCTGTTCTGTATCTGCATATACTTTAGTCATTCTATATACAGTAGGATCTGTTACCGTTAGAACATCCGAGTTAGATTCTATGTATGCAATAGGGTCTGCTGGTGCATTTGCCATAATCAATTTTCCTGCTAAACCATCTAATTTAGTATCTTCCCCTATTACAGCAAGAGCCTGCAAGTTCAATTCGCCATCCCATGCAGCTGGATTATCTATACCATTCATTTTATTGATATGAACGATATAGCTGTAGGACTCATCTGTTAATTGATCAAATTTAGTAAATTTTCTGTTGCTTGTAGGTCCAACCAAATCTGCAAGGGTTCTGGCCTGGCCCGCTTCTATAATTTTATTTGTAGCAATAGCTGTAGCCGTAGTGCCACTAACCTTATAAATATCTACATTTATTACTTGATTTGAATGAAGAACTATATCATAGTATGCATCACTGTTTATTGGTAAATCAGGATTAATAGTAAAGGCTAGTTCTCTTTGTGCTTCCAAATCTACTTGTCCATTGTATCTTCCAACAAATACCCGAGGTGGAACGGTATTGAATGCATTAATCCTAGTCTTCTGCTGCATAGCATTGTTGTCAGAATCTATGATGTTACTTACTTCAAACTGATAAGATCCTCCTGTATTAAGGCCTTTACCATTTGCAAAACAATCCTTTTTAAAGGTAATAATTGTTTTTCCATCTTTCTCTGCAATCTGAGCTTTAGTAAAGTCTATAAACGAATCAGGCACTTGCTTATTTGTTGTTGTTTTTAATAAATCATAAAGTACAAGAATATTTTTTAGTTTACTTTTATCTTGTAATGTTGCTAATCTTGTTTTAGTCCCATCATCACCATAATAGTACACTATCTCATCAAACACTATTTTAATATCTGACTCTATAGTTGGCTTACCGGTTATAACTTTATCAAATTCCATAGTAGCAACTGGTGCTGACTTATCCAAAGTCTTTATTCCTAATAAAGATGCTGGCTCTGAATAGTTTCCCGCCTTATCCATTAAAAGGAAATAGATATCATATGGAGTCTGTTTAGCCAAACCCGAAATGCCTAAAGTAGCGTCTTTTTGCTCTGAAACCGTAACTTTACCACTTTTGACAGCCTTTTGGCCAGTTGTTATAGCTCGTATCTTTAGTTCTTTTATGATAGCTGCATCCGTTATGGATTCGAAATTGTCTACTGGCGGGAACTTAAAGTCCATTGGGTAAACTGCCCAATATAAAGTCCCTTCTTCCGTAGCCATATGCCTGATCTTTAAGGATGTAGCCTCACTTGGCTCGTTCCAAGGATAACCATCCATAAATTTAGGTGGAGTCTGGTCTAAAGTGGCTCCCGTTACTTTAGCTAAATTTGATAAGTTTCCACTGTCATCCCTCAATACCATATAAATATCATATGTAACGTTTTCTACCAGCTGCTTATCCCCTGTACCCTGCATAGGGATTTCTCTCGGGTCATTCATTTCACAGTTACTTTCAGATCCCAGAGCAAGAGCCCCTGAAACTTTAAGCTGAGATAAAGATTCAATAGTAGGCGGAACTGATTTTGCTGGCAGTACAGCCCAGCAAATTGTCACATTCTTAGATGGCATCGCTACCATAGTAATTGAATCTTTTGATGATTTTATTATCTTAGGCGTACTATTTAAGAACTTAGGTGCTACAATGTCTACCGTCTTAAATGTTTGTTTTTCAACACCTGATCTGTCTTCTTTTAAGTCCTCAAACACCATATAATACTCATACGTCACACCACTAGTCAGTCCTGTAACACTAATCGTCACTTCTTTATCTCCAACTACGTTAACATTTCCTGATTTAACAACATAGCGGCTATCTGGGTTTTTCACTTCTTCTTCAGACATTCCTGAATTAACTAAATCAATATTCTTTACAGCCCAGTATACTTTCCCTGGCTTATTGGTCTTGGCCAACAGCTTTACACTTGTTGACAGTAAATCCTGATACTTTGGATATGAGGACAAGAACTCTGGATTTGCATTGTTTGCTTCCGCATCAACACTGGTCATCTTCTGTCCATTTACAGTTGCTGTAACCCCTGGTCTGATATATATGTGCTCAGGCAGCATAGAGATATTGCAATCATTTGCATTAATTGAAATTTCTTCAACTTTTCCTGTACCAGTCACAGTTGACGCAGTATCACAGAAAAGAGCATATACCGTAGTATCTTTCTGTATGAAAACAGATCCTTTTACAGCATCTTCATCTACTGTTAGGGAGTCTACCGTACCCTTATCCACACTAAGTTTATTATTTTCTGCATTCACTGAAACATTTTCAAAAGCACCTGAAAGATTAAGTGTTGTTCCACTTGGTCCTTTCAATATTACATCTTTAAATGCAGTTGATTTCGAATTATCTTCCTCCAGATATGCACTGCTCTTAACGGTTGTATTGCGAATAACACTTCCGCCTTCCGCACGAACGCTCATGGTATTACCATTGCCAGAATCAATAACAAGATTATTGATATCGCAATCAGTAAGAATAACACTTACCTCTCCGCTCTGAGCATTTCCGGTCCCACTAATAATCAAATCGCCGCCTACCGTTATGTTCTCTAGCTGGGTATAACCCGTACCCATTCCGGCAGTAATATATAAATCTCCTGGAACAATTGTATTTCTTAAGCTTGCCCCTGTCTCTACAACAGAAACATTGCCATTGGCGTATCCTATATAATTGGAGCCTTGATCTTTTACTATTTCACCAGCAACTTCTGATAAAACTTTAGCCATTTCTCCACGTTTCATATAATCAGCAGGTTTAAAGGTCTGATCTGGATAACCAGATAAGAATTTCTTTTCGACTGCAGCATTTATATATTCTTTACTCCAGCCGCTAAAGTCCCTGCTATCTGCAAACTGAAGCGGGTCACTTTCAACACCTTGTATTTTAAGTGCACGGCAAAGCATGGTAACTGCCTCTTCACGTTTCAAAGGCTTGTCTGGTCCAGCTGTATCTGGATAGATACCATTAAAATAGCCTTGCTTTTTTGCAATGCTGATATCATCATAGTACCACTGTTCTTGTGGTACATCATTAAAAGCTATCGTTCCTTTTTGACTATATCCAAAAGCTCTGTTCATCATAGCAACAAATTCCGCTCTTGTTATAGAATCATCCGGATTAAGATCTCCTTCATCGTCTCCACGCATAATCTTCTGCGAGACTAAATTGTTCAGATATTGATCTGCCCAGTGTCCTGCGTAACTTTCACCCGTAGTAACATAGGCTCCGGCACATACAAACACTCCGCACAATAATATCATAAGTATTTTCTTCATAATTATCGCGTCTCCTTTCACATATAGTAATATCGCCATATAATATTTCGACATAAAATTTTATTTCTTTAATAAAATCTCGTAATATTTTTAAATTATTATATATTATACCAGTGATATCTTCAATAATTTGGAAACAAATCGTATTGTTAATTTCTTTTCCCTTTTAATTTATTTGATTTTACTTATTTTCTTTCATATTTTGACAAATTTCTATTTATAATTTAAAAATACTATGCTAATATATAGGTTATATAAGTTTATGCAAAATTAGCATCAATTGTAAGGTGGTGTTCGTGTTATGGATAATGGTTTAGACAATATGTTGGACATGTATTTGTTCGAAACAAATACACTTTTAGAGCAGTTAGACGAGTTACTACTCGAAGCAGAAAGTGCAGAATTTTTTTCAACTGACCAGATAAATGAGATTTTTAGAATCATGCATACTATAAAAGGCTCTTCAGCCATGATGCAGTTTAATTCTCTAATGACAGTTGCACATAGAATAGAAGATATGTTCTTTGTTATACGTGAAAATGGATCTGTAGAAGAAAAATACAGTCAGAAACTGTTTAATCTTATGTTTAAGGCCAGTGATTTTTTAAAAGCTCAAGTTGCTATTATTGAAGGTGGCGGTTCTCAGGAAGAAAGCGCTGACGGAATAGTTTCTGAAATTGAGCAGTTACTTGCCGTTATGAAGGGAGATACTCCCGACGATTCTGTAGTTCCTGTCTCCGATAAGGACGCAGCGGCTTCAGTCCCTCTATCTACTGATCATTCAGGGCTTTCAGTCCAATTATTTTTCGATCAAAGTAGTGGAATGGAGAGTTTAAGAGCAATTATGCTTCTTAAAAATATTTCCGAGTCATGTATCGATGATATCGATACAACCCCTGCCAGTATTGAAGCCACAACTGAAATAACCCAGTACATCATCGAACATGGTTTGACTATTAGTTTCAGATGTGATGAAGACTTTATTAATGGATTAGAAATAATAAAGCAGGATATATATGTAGATAATTATGAAATTTTGGTTGCTGCTAGAACAGAAGTTGTCACTCCTGTAGAGACAGAGGAGGTTAAAGTTATGGAAGAAAAAACTCCAGATACTAACAATCTTGACAAAAATGAAGAAGCAAAGAAAGCTGATGCAAAAACCGAGGTAAAAAAAGAAGATAAACCTGACCTTGCCAAGCATAGCAAGACTAATTTGATTAACGTAAATCTTTCAAAGCTGGATTCATTAATGGCTCTAGTTGGAGAACTGGTTATTACGCAGTCTATGGTTACCTCTTCTTCAGATTTGAAGGATCTTAAGCTTGACAATTTCACTAAATCCGCAAGGCAGCTTCGAAAGCTGACAACTGAACTTCAGGACATAGTTATGTCTGTAAGGATGGTCCCTGTTGCAGGTGTATTCCAGAAAATGAATAGAATCGTACGTGACATGGGTCAAAAACTTGGCAAAGACGTTCAGCTTGTTACCATAGGAAACGATACTGAAATTGATAAAACAATTGTTGATAGTATTCAGGACCCTTTAATGCATATTGTTCGAAACTCCATGGATCATGGTATTGAACCAGATGTGAATGATCGTATTGCTCTTGGAAAACCAAAAGAAGGCACGATTACATTAAAAGCTGAGCATACTGGTAGTGAAGTTATTATAACAATTTCAGATGATGGGCGAGGGATGGATCCTGAAAAGATTCTTGCTTCTGCCAAAGAAAAAGGGTTATTAACTAAGCCTGACAACGAATATTCCAAGAAAGAAATCCTCCAGCTTACCCTTCTTCCTGGTTTTTCAACTAAAGAAAAAGTTACGGAATTCTCTGGCAGGGGAGTCGGCATGGATGTTGTTACTAAAAATATAGAAAAAGTTGGGGGTACTGTATATATTTCCTCGGAAATTGGTGAAGGAACTCTTACTACCTTTAAGATTCCTCTTACCCTTGCTATTATTGATGGTATGGAATGCATAGTTGGTGATTACCAGTTTACAATTCCTATTGCAAATATCCGTCAGTCCTTTAAGGCTACAAAAGATGACATTATAAATGACGCTGCCCGAGGTGAGATGATTCAACGTGGAGAGGAATTTATAACACTTGTACGATTAAATAATCTATATAAAATCGGTGGAGCCATTGACGATATTGAAGAAGGTATCATTATGTGGGTAGAGTTTGCAGGGGCTTCCTACTGCTTACTAGTTGATGAGCTAATTGGGCAGCATCAGGTAGTGGTTAAACCTCTCCCACTATACTTCGGCGCTTATAATCTTCGCGATTTTGGTATAACAGGCTGCACTATCCTTGGTGATGGCAATATCAGTATTATTCTTGATGTGCCAAACATCTTCAACTTTGCAACTGGCAGACTTGATAGCAGAAATAATGCTCCTAAGGATGGGGCTTTAGAAGAAGCAGCTATGGAAAGTGACTACGTATCTGAAGATAAAGTTGATGCTGCAATGTTAAAACTGCTTACATTCACTGTAGGCGAAAAACCATTTGCCATGAATACTGACTATGTGATGGAAATTATTAATGTATTCTCTATTACCCAATTCCCATTACTTCCAGATTACATAAAGGGCGTTATAAACTTGAGAGGTCAGATTATTCCTGTTTTAGATTTACGTCTGAAGCTGGGTAATCATGAAGCCGTAGACACTGCAAGCATTAAGTCATGCATTATAATACTTGAAGTGAATTCAACTACTTTAGGTATATTGGTGGATGAGGTATTCCTTGTTGCTGATGTTGAAAAGACTGCTATTGCTCCACCTCCAGCAAATAATAAGCACGACCTGATTACAGGTATTGTAGAAATTGAAGAAATGGTACATTTAATCTTCGACTTATCCACACTTACTAAAGTTGTATAAGTATACATCTGTTCAAAAGGAGACATGTTATGCTTACTATTTCAGAAAAAGATTTTGTTAGATTAACTGATTTTATCATTAAAAATTATGGTATAAACTTAAAAGCAAAAAAAGTTTTAATTGAAGGCAGACTTTCAAATTATCTTACTGCTGAAGGCTATAAATCTTTTACGGAATACGTTGACCATATTATCTCTACGAAAAATAGTAATGATATGGAAATGATGCTTAACAAGTTGACTACAAATCATACGTTCTTCATGAGGGAAGAAAATCATTTTACTTTTTTTAATGATATTATTTTACCTTATTTGGAGAAAACTAATAAAAATCACAGCCTTAGCGTTTGGAGCGCGGGCTGTTCCTCAGGTGAGGAACCCTATACTCTTTCAATAATAATGAAAGAATATTTTAAATCAAAGCCAGTTAAGTGGGATACTCGGCTTTTAGCTACTGATATATCGCAAAATGCTTTAGGAAAGGCTACAAAGGGGTTTTATAATGGAGATTCTTTAAAAGCACTTCCTGAAGTATGGAAGAGTTCTTATTTTACAAAAAAGGACGATGGTTATCAGGTTACTGACGAATTGAGAAAAAATGTTATTTTTAAAACTTTTAATCTGATGGAACCTATTCAGTTTAAAACTAAATTTGATGTTATTTTCTGCCGAAATGTTATGATTTATTTTGACAAACCTACTAAGGCTGCTTTGATACAAAGATACTATGATGCTTTAAATCCAGGTGGCTATTTATTAATCGGTCATTCAGAAACTGTAGACAGAGATGAGTCCGATTTTGAATACATTATGCCTGCGACTTACAGAAAGCCACTTTAAGGAGGTAGTCTTATGGCAATTGAAGGTAGAAACATACGCGTATTAGTGGTTGACGACTCCGCAGTGTACAGAACATTAATTTCTACTAATTTGTCCAGTAAAGCCGGTATACAGGTTGTCGGAGCTGCATATGATGCTTTTGATGCCCAGGAAAAAATTGCCAGTCTTAAGCCTGATATAGTAACATTAGATGTTGAAATGCCCAAAATGAGCGGCATTGAATTAACTAAAAAACTTATGTCTACAGCCCCACTGCCTATTATATTAGTCAGTTCAGCCAATATTAATGTATTTGATGCGTTACAGGCAGGAGCATTAGATTTTGTAAAAAAGCCTGATGCAAGTCGTTCAGTTTCTCCAGAAGCCTTTATTGATGAACTTGTTTCAAAGATTAAGGTGGCTTCTATAGCAAAAATTTCAAATCATTTATTGGCTCGGCCTGTTGCTGAAACCGTGCATGCTGCTGAAATCTCTACTGCTACAAATTCAGTAAATAGTATTTTAGGGAAGTCCCCTTCCGATTTTTCAGATAGCATTTGTAATTCTGCGCTTATTGCGCTTGGGGCTTCTACTGGAGGTACCGAAGCTATTTTTGAAGTATTAAAAAGGCTTCCTGCAAAGATTCCTCCACTACTTATCGTTCAGCACATGCCGCCAGTTTTTACAAAGCTTTATGCTGAACGTTTAAACAAACTGTGTGCTATGAATGTCAAAGAAGCGCAGGATAATGATGTTGTAGTTCCCGGTCAGGTATATATCGCGCCAGGTGATTGCCAGATGAGGCTAATCAAGGTGGCAGGTACTTACAAGCTTAGTTGTAAGGGTACTGAGAAAGTCAGTGGTCACTGCCCTTCTGTTGATGCTTTATTTGATTCAGTTGCTAAAGAATCATCAAGAAAGAACGTTGGTATTATTTTGACAGGAATGGGAAAAGATGGTGCTTCAGGTCTATTAGAAATGAAAAATAAAGGAGCTTACACCCTTGGTGAAAGTCAGGAATCCTGTGTTGTTTATGGAATGCCTATGGTAGCACAAAATATTGGTGCTGTTATGATTCAAGCTAGTAACAAAGAAATCCCCAACTTACTTATAAAACACCTTAACACACTAGGATAATAAAGGAGTTACAAGTCTAACATGGATGACAGAAAAATTGTTTTTGCACTAGATATTGGTACACGATCTGTTGTAGGTATCGTGGGTGCATTAAAAGATGGTAATTTTAGTATCTTAGATTATGAACAAGAATTTCATGAAAAACGAGCTATGCGTGATGGCCAGATTGAAGACATAGACTTAGTTGCACGTATAGCAAACAGCGTTAAATCAAAACTGGAGCAGCGTAGCGGACAGACCTTTACTAAGGTTTCTATTGCTGCTGCTGGACGAGCTTTACGTACTGCTTCAGCTTCTTTTTCATATGATTTAATTCCCAATGAACCTATTACACAAAAAATAATCCAATACATGGAATACTCTGCTATAGAGAAAGCACAGGAAGCCTTCTTATCTGAATCCTCTAATCTGGAATCAGGTGGCAGGGATTATTATTGTGTCGGATATAGCGTTACTGACTATTCATTGGATGATTATAAAATTAAAAATCTAGAAGGTCAAAAAGGCACAAAAGCTGTAGCCAATATTATTGCAGCCTTCTTACCCTCCAGTGTATTAGTCAGCCTTTATGCGGTAACAGCACGTTGTGGACTTGAAGTGGATAATTTAACACTTGAGCCTATCGCAGCAATACATGCTGTTGTTCCTGATGATGTAAGATTCTTAAATATTGCGCTGGTTGATATCGGGGGAGGTACTTCTGATATTGCAATTTCTCGTGATGGCAGTGTCATCGCTTATGATATGGTCACGATTGCAGGTGATGAAATCACCGAAGCGCTTATGCAGCATTATCTTACGAATTTTGCTACAGCCGAACGAATTAAGCTTATGCTGAGCGGTGAAGAAAAAATTGAATTTAAAGATATTCTTGGCAATCAGGTTACACTGACCCCTGATGAGGCTTTTGCATCTGTAAAAGAAACGATTAACTCCTTGGCAGATGCTATCAGTCAGAGAGTACTACTTATAAATGGTTCCGCACCAGCCGCCGTATTTTTAGTTGGCGGTGGCAGCCAGATTCGAGGTCTTTGTAAGGTTGTTGCTGAAAAACTTGGCATGGCTGCTAACAGGGTTGCTATTGGTGTTGTAAATACGGACAATAACTTATCTTTATTTAGTGAAAGTTTATATAGCCCGGCTTTTGTTACTCCAATCGGTATAGGTATTGTTTCCTCCCTTTACAGAGGATGTGACTTTTTCGCTATATCGGTAAATGGTAAACGCATTATGCTATTCAATCATCAAACTATCAAAGTTATTGATGCACTTATGTTTTCAGGTATAAAACCTTCCAATTTGATTGGTCTTACCCCGCCAAATTTAGTGTATACATTAAATGGCGTTAAGAAAACAGTAAAAGGAACTCCTGGAATACCTGGAGAATTGCTGGTGAATGGTTTCCCTGCTACTATTGAGACAGAAATCAAGCAAGGTGATGAGATCACCGTTACATTAGCAAAAAATGGTCAACCGCCATCACTAACGTTACAAGAGGCTTTATCCGAGTTTAATTTAAAGGATATAACTTTGCTTATGGTCAATGACCTGAAAATTGATTTCCAGGATAAAGATGCTTTAGAAGCTCGTAAAATCAGTTACATGGACCAGATTAATGTAACTGTGCTGGATGAGGATGAGATAGAATACTCTGATCACTTGTCAAGTATGGCTGTTCCCCCAATTCCTACTATTGAATTCAATAGTAACGATTCTGAATCGAAAGTAAATTCTGATGCAAAAATAAGTAATGTGGAAATTAATAAAATTTATTCTCATGCTCTAGAGCAGTCTAACGTTTCTCTGTTACTTGCAGATGATGATTTTGAGGATAATACAGATACATTAAAACGTACCGAAATATCGGTGACCTTAAATGGGAATCCCGTGCATTTATTTCAAGAGACAGAGGAACCTTTAATCCTAATGCATCTTCTAAAATATGCTGACCTAGATGTTGCAAAGCCTAAAGGTGAGCTTGTCTTAAAGATAAATGGAAATGATGCAAACTATGCAGACTCACTTAATGATCACGACGTTGCTATCATAAAGTGGAGTGAAGAAATTTAATTATAGATATTGTAAAAAGAGAGATTTCGAAGACATTTAAATCTCTCTTTTTTTATATAATCACTGGCCTCTTTATTACTTTAAATTATCGCTTTTCATAAAAATTTCAAAAAATTATTAAAGGTTTACATTTTATAGCCGATATATAGGTTGAAGTTTTATATAACTAAGCTGAACAAAGAGGTGTTTATTATGAAAATTACAGGGAATTATTTTAATACCCCAATTAATAAAAAAAGTATACAAAATCAACCCAATACTGAAAAGCCAAAATTTAAGGGGCACCTTCAGAACATGGATTCCATTACTATAAGTGCTTCCAAGGAACAAATTGCTGAAGCACAATTTGTGAATACATTAAAGGGCAAAATTTCTGCTGAAGTAAAAGCAGATATTCCCGCTGAAGAACTGGATAACCTTGCAGGACAGATTTCCAGAGGCGAATACGAAATTGGAGCCAATGAAGTTGCAAAGAAAATACTATTAGCTGGAAGCGAATCAGAAAACGCTTAAATTCTAAAATAAATTATCTGATGGGAGCTTAATTATGAATAACTATGTAGAAATTAAAGAGATAATGGACGAATATATCAAACTAATGGATAAACTAATTAGTTTTGAACAAGAAAAATTAGAAGCCATTAAAGATAAAAAAATGGATCAGATGGATATGTTTTTAAAGGAAGAACAAGCATATATCCTTCAGCTTAGAGGCTTAGATGGGAAAAGAGAAGCTACTCAGAAGCGGCTTGGTGTTGAGGGCCTGACATATCGACAGATTATAAACCAAATTGAACAGACCGAGGACTCACTTAGAGTTGAATTGGAAAATTCGTATCAGGTCTTATCTATAAAGACAAAACAATTTAAAGAAATTATTAGTACAATAAAAACATATATCGATATAAGGCTTCATACTATTGATGCTTTCATAGAAAGAATTAGTGCCGCCCCACCCCAAAGTGTTCAAAGCGGTATTTATGATAAAATCGCAAACCAAAATGACGATGTGAATAATAGAATTAGTAGATTTAAATCAACTAAAGCTTAATATACGGAGGATAACATGTTAAGATCAACATTTTACTCTTTTACAACAGCCCTGAGAGGCTTAAATACTGCACAAAAACAATTAGACGTTACGGGTCAGAACATTTCTAATGTAAGCACAACAGGTTACACAAGACAACGGGCTGATATCTATTCTGCTGCTGCCGGAGGCTATGGTGATAGGTATGGAACTCGTAGCTCTACTATGGTTGGTCAAGGTGTTATTGTGGGAAGCATATCCCAGAGCAGAGACCAGTTTCTTGATGTCCGCTATCGAAGAGAAGCGGCGAACTTAGGTGAGCAAGGAGCAAAACTTGATACCATGAATGATCTATCTTTAGTTGTTGATGAAATCGAAAAGAAAGGTCTTATGACTAGCTTCAATGATTTTGTTACAAAGCTACAGTCCTTAGCTGGGAATGCAGATAGTTCAGAATTTGATAGTATTGCAAGAAATGCTGCTTCTACATTAGTAAAGCAGTTTAATCAGTATGCACGTCAGATTTCTACTGTTCGAGAACAAAAAGAATATAACCTAAAAGAAGTTACTGGGAAAACCCTTAATGATTTAATGACTAATATTTCTGAGCTAAACAAAAGTATTCGTAATGTTCAGTGCAATGGTGGTCCTGCTTTAGAGCTTAAAGATGAAAGGAATTTACTTTTAGACCAACTTTCAGATTATATGAAGATCGATGTAAAATATACGCCTAAAGAAGTTGCTGGTGGAATTATTGTTGAAGATGTTTCTATCAGCATGGTTGGTGAAGACGGCAGCAGTCAGCCATTAATTTATAATGATACTGCAGCCACTTTTAATGTAAAAACAAAGGGCAAAGATGGTACTGACAGGGCCATTGTAACCATTGATAATTCCGCATTACCTGCAAAGGAAACTTTAACCAAGATTAATGATTTACTGCAGTCCATATCTTTTAGTAATACTTCACTGCAGAATGTTAATAAGGCATTGGCGAAGCTTTATCCCAGCGATGCAAGTTCGTCGCCTGCTGGCGGTCCACTTGATTATACACGTATTCCAAACAAAATTGCTGCTATCGATAAATCCATCACTGATACAAATGGATTGGATGATCAAATTGCAACAGCCACGACTGCAGTAACGGATGCTCAGGCAGCTCTTGATACGAAACTTGCGGATACTGCTAATCCACCTACGGCAACCGAACTGCAAACTTTAAGAAAAGCTATATCAGACGCAGTCACTGCTAAAGATGCTCTTGTTACTCAGAAACAAGCCGCATTAAAAGAAAAAGATACACTTACTGAATATAAAAATGCAGCCACTGAATATGTAAATGGTAGAACCGCTTGTGATGCTAAATTAAATTCAATTCTTTCTGCTCCCCCTTATAATATAACAGCCGCTCAGAATTATTTGGTTGCTGGGGATTTTACCAGCTGCTACTATACCTTTAAAGCTGGTGTTAACGATATTAAGGATAGCGATGGTAATCCGATTAAGTGGGATGCGGGCAGTAAATGTACTCAGCTTGACAGAGATGGTCTAGCGCAAATAGGGGTGAAGTTTACTGATAATTTTGATGCTGAAAAACTTGCATCTCCTGGCTCTCTTAAAGGTGCTATCGATATGCTGAACAGCGAGGGGATATTTGATTATAAAGCAAATGAAACCCGTGGTATAGGTTATTATGAAAGTATGCTTGATTCTCTGGCAGATAAGCTGGCAAATACTTTAAATAAATTAAATGATAAAGAAAAGACTACCATAAAGGAAAATCTTTTTCAAACATCCGACGGTTCCAGTCAATTTACTGCTTCAAATTTGAAGATTGCAGATGGCTGGCTAAATGGAACATATGGTGTCACTGCAACTAAACAAACCCAAGTAGGCAGCAGCACTAGTGGCACTGGTCAAAATGATAATATATTATTGATGATTTCAACTATTTCCGCAAAACTGAATTACTCTACTGGGCCAGTACCCAATAAAGATGCCAACGGAAATTATTTAAAAACTGCTGCTGATGGTACAACCAGCATTGTTGCAAACGGTAGAGATTCCAACGGAAATTATACTTTAAATGGTGCTTTAGTTTCC
The DNA here is from genome assembly GCF_032051575.1 of Aminipila sp. Lineage (NCBI taxonomy): Bacteria > Bacillati > Bacillota > Clostridia > Peptostreptococcales > Anaerovoracaceae > Aminipila > Aminipila sp. The sequence goes on along the minus strand of NZ_DAMBYD010000001.1, from coordinate 361,425 downwards.
AATAAAGATATGGTAAATTTTAAATCCATATCTCTTACATATGTAGATGCGACTCATTATACCTCTGGTGGGAATACCTATACAAAAACTGCTGATAACGTATTTGCTTATGATGATGGTTTCGGAAACGTCACAGCTGTAAATAGTGACGGTATCTTATATAAAGGCGACGGCACCACTGGAGAGCATCAGCTGGATGCCAACATGTTATCCGCAACCCCTGCGAACTCAAATACTTATCTTGCTGCTGACGGATTAACTGCAATTACTAATGGGAAAGATGCGAATGGTAACTATACGTTAAACGGGGCTTTAGTCCCTTCTATCTATAAATCCAAAACGCTGACACCGTCTGGTTCGGATTATACTGATGATGATGGGCATTTATATACAAACACCGGTCCAAACATCTATACATATACGGATGGTTCAGGAAACATCACAGCTGTTAACAGTAGCGGCCTTCTTTACGAAGGAAACGGAAGCACCGGAAAGTATCAGCTGGATTCCACAAAATTACCAGCATCCGCCGCAAGTTCAAACACTTACATGGGTTCAGACGGTGTAACTGTTCTGGCAAACGGTAAAGATGTTGATGGAAACTATACCATGACGACAACTGATGTTTCAGGCAAGAAAACGACTGTCACAGTTGCTAATGCTGATGGTGTCCTATATAAAACTGAACCTGATGGATCCAATTCTAAGGATAAAGATGGGAATCTTATTTTAGATACCAACAGCCAAAGCAAATTAGATTACAGAAGTCAAAGCTTTTTATACAAGGGAACATTTGGAGAATACCTAGCAAATATTGCGAATGTACTATCTTTGGACGTAAGTTCCACTAGCAATCTTTCTGCTAATCATGAAACGATCCTAAAAAGTATCCAGACTGCTAAAGATGGCATATCCACCGTTTCCCTTGACGAAGAAGGTGTCAGTATTATGCAGTATCAAAAGGCATACAATGCAGCAGCCAGATTAATGACTGCCCTTGATGAGTCTGTAGAGCGAATAATAAACCAAATGGGTACGGTTGGTAGATAAGAAAATGAGGTGAATAGACTATGAGAGTTACTCAAACTATGATGGCGCGTCAATATACAAGTCGTATAAGCGGCACATTAAATGATTTAAATTATGTAAATAAGCAAGTAGGTACGGGCCGTAAGTTCTTTAAAGGGTCGGAAAACCCAGCTGGTGCAGCTAAGGCTTATCAGCTTAGACGTCAGGTTTCGCAGGCTAATGACTATGTGGCAAACAATGAAGATGCCCAGTCTACGGTTAATACAAAGCAAGGCACCCTGACGCAGGTTAGTAAAGCCTTAGAAGATGTGTATAACAATTTGCTTGGAGTTAAGACGGGTACCAAGGACCAGGCCTCCGATAAAGCCATCGTTGCTAAGCTGTTCAGAGGTGCTCAGGAAACAATTATTAACGATATGAATACAAAATATGGAGATAAATTTCTATTTGGTGGAAACAATGTAAGTGATGTGCCTTTTGTACTAAAAGGAGATACCCTAACCTATCGAGGTGTAGATGTAAACGGGAAAACCGACTATATGTGGCCAACAGGTACTGAAAAGGCCGGACAGACTGAAGATTCTAACACACTTTTAAAGCAGCTCTCTGGAGATACCCTTTACACAGATTTAGGCTTTGGCCTTAGTTTTAAAGATGGGGAAATCGTATCCAGCAGTGTTTTCAACACGGCCACTGCAGGCATTAATGTTTTAGGATACGGCTCTGATGGAGACGGACTCTCCAACAATATCGTTTCACTAATTGGACAGATGGCTACAATGCTTGAAAAGGATTGCGATCCCTCAGCTTTAGATCCCTATTTAACCAAATTTAAAGATTTGAAGCAAAATGTTTTAAACGCTACGACACAAATAGGCAGTGACAGTATGTTTTTAGAATACTCGCAAAGCAGGCTTGAAGACATCCAGGATAACTTAGCAACCAAGGTTAGTAATACAGAATACATTGATTCAGAAGAAGCAATTATGAACTTAAACACCATTGACTACATGTATCAGGCGCTGCTTAAAACCGGTAAAAATATTTTATCCAATTCTTTTATAGATTTTATGTCCTAAAATGTGTGTTTTTTTCAAGGAGGGATCAAAATGCAGCAGCTTATAGAAATCAAAACAATTCCCATTGCTATTGATTTTAAAATAACGGAGGGCCAATTTGTACCAGCACAGTCTACAGCTGAATTAGAGATGCATACGGATAAAGGCGGGCTGGAAATAAAAAGCAGGCCCATTAAATTAAATATTGACACCTACGAAGCCAGAAAAAGTGCAAGCAACGAATCTGCTACGGATAGTGTAAAAAGCTATGCTTCTGCCGGTAAGCAGGCCGCATATGAGGCCACTGCCCGATATGTTCAAGAAGGCGACATTCTGATGAACGTTAAGTTTACAGACGATGCTCTGAATCAAATTGCAGACCTGCGCTTACGTACAGATGACCACGTTACTCCAAATATTAAATGGATACCTGACTGCCCCGCTGATATCACTTTTGAGCCTGGTGAGATGTCCATAAAATATGAAATGGATAAACTGAACTTTGATTTTAAGCAGAATAAACAGCCGCTTAAATTTGTTCCTGGAGATATCGAATTTATTGTGACACAACGTCCTCAGGTCATCGTAAAATATATAGGCGGTCCTATTTATGTCCCACCAAGTGCTAATCCAGATTATGTTGAAACAGACGTATAATGCTTTTAAGAAAAATTTGAGGGAGTAATGAATGAACACAAAATATTTTGGTGATATCACCATAAAACAAGAGGAAATTATAACCTTTACTTCCGGCCTCTTTGGCTTTGAGGATAAACTGAAGTATATTTTATTAAGTTTTTTAGATAATAATGATGAGTCCAGTGAAGATTTCCTGCTTTGCCTACAGTCTGTGGAAGATCCAAACCTGGCATTAATCGTAATAAATCCTTACTATGTATGCTCTGAATACGATCCTTATCAGCTTTCTGATAAGCTTTTAGCCGAGATTCAACTGGGACAAGAAACGAAACATACAGTTTGCTGCGTAGCTGTTATTAACGATAACTTTGAAGAATCAACAATCAACTTAAAATGCCCTATTATCATCAATTTAGAAAATAAACTGGCCAAACAGTTTATCTTAGAGGATTCCGATTATTCTATGCGGCACCCTGTAACAGTTAAGGAGGTATAACCATGCTTATATTAACAAGAAAGCAAGGTGAATCGTTCCTTTTGGGGGAAAATATCCAAATATCTATTGCTGAAATTAATGGGGATCGGGTACGTATTGCCATTGATGCCCCTAAGGATGTTAAGATTCTGAGGAAAGAGCTTAAAGAGGCAGGCGATTTAAATATGGAAGCTGCCTCTACAGCAAAGATTCCTACAGCGGAAACCCTTTCTAACATCGCTAATTTTGCTGGGAAATTTAAAGAAAAGAAATAAAAATGAAATTAGTTTTGCCCTATTTTATAGTGGCAAAATTTTTTTGTTTTTTGACAATTTTTTTCGTAAAAAGACTTAAGTTTTTATCTAAATAAACGATATATTACACATAAAGATACCAAGCTATAATAGTACGGATTGTGGATTGGTTCTCAATAATTTTTATCATCATTTTAAATGAGCAACGGATTGCTCAAGATAATTCAAGGAGGAATTAAAATGAGAATACAACATAATATAGCTGCACAAAACTCTTACAGACAGCTAGGTGGAAACAACACTGCTTTAGGCAAGAACTTAGAAAAATTATCATCTGGTTACAAAATCAACAGAGCTGGCGACGATGCTGCTGGATTAGCAATTTCCGAAAAAATGAGATCACAGATCACTGGTCTAAAGAAGGCTCAGGACAATGCTAACGATGGTATCTCCCTAGTACAGACTGCTGAAGGAGCTTTAACTGAAGTTCACAGCATGCTGAACAGAATGGTTGAATTAGCAGACCAGTCTGCTAATGGAACTTTTGATAACGAAACTGACAGAAAAAACTTACAGAAAGAAGTCACTTCATTAAAATCTGAAATCGACAGAATTTCCGAAGGAACTAACTTTAACGGTATCAAGCTTCTTGACGGTTCTATGGGTGGTGCTGGAAGTACTGGTGTAACCATTGCAAAGGCTGATCCTGGAATTAAGAATAAAATTGTAGATGATAATGGCAAAGACGTTGCCATATCTTTTACAGGAATTAATAAAGACGATACAGTGACACTTAGCACCACTACTACTGCTGATAAAGAAGCAGTTTTAAAGGTTTACGATGAAACACAAAGTAAAGCTCTTGGTAAAGATGTGTTTAACTACACCGTTACATTGAAAGAGGGGAAGTCTTATACTCAGTCAGATATCGACAAGCTAATGGGCGATGCTGGTATCAAGATGAGTATTTCATCAGACAGAATCACTGTTTCCGATGCCGTTGATTCAACTCAGGCTTCAATTACTAGTGTTAAGGCAAATACTGCTACTCAGGCAACTGGTACCTTAGGCAAAATTGAAATGCAATCCACTGTAGCTGGTGCTAAAACTAATAAAATCGAATTTTTCCAGAGTAAAGGTGAAAAAGGTGTAACGTTTGATGCAGCAGATGGTAGCGTTTCAATTTCCTTGGATTTTGGAAATAAGACATACTCCCAGGATGAACTGAACAAGATGCTTGAAGATGCTGGTGCAACAGTAAGATTTACATCTGGGGATATTCAAAAAGGTACATTATTCCAATCTACTGATCTAGATACTGCTGCTGCTCAAAAATTGGACTTAGCTTCTGATGCAACTTTAACTGTTGGCACTAAGGTTACTACCGGTTCTGGTGCTAAATCTGGTACTGGTGCAGAAGGTCTAAGTGGTTCACTAGATCTTCAGATTGGCGACTCCGCTGCTGCTTATAACAAGGTTTCTGTTCGTGTTAACAGTATGGATACCAAGACTTTAGGTCTTTCTGACGTAGATATCAGTACTCAGGATGGAGCGAAAGCTGCTATTGCTAAGATTAACGCTGCTATTAACAGTGTTTCTGGAACTAGAGGTGATTTAGGTGCTGTACAGAACAGATTAGAGCACACTATCAATAACTTAGGTGTAACTGAAGAAAATATGACTTCTGCTGAATCACGTATCAGAGATACAGATATGGCGAAGGAAATGATGCAGTATACTAAGAACAACATCTTAGTACAGGCTTCTCAGGCTATGTTGGCTCAGGCTAACCAGTTACCACAGGGTGTTCTTAAGCTTTTAGGCTAAACCTAAGCTTAGGAATCCACTTAATTAAATTTTCGCTCTTTAAGGGCATAAAAAAGCAGGCACCGTACGAGCCTGCTTTTTATTTTCTCTTTGTTAGTTATCCATTTCAAGGACTCTCTCTAGTTCGGATATTCCTTTTTCATCTTTTCCATTTATTATTTTATACTCATTCAATAGCTTGATAGCTTCATCATGAAAACCCTGCTGGTTTATCTCTTTAATCTTCTCTTTGATTCTATTGGCATATAAGTTAAATTCCAGTTCATTAATCCTATTTTTATTTGAAGCATGCTTATCCTGTGATAACATACTATCCAGCATTAATTTTACAATATCAGCCATAACCGGATAGTTTTTTACGGCAACTCTATAGCAACTCATACCCTCTTTAAAATGATTATTTTCTATAGCCATTAATGCCTTTTTAGCAAAATAAATAAATCTGCTGCTTCTATCTAAATTTAATATCCCAATATCTGTCAGGATGTCTGCCTTATATATTCTTTTTAAATACATATCACCTATATCTATATATTTTTTAAATAACGCTTCCTTTTGTTCATTATCTAGTCCTGATCCCGTTTTTAGAATTGCGATTTCACTGACACACAATATTAAATATAGTTTCCTGGTTTCAATATTGGAACTTATATCTGAACTACCTTCAAGATTTCTTAGTATAAATACGTCCAAATTATTGTAAATAGCAAAAGCTTTTCTTGTGTATAATTGTATATCATCATGATCTATCTTTTCTATAATCTCATCTATATCCAAATCAAAAATCATTGCCCAGATTATCATTTCTGAACAAATTTCCTGAGCTAATACATGCTTTTCTTCCAGATATTGCTTCAATACGTCAATTTGATCGGCCTTGTTTATAAACATGCTATACCTAAAGTTCTGCAACATTAAATACTCGTCGCAACACTCCTTATTAATCTCTTTATCCAATTCTTCGTTAAATGCAACACAGATGTTCAGCATAGCATCTCCGCTATTAATAGCTAACTCCTCAGCCACATCTATAATTACTTGTCTGTTTAAAGGTTTACATTCTTTATATTTTTGTGCTACTAACTTAAAATTATCTATACTATCTGCACAAAAGCATAAGATTTTTACTGCCTCAACCAGTTCTTCCTTTGGCATATCAGAAAAATCTAAATTACATAGTTCTTCATTAGCCTCACCAATTTTTTGTTTTAAGATCAATCCCTTTATTTTCAATAGCCTCACTGAAAGGCAATAGTTTTTATCTGTAAATTTAGGTGGACACAATAAAAATGCCTCGCCTAATACTAATTTACCTTTTTCGAATTTATCAAATAATTTTAGAAATTTATCGCATAGTTCAAGTGCCTTATCCGTCTCTCCCGCTACATGATACAAACTTGCTAAAACCGCAGTTAAGTCTAAATCCCAAGCGCTCTCTTTCCGTCTGTTTTTGGAATTTCTTTCAAGAAGCTCAATGCCCTTATATTGAAAACGATCTTTATAGGATAATGCGCTATAGTATAGAAAATAAGAAAAATATAAATTAGTGCTATCATTTTCCTCAAGCAGCTTACATTTTTCTCTCACAAATAATTTAAATTCATCTTCCATTGCTCCAGCTTTATACTGCTGCGCCAATAAATATGCCGTTCTCATGTCCGATGGGTTTTCATTATAATCCTTCAAAAGTAATTTTATATTTCTCTCATGTCTCTCCTTACTTTTTTCTATATCAAAATCGTTTGCATATGAAGTATGCTTAACAAAAGATGAAAGCAGTTTATTGGGTTCCTTTTTGGGAAGATATTCATGAATTCTACCCTTAAACTCCATGGACTTAGTTCTTTTAAACATTCTTACTATGTACTGTTCTAAATAATCATTTTCATCGTTTTTGTGTATAAAGTTTCTTATTTTGTATGATGCACTATTATACTTTTTATACTCTTCAGTTTTAAAGAATTCTACTATATCGGAGCATTCATCAAACCATTCATCCGCATCCATAAACATAAACCACTTGCCTTTTGCTTTTTCAAGGCCAAAATTACGTGCTGCTGCGAAATCGTCGCACCATTCAAAGGAATATACCTCCTCCGTATATTTCTTTGCTATTTCTACTGTTTTGTCCGTTGAGCCAGTATCTGTTATAATCAACTGGCAAGGGACCTCCTTCATTAGGCTTTCTAAAGAATCTAAACAACGTGTCAAATTTTGTTCTTCATTTTTTACGATTAGTCCGATTGATAATATTACATCGTTTTTTTTATTCATTTGTTTCTCCTCCCAAGAGTCTGGTTTTATACAGCATTATCTATTATTATATATAACTTCAATAAACCTCACAACTACTATGTTCTATTATATAATAGTACCAACAAGTACTTAAAAACTGTTATAAACTTGTTGTCCATCATATAGGTCATCATTTTCGAACTCAGCTTTCAATTGATCCGATATTGCATTCTTTTCTTCAAAAACGTATCCAAACAGGCCATCCGGACCACTAAAGTCCCATTCAAAATTTTTTTCATTGGTAAAAACATTGTCCAGCTCCAATCTATCCTCTACATACCGAAGTATTCCTTGGTGAATTTTTTTCATCTGTTGATATTTTTTATTTTCACCTTCTGCAAAAACAAGCTTGTTATTTGTATCTATTTTAACAAAAGTGTTATCTTGATCGGTCAAAATTGATTCCATTACTAAGTAATGTTTTGATAACTTTGTATCCAAACCGTATGAGGTAATGTTGCCAAATGGGGCTGATATACATCCTTCTTCATAGAAATCATTGGGAAGATTCATCGTAGCAAAGTAATATCCTTGCACCTTTTGCTCAATAAGCTTTTCCAAGTGGTACTGAACTGTCCCACCTGCTACAAAATCGAAGAGTCCTTGTTTTGATTTATCATTTATGCCCTTTGCCCTTAAATAATTTAAATAGCTTGCCCTTTCTATAGCAGCATTTTCTAAGATTAAACGTTCATACTGATCTAAAAGCTTGTTAGTCTGTGTTTCTGTGTTTTCCCAGATTCCATCTTCCTTTGCTAAAATTCCGAACCTTTCTTGAAAAAAGTTCTTTATACTGCCTGAAAATTTACGTTTAGTAAGTCTATTTATATCTGCTCTATCTCTTATAGCAGCAACTGTTACTGACCTGCGTGAAGTTTTAAAATAAATAGCATTTGGTAAATTAGTATTCTTTTGTTTCATTTTCTCATAAATTAAATATGGCAGCCACCCATCTCTAGATGCAAATAGCATTTGCTCTATATCATCCTGCAATATCTGATTTATGAGCCACAACATATACTCATAAATCAAAGGAGCTATGAAAAAATAACCTAACTCCTGTAGGTTGCCTGCCTTAACATACCCATTTTGTCCAGAAAGTGCAAATGGATTATTAAAAAATGAAGAAATAAAATAACCTACATTCTGATTCCACCTTAAGCCCCCTGGCTTGACTAAAATACTCTGCATTGAAGAAGCCATCAACAGCTCGTAACTGCTCATAATTAAAAATGTATTTATTCCTGCGCTCTCAGCCATTTCCCCATCTGCTATCCGGTTATCGCCAATATGTAGTATACTCTCTTCTGCTTCCTGTCCAAGCTGTTTTCTCACTTTTAACTTTAATATCTTAAATAAGCCGCCATCTTCTTTTGTCACATCATGCTCACAAGAAACGATTATTTCATATTTCTCCATAATTCCACAATGCTCAAGAAGTTCTCTCAACTCTTTTGAACTATAATACATGTCTGATACCAAAAATATTTTTTTCCCCTGTCGCATGGCATAATTCAGCATTTCTATCATAATATCACGCTTAACTAAATACTTCTTTTCGTCTTCAAATGATAGTCTGTCATGCTTAATAAGTCTTCTCATTATCAAAGTATCAAATATGTCAAATGAAATCACCTTATGTTGATCGATAGCTTTCTCTAAAGCCTTCTCACTGACGCTCCAATACGGCAATTCTTCGTTGTCATATTTCAATCCGTCTTTGCAAAGTTTAGTGCCATCAATTTTATATACTTTAATGCCCTTTTCTTCTAAGAAAGCAATTCTGTTATAAATAATATTTACAACAGAATCTCTCGCTACAATTACTATCTTAGGTCTTAGTTCTATAATTTCTTCATATGAAAGTACTTTTTTGCCAATTTTAAACTGTCCCACTGAATCTTGATCCATAAGCCCTTTTATATTTAAATTGCTGCAACACTGCAAAATAGCCTCTGTATTTCTTCCTATTCCATATAAAACAAGGGGACTTTTATCGTCCCCTTTAAAATGCTCTTTAAATGTTTTTGCCACAAATATCTGCTCTTTTTCTAACATGATACCACTCCACCTACAATTTATCAGAAACCCTTATATCCATTAATCGTTTCAAATTTTCATATTCGTCTCTCTCTACCAGTGTATATTTTGATTGTTGCATATTTCCCCCAAGCTGTATACCAGCTGGGATTACTTTTGTTGGAAAATGTCCACAATCACAGAAATTACATGCATCCGCATAGTCTACAAAATAAAGCCTATCAATTTTTTCTACAGTTTGCTCTTTGCAGTCTGTTGACTTTAATTCTATAAAATCATGTTCAGAAACATATGCCCCCAAAGCATGCATCCTAGCACTTCGGCCGCAAATATAAAGTTTTCCATTAAATATTGCTTTGATTACTCTGCCTTGATCGCAGTTTAAATACTCATAACGCAAGATTTCTTTGCTCTTATCCCTAAAATCAGTGTTTCCCATGTCAGTCCAAAACTGCTCTGATAAAACTTTAAAACTAATCCTTCGTTTCTCAAAACTAGCCACTAGTCTGCTCATCTTTTCAATATGACCATAATCACTAATCTCAATAAAGACTTTAGAATTTTCAAGTAATGGTACTACTTCTTCCTTGGGAACCAAGGTGCTATTAGTTATCATAAGTATTCCATCAAGTTTAGGCTGCTTTATCAGATATTTTAGTAATGTCTCTAATTCTGGGTACAAAAAAGGCTCTCCACCAACTGTTAAACGAATACATCTATCTATAGCATTAAAAAAAATATCTAAATCCTGGATAATTGTATCTATATTTAAATCTTGTGGATTTTTAAAGTAAGGTAGCAAAGATGAACAATCTTTACATTTCATGTTACATCTAGTCGTCGGCATAATCATAATACGCGGAATAATAGCTGTTTTTTTACCATTTTTAAAGTTTTCTCGCAAAGTCTGGCATAACTCTTCAGTCTTATTGTTTATATTCTCCAGCTTCTCGTTTTGAGCCTCTAACACTGATTGATATTCCTTTACAGCCTCATCCACAAACCTCGTTTCAAAAAACTCTATACTTTCAGTTGTAAAGTTAAGCCTTAATAGTGGGTATATGTAAAGCTCAATCTCATTTAATGCCTGTATTTCAGCTAATTGCTTAGAGATAACATCAAAATGGGAGCTTGCTATAAGAACAATAAGTTTTTCTTCATCCTCGCCAGTAAGATATCTTTCAATTTGATTGGGGGCAATAATCGGATATTGCCATCCCCTCCATAAAAAATCTTTCCCCTGTTTTTCACAATCATTATCTACACATGCCACTACTGCCTCTGCAATTTCTTCATTCACCAAAGCCTGTTTAGCCATAAGGCCTGTACCAAAACAGATTACTTTTAAATTGTTATTTTTGATTTTCTCAAGCAGTTGGGCTTGAGTACAGTTAATTATTTTCATAATACATATATTCTCAATCTTATTATTTATAATACTATAATTTCTTTCGTACAATTCATTTCTTGTATCTGCTGTTTGATGTTTTCTGCATCTTTAAAGCAACATATTATTATAGCTTTTGCCTGAGTATAGTTATTAATGTCTTTAGGTGATACAATTTCCTTATCATATAATTCAGTACCATATTTCAAAGGATTATTGTCAATAAATGCTGCAATATTACATTTTTGTAAATCTGAATTTAACAATAAATTCATAGTAAATGCACCTGTTCCCCATACTAATATCTGACTATTTTTATCAATATATAGCTTTAGCTTTTTATTGTATTGCTCTGTTTCTTTTTCCTGCCTATGCAAGTAATTCTCTATGGAAGCTCTTGTAATTGTATCTAGCTTAATATCCTCCTTACTAACAGAACTGTATTTAAATATAGCAAATATATCAACATAATTTTTGTCATCTATAATTTTTACTGCATTAAATCCATTTTTACTCATCATATTACAAAGCGACAATTTAGAAAAATAATTAATATGCTCTTGATTAAAATTATTTGATACTGGGGTATTATCAAAATTCAAGTTTTCACAATTAGGAACTCCAATAACTAAATGTCCACCTTCCTTAATGCATTTTGAAATACACTTTAATGCTAATGCTGGTTTAAGCAAATGCTCCAAAACTCCTGTAAGAATTATTACATCCATTTTCTCATCAACTACTTCTTGGAGTCTATATATCGAACCTACATAAGCTTTTATCCCATGTTTTTTTGCATTTTCTACACTTTCTATGGAAGGATCTACCCCATATATTTTATAAAACCCCTCTTGATGTAAATTTAATAACAGTTCAGCTTTTCCAAAACCAACATCTAATATTCTATCTTCCTTATTAAAGTTATTATTAAAAATTTCTTTTATAGAATTTTTGGGCAAATTATTCAATGAATTATCTACATTTGATATACTATAATAATTGTAATTATTATAGTAATTATCATAATCTTCTAGTGTTGCCAATGTATCCGCATAGCAAAACCCACATTTTTCACAATAAACCACATCATATTCAGATTGAATCTTATATTTTTTTGGTAAACAATAACTTATTTTTTTTAATACCTTTAAATTATACTTCTCTTCACAGATTTCACAAACACGATGCTCTACCCTATTCATTCCATCCTCCTATTCTTGCATAACAAACAGTATCATCCCAAATTTCTGTATGATGTCTTAAAATGAATTGATATTCAGGAACATATTCTTTCAGCATTTTGGGGATTTCCCATAAATCAGAAACATTATGATACACACAAATTGCACATATTGGTTTATTTCTTTTTATAAGATTTCTTGCACCTTGCAAAGCTTCTTTCTCGCTGCCTTCAATATCCATTTTTAAAAAAGTAACACTTTTATTTTCAAACTCTTGGTCTAAAGTTACAATCTTTCCATGCATATTTCCATTTAATCCAATGCGAGTACATCCGCAATTAAAATTATATACAATATCTTTAACTGTAGCCCCTACTCCGCAATTATGAGCCACAATCCTATTCTTAATAAAATTAGGTAACTTTTTTATATTATTCTGTAAAATTTTAAAATTTGTAGCGTCTAATTCATAACATTCATAACTCTTAAATTTATGATATTTTATAACATAAATTAAATCTTCAAGGGTGTCTCCTGTAAATGCACCACAATCAATCATTACTTGCTGTTCCCCTAAAAAATTTCCTTGGTTTAAAAAATACTGTGAGCGATTACATAACTCTTTAAAACTAGTTTCTTTCTCGATTTTTTTTTCATCTAGCTCAAAGACCTCTCTTATATGACACCACAAAATCTTACATGATTCTTCATCATCAAAAAAACTAAAAAGTTCTTTGATATTATCAACAATTCCTTTTGCACCTATTGATTCAACCAATAACATAGATTCTAAAGAAAAATCTAAATGCATCCGAAAAACAATCTCATTAAGTTTATACTTTTCCAATTGCTCCTTAATAGCATTAAAATGTTGTATTCCTGCTGCTACAAAACATAATCCCGAAATTGTGTTACTTAATGCTTCTTCCACAGACACTATTTTTATTCTAGTCCCTTTTTCAGTCAAAAAAATGCCTTGTTTATTTAAATCATTATCACAAATCAAATCAATTTTAACACCAATTTTTTCTAGATAATTGCAACATTTTTCACCCATACTGCTTGCACCAAAAACAATAACTTTTCCTCCTGTGGAAACTTGCCAAGTTGTCCACCTATTATATTCAAGTTTTGTTTTTTCTTTGAATGAAATAATTATTTTTTCAATCTCATCTTTAATACATTCTTTATAATTCATATATAATACCTTAATAATTACTTTCTTAATGAACGCTATTTCTATTTTTATTATTATAAAATACTTACACTTTTATTTTTTGTGCGATTTTCTTTTCTACTCCATCAATTTTATCATAGCCACTACATATACAATGTCTACAAAAATTTATTTGACTTCTATCCTTTTCTAAATGCAATAATTGAAAGTTTCTCAATTGTTTAGATTGCCATAATTCCTTAACTTTATCTGTTTTTACATTACCATACGAATTAGCAAATTTCCAATCATTTGGGCAAGGGCACACTTCACCATTAGCATGAATCATCATCATAGTTAGTGCAAAAGAGCATTTTGTATAATTCCTTCTTTTCCAAATCCAATTATCCGTTTCAATCAATTTACCTTGTGGCATAACCATTTCCTCAAACTCTGGCCAGCCTTCAACTATATCTTCCACAAATGTAAAATCCGTAATTGGAGTATAAATATCAAAAAATCGTTTAGTATCTTTTTCATTTTTTAAAGTAGCATTAACAATTTTAGCTGCAATTTTAGTTTTGCCTCGGCTCTTATAGTATAAATCCTTAATATTTTCCAAAAAATTTTCATAATTTAAATCTACACCGCAAAGTTTGTTATAATCTTGACTATCTAGTGCTTCTACAGAAATTCTTATTAAGTCTATCCCAGAGTCAACTAGTTCCTGATTTAATTTAGGATTTAGTAAAGATCCATTAGTTACTAATCTAATTTCTCTACATGCCTTTTTTTGTTTTATGTACTTTGCCATTTTACTTATATCTTTATTTAAAAGAGGTTCCCCAAATCCATATAGATATATCACCTTTACTTGCTCTTCAAACTCACAAACATCATCTATTACTTTTTTAAACAATTCCAAAGACATTATCTTATGTCGTTCTTCTTTTTTATAATCTGATTTATTACAAGGGCAAAAATTACAAGAAAAATTGCAAGCGCCACAGGGGTCAATAAACATTACAAAAGGAGCTCTTAATGGCACAGCTTCTTCTAAATTCACTCTCATGTTTCTCGTTTCATTTCGTTGTTCTTTTAATAATTCCATCCCTTAACACTTCTAACCCTTTCCGCAATAATATGTCTTACATCATCTATATCATCTTCTGATTCGCAGGCACAAATATTACAATATGGTATTTTGCTTCTATCCATCTCCAAATGCTGTAATCTAAAATTTTTAAGCCTATCTGAATGCCATAACTCAACCAGATTATTATGATTTAAATCTCCATATTGTGTAGCAAACTTCCAGTCATTACAACAAGCACTTACTATTCCATTTGAATGAATTGCCATCTGAACCAAAGGCTTTGTACATACATAATTTCCTCTATCTTTATAAGAATTCCATTTTCTAAAGTTCACTTTAGTATTATCTGGTTTTTGAAATCCATCAAATCCAGGGAAGGCATCTACTACATCTTCAATAAAAGTATAATCACTTATAGAATCAAATAATTTATAAAAATTATCTATATCCTCCTGTGTTTTTAACATTACCTCTACAATTTTTATTGAAACTTTCAATTTTCCTCTGCTTCGTTTATATAAATCTTTAACATTATAAATTAATTCATCAAAATCAAAATCTACATTACATATTTCCTTATAATGGCCTGCATTTAGACCTTCCACCGAAATTCTTATTAAATCTAATCCACTATCCACTAACTCCTGATTCATTTTAGGATTTAACAAAGAGCCATTTGTGCATGTTCGTATATCTCTGCAAACCTTGCTTTCTTTCAGGTATCTAATCATTTTAATCAAGTCTTTATTTAAAAAAGGTTCACCCCACGCCCATAAGTCAACCACTTTAACCTGATTCTTAAAGCCCTTCATATCATCAACTATTTTCTTGAAAAGTTCAAAAGACATTGTTTGATAGCGTTCTTCATTCCTGAAGCTACTTTTCCTACAAGGGCAGAAATAGCATTCAAAATTGCATTCACCACAAGGATCAATATATATTACATAAGGAGTATCTAAAGGCACTACGGTTTCTAAAGGCGTCCTTACATTTTGTTCTTCAATTTTCATCATATCTAATCATATTCCTTACGCATTATTTTTCCATTTGTTCCGCAACACCTATAATCTCAGCATCAAAAGGCATTTTACAAAATTTACAAGCCTCGGCTGTCTCTGCACTCTCAAACAGTTCTAACTTTACAGCTAACTCTTCCTGGGTATAGGCGTGTATACTAATCCGATCATTTTCTTCTTTAAAAATATCTAAAATTGTTCCCGCATAATGATGGGAGCATCGATATAAATATCCCTCATAAAGTCTGTGGCAATCTCCCAGATAACAATTTTTAAACCTATTCTTTAATTCTTCATCACTTTCCTTTATATAATCATATGTAGAAAAATCCATCCAACTTGTGCAGTTTCCTTCCTTATGTAAAACTCCTTTACGTTTTAGAAGTTGTTTTGTTTCTAATATATTATTCTGTAATTTTTCTGGTATTGTATCTCCATAATTGGAAACATATATAACAATTCTAGGATTCTCCAGTAATTTAATAATTTCTTCGTTTGGAACTACAGTCCCCGATGTGAAAATATGAATAATCCCTACATTTTCTATTTGCATAATGCCTTGTAAAATTTTGTCTAACTCTGGGTGCAAAAGTGGTTCACCACCCACCAACTCCACTATCCCTAAGAATTCACAAGATGCAGCTACTTTCTCAATATCTTTTAAAACAGTATCCTTCTTAACAAATTTTTTCATTATCTTACTCACATACGGTACCGATTCGTTACAACATTTGCAGCTCAATGTACATACTTGTCCAAGGATATATCCTACAGTTTTGAAATTTTTTGAGGCATTAGTTTTTTTACCAGTAAAATGATTTAATTTCTGAGCATATTTTTGCAATGCCCCACACTCATTTTCAAAAACAACACATTCATAACAATTTGGTAAATAAATTTCCTGATCATTACATGCCTTATTATAGCAAATAGCACTTTGTAAAATTTTTTGAATTCTTAATGCAAAATGAGGATTCTGAAATACTGTACCTAGTTTATTGAAATCATCTAACATTTCTTTTTCACGGAATTCACCTACCGCTAAAAACACTTCATATTTATTAGCTTGATTAAGTAATTTAATTGTATTTGTAGCACTAACCTCACATTTTTCAAACTTACAGTTTCTATAATTTTTATCAACAATAGTTGCAACTTTAACCCCCAACTCTAAGAACAAATTATAGACTTCCTGTCCAACAACCCCTGCTCCATATATAATTGCTTCTTTATTTTTAAAGCACTCTTTAAATTCTACTATAACATTCTTAGCAACCTCATAGTCTTCAATCATATCCAAAGCTAAATATTTTGCCTTCCACTGTCTAATATCCATCTCCACTTTCTCCTTCCGTGCTTATGCCTTTATAATAAAGCTTCGCTCAAAAAATGCTTAGCCTTTTCCCTTTCTATCTCTATCCTAGCTTTAGTCTTCAGAAAATCAACATCTAAGCTTAATCCACCTAAATCCGTTTCACTATTAAATCTTCTATCTTCCAACCCTAGCATTTCAGTTAAATCCAAAACTCGTGATAACATATCGCGCCTAGCGGTATATGTGTAAAACGGTCGTTCAAATAATATAGAAAAGACTGTACCATGAAAGGAATTCGTAAATACCAAGCTTGCATTCTTAACATATCCCAGAAACTCTTTAGGCCCTGCAAAAGCAAAATTTTTCGAACCATTTACAAATACTCTGTCAGGATAATCTGCAAAATAGTGTATTACTTTAAGTCCAAACTTTTTAGCCAACACATTTCCATAATCTACAGCAGAAGAATCATGTGTCAAAAAGTATAAAAGTAAATATGGCTCTTTCATATCACTATTCTCACTGATAATCTCTGAGTAGTCCTCTATGTTAAGTAACATAGTAGGGTCTATCACCCTTTCCACCTTTTTATGTGTAAACTGTTGCAAATAATTCTGGTGCGTTTTTTCTCTTATAGAGATATAGTCCAAATTTGGTATTAAATCTGCAAACATTTTATCATTCACCGTTTGTTTCTTAGGGTTTAATGCCATGCTTGCAGCATAAGCTATTTTCACTTTATTGCCTTTTACAAAATCTAAAAAATATGCTGGATGAAACTTTGTAATCTCAGGATTCCAAATTTGATCACTACCTGTTATATAATAGTCATAATTAAAATTAGATAATTCGCTTTCATCTATAGATTTTATTAACAGATTTAAATATTCTTTTCTAAATTGGTTGAAAAGGTCTTGTTTCTTTAAATACTTTTTCTGTAAATCTAAGTCTTGAAAATAGATATAATCTTGGTATTCAGGTTGAAAAGGAATAATATCTGCTTTACATTGTCGATATTTTTCAAGATATTTTTTTAAAGCAAATGCCTGCAATACAGATCCAAAATTTTCAAAATAAGGCACTGTAATAATTCCAATTTTTTTCATTTTGTTTCCTTTCCTATGCTAGCAACATACTTAATGACATTACCTTTTCCATTTTAACACCATAGTTCATTAAATCATTTAAAACATCCTGAAAATAAAAAATAGGAGTTATCAAAATATAACCGTCAAATTTGTATGGTATTTGTTTTATACCAATAACTGATATTCCATTAAAGCCATTAGGAAAATCTTTATATCGTCTATCTATAATATAAGATATATGTATATCTGAATTTTTCAATTCATCATACACATACTCACCTAGTCCACCAATACCATAAATCATTATAGTATCAATATCTCTTTTTTTTAGTATCTCCGACAATCCTTTTCCCTCTATTTTCAATTTAAGCCATTTGCAAAGTGTATTGTGCATATATGCAAATTGCTCTTTATCATAAATGTCGTTATACATTAAATTCTCCATTTCCTTTGTCTAAACTATTATCTTTTTAACACATTCCATGATTTTCCTAACATTATAGTAATGTTAGACTTGTTTTTATCTAGCCATTTTTTATTTTGAACATTGGTTTTAATAAAAACCTGCCCACCTGGAGATAAACTTTTAATAATTTTTTTATAAAGTGTAGCAAACATATTCTCATTTAAAAAAGGATCTTCCCATATAATATAATGAAACTTTTTTTCACATAAAAGATCGTCTAATTCAGCAACTTTATTAATAACAAATGCTATGTCACTTATTCCTTTTAAGTCCAATAAAAACCTTTCTTCATCTGTCACATTATAAAGTGTAACATCTTTATTATGACAATATTCCTTTAATTGCTCTTTCAATTTCAAGGAATTGCTTCCTATTCCACAATTAATACCAAGAATATCCACATGGTTGACCTCATTAGCAACTACTTGATTACACAATTCCACATCATAACAAAATCCAGTTCCCCATGGGTCAATTTGAAAAGCTTTATAAAATTCCTTACGTCCCTCCATATAAAATAACTGCTCATTTTTTTGTTGGATTTCATTTTTTAATGTTATAGATCCAAAATGGTGACAGTAAGCATCTTTCACTAACATCATTTTATACCCTTTACGACGTAATAATAACGAAATCCGATCGTCAGTAAAAGACTGCTCCTTCTCCGTATGTAAATAACCCAATATTCCTGGACCTTTTGAAGATAGAAATACTTCTGAACGGTATAAAGATATTGGATTACATAATCTAGTTCTTTGTTCCCATAAATAGGGGTTTTTCTGATTATTATTTCTCCCAAACTCCAACATTTGCTCCATAGTATTATATTCAGCCTCAATTGTCTGTAAATTACTTACATTTGGAGTCGTTGGTACTACCCAGGCAATGTTAGAATCCGACTTTATACAAGCAATCATATTTTCAATGGCCCCCGGAGTTATAACCACATCATTACTAATCTGCATTACAAATTTAGATTCTATAATTCTAGCCGACGCATCCATCCCACCACCATTTGTTTTAATATCTAATAATTTAGTTGGATTTATACTTTCGAAAAAGTCTTTTGTTCCATCGTTAGAACCATGATTTATTAAAATCAACTCGTATCTGCAATCAGAAGGTATATTTTTTAGTAGAGATTCTACACAAAGTTTTGTATACTCTAATTTATTATAAGCTAGCACAATAAAAGCTATTTCATATTTATATTTTCCTGTTTCTACTGCATGTTCAATATAATCGTTCTTAAAAAATTGAGCTCTATCCTTGAGTAAGTATTCTTGAAACCCATTTTCTTGATTTACCTTGTATCCCCAAATATAAAATTGGCCTAAAGCTTCCTGTAAAAGAGGAATCAGTTCAAATTCAATTTTATCCTGAAATCTCTGTAGCTTTCCTTCATTGAAAAAAAGCAATACTCTTAGCAAAGATTCTTCTATGGACTCAACCGCTGGAGAAAGTTTTATTCTACTATCTGATTTTTCCAATTCCAGACTATTAGCAAGAATCACATGAAGAGCTTCCTTCATATCATATGCTAGTTCATGCACCTGCTGCTCTCTTCCTGAAGAAGCCAGTCCATATAATTCACTAGAAGCTTGTTGCAAGGTATCCAACAAGTCTAGTATCCTCAATCTTAATTCCTCATTTTCCACGTTTAGCCTGCCTCCGTTTTTTCAATACATTTGCCATCCCTATTGTTATATAACAGCTTGACTAATTCTCAGTAGATTGAAGATTAGTCATCTTATTCGTCATACTACTATCCAAACATCTTCCGTTCAACTATTTCGCATATCATATGTCCAATAAGTATATGACATTCTTGTATCCTTGGTGTAATACTGCTTGGCACGCTTATGATATAATCAGCATAGTCTTTTACATCCTTTGTAACGTTTTCACCAATCATAGCTACCACAACAGCCTCTTTTTCTCTAGCAGCCCTAAAAGCTTCTACGACATTTTTGGATTTACCGCTAGTAGATATTCCAATAAAAATGTCTCCTTTTTTAGCCTTAGCCTCTATCTGCCTCGAAAATATATTATCAAAAGCATAATCGTTGCCTAGCGCCGTAAGTGTAGCAACATTAGAAGCTAAGCTTTCTGCATCAAGTGGGGGTCTGTTAAAGTAAAATCTGCTGACAAATTCAGTTGCAAGATGCTGAGCATCTGAAGCACTTCCTCCGTTGCCAGCTAATAAAACTCTGCCCTTGTTTTTATAGCACTCTGTTATTTTTTCCGCCACATTCACTATAACTTTCTGCAAATCTTTATCGAGCTTAATCTTATTTACTACTTCTATATGCTCTAACAAACTATTGGTAAAATCATTCCGTTCTGTAAGGCATTTCAGATGCTCTACAAGCTGCCAAACACATCCATCTCCGCCATCTTTACTTAAAACTAAAGTAGCTACCTCTTTAACCTCTGGAATTGCGTTATTAGGGCATACTCCCAAGCCTACATTGGCTACACCATCTATATCATATTTGCCATCACCCATATAGCATACATTTTCACGAGTGATACCTAATTCCTTGCAAATCTCATCAATTGTCTGTAGTTTATTGGAAATACCATTATAAAAGAAATCCGGCCTAAATCTTTCTTTAAAGAATTCTGTGATAGCAGTCTGCTCTTTTGTTAAAAAACCTAGTTTTAACCCCATTCGTTTGATTTCAAATGCACCATCTAGGTCTTTGAAATCAATCTGCTTTATTTCTTGTCCCTCCGAATTTACCAACACTTTGCCGTTTGTAACAACACCATCTATATCCAGAAGTACAACCTTTATTTCTTTTGACATTTTTACACCTGCTTAGCTTTTCTCAGTTTATTTACGTCTTAGCTTTTCCTTAACTGGTATTTCATCTTCAATACATTCAATTTTCCCTGTACCCATGGCTGATTCAATACACCTGATATCTCCTATCAAATGCTTCATTTCTTGTGGTTCAATAGAAGCTTTCTGATCGGAGCCCCACATATTTTTATCTAAAGTAAAATGTCTTTCAATTATACATGCTCCCATAGCCACAGCTGCTAAACTAATCGTTTCTCTTGCCTCATGCCCTGAATAGCCTATAGGAATGTTAGGATATTTTACCTCCAGAGTTTTTATAGCCTTTAAGTTTACATTTTCATTCTTAGCAGGATATGTGCTTACTGTGTGAAGTAAAATCAAGTTCTCTTGACCTAAAACGTTTACTGCATGTTCTACTTCAGCTTCACTGCTCATGCCAACAGACATAATGATCGGTTTATTTTTTGACTTTATATGCTTTAAAAGCCCATCATCAGTTAAAGATGCCGATGCAATTTTATAGCAAGGTGCATCAAATTCTTCTAAAAAATCTACTGAGGCTTCATCCCAAGGTGAAGCAAACCAAGTTATGTCTAATTCTTTACAATACTTATCAATTTCAGCATAATTTTCTTTTGAAAATTCCAATCCTCTTTTCAAATCACCATTTGTAGGTCCAAAAGGATTTTCTCTTAGCTTTTCTAATTCATCCTTTGTATAGACAACATCCACTGTTCGCTTTTGGAATTTAACAGCATCACAACCAGCCTCTTTTGCTTCTTTAATTAGTTTCTTGGCTATATTTATATCTCCATTATGATTAATGCCTATTTCTGCTATTATATAGCAGGGCTGCCCTGCTCCAATTTTTCGGTCTTTAATGCATACATTATTCATACTAAACATCCTTCCCTTATAACGGTTTACAATAACTTTTATGGCTGATAGCTCGCCAGTACTTTGTTGATCCCCTCTTCAAAACTTATTTTAGGTGAAAACCCAGTGTCCCTTTTAAGACTTGTAATGTCTGCAGACAAAAACATTGGTGTATTTTCATTATAAGGAACGGCCCCAAATTGTATTGACACATCAGGGTTTACTACCTTTTGAATTTTTTCTGCATATTTTTTTAATAAAACTTCTTCTCCACTTCCCACATTATAAATCTGAGAGGCTTGTCCATACTCTGACAATAAGTATAAGGCTTTAGCACAATCATCTATATATAGATAATCCCAAATCTGCTCTCCGTTGGTCAGCTTAGGGCTTTCTCCTTTTAGGAGTTTATTTATCATAGACATTACTAATGTTGAGGAAGCATCCATAGGACCATATATGCTTAATATTCTTGCCCATACATGTCTAATTTCAAGCTGTTCACATGCCTTTCTGCTCATAAGACCTGCACACAACTTTCCCATCCCATATCCTGTAATAGGGGAAACCGGAGTATCTGGTTTTAGCTTTGTATTTGCAAGACCATATTCAGCTTGACTTCCTGCTCCTACAAAAGTATCACACCCTAATGCACTAGCTGCAGATACTGCATCAAGGGTATATTGCACATTTTGGTTTTGAAGATATAGGTTATCTTTATCACCTGTGCCAGCCCATGCCAAGTGGAAAAATACATCACATTTCTCATTTATCTTACTACTTAGTTCTGATAAACGCTCTAATTCACATTCTACAATTTCAATTTTATCACTTTTAGGTATCCTGTATTTTTTCTTCGAATTTGGCCTGCATACGGCGTATACTTTTTTACCCTGTTTTATTAATTCTCTTAAAAGCCCTGAAGCGATAAACGAGGTTGCTCCAGTCACTATATAAGTTTTACTCAAATCTAATTCACCTAAGTATCTTTCTTGCTTCATATTAAAGATTTTCCACCTCTAATTCTCTTTTTAGTTCATCTTCTTGCAGAAAAGGAAATAAATCTTCCAGAGGTGTACTCACAATGCTTCCATCAGGTAATACTTTGCTGGTTGACCTTGGTGACACTATACAGAATGGGTCTATATGCACATCACACAAAAAAGCACCCTGACTAGAAAGTACCTCTTCAACTGCTCTTTCTAAACTTTCTGGTTTTTCTACTGTATTACTTTGTATCCCATATGCTTTAGCCAACGTTTCCATATCAGGCAGCAAAAGACCAGTTTCCACATTACTGCCTATATATCGTCCTTCAAAGTGATTCCTCTGCATGTTTCTTATAGATGAATACCCTTGATTATTTACTACGAATATCTTAATCGGAAGATTTCTCCCTGCTATAATAGCAAGTTCTTGTATGTTTAGCTGCATACCTCCATCACCCGTCACTGTTATAACAGGATTACCTGTAGCATAATATGCACCAATGGCCGCCGGCAGTTCATATCCCATAGAACCTAATCCATGATTAGAACGGACTTTTTGCCCCTTTTTTATTCTTAAAGCCTGATAGCAAATCTCTGCTACCGTCCCTGCACTAGATGGCACTATTACAGTATTCTCTTCTGCCTGCTTTGAAATTTCTTCAATTAAATCATAGGTAGAAATCTCTGAAGCGTTCATAATGCCTAATGCATTTGCAGGCTTGCTGATTGGATATTTACTTTTCCATTCATGGATTTTATTTATCCATTTACTAAAATCACAATCCAGATTAAATTCTTTATTGTTTTCTATTTGATCTAACATTGCCTCTATTACAAGTTTTACATCGGCCACAATAGGCATGCCTATTTTAGTCTGTAGCTTATAAATTTCTGTTTCATCTATCTCCACTACTATTTTTTTTGCTTTGACTGCCCATCGTGATCTGTCAAATCCTGTGATAGAGAAATCTAATTTACTACCTAAACTTATGATTAAATCCGATGTCTGCATAGCAAAATTTGCTGCGCGTTCACCCAATGTTCCACATTTTCCTGCAAATAATGGATGATTATTTGCAAGTAGGTCTACAGCTTTCCATGTAGGAATAACTGGTATGTTTAGTCTTTCTATTAAGTTATAAAATTGTTCTTCAGCTCCGCGGATTCCATTTCCTGCAATTATAATAGGACGTTTAGACTTTCTTATATAGGACAGTATATTTTTTGCTTCCTCCTGCAGATTCGCTTTTGTTTCGGTGGGTTCCGTAAAATTTATTAAATGGTCTGGTTCTATATTACTCCCCTGTATATCCAACGGTATATCAACCCAAACCGGACCTTTTCTCCCACTATTTGCTTCATACCAGGCTTTTTCTAAATGGTATCTGATAGAACTTTTATCTGTAACCATTACCGCATACTTAGTAATGTCTTTAACAATTCCTACAATATCAGCTTCTTGAGAGCCATGTGAACGAACCCCAAAATGGGTTTTTAAATCACTGGTTTTTACCTGACCTGAAATAAAAATGCAAGGAATACTATCTAAGTAAGCTGATAATACTCCGGTGACCGCATTTGTTCCTCCTGGGCCCGTAGTTACTAGAGCTGCCCCCATATGTCCGCTAGTAAATGCATAACTTTCTGCTGCTATGGCCACGCTCTGTTCGTGTAAAAGATTTACAGCATTTATTTTTTTACTTTGTGCCAAAGAATCAGCTAAATGCATACAGCCACCACCAGGTACAAAAAACATGGTTTCTATTTTTTTATCTTCTAAAAATTTTAAAACATAATCTGATAATTTCATATTTTGCCTTTCTCTCTTAGCCTGTATGCCAAATTAAACTCTAGCATTTCTTATAAATTCATATATTTTTTCAATCATATAATCAATCATTTCATCTGTCATCCCTGGGTAAACACCTACCCAAAAGCTGTCTCTCATGATTATATCTGTATTCGTCAGTGCTCTTACTACTCTAAACCCATGATTATCTTTACGCATTTCATCAAAGCATGGCTGTTTAATCATATTACCCGCAAACAGCATTCTTGTCTGTATTCCATTATATTCAAGGAATTGTACCATTTTATCTCGTGATACTCCTTCTTTACAAGTCAACATAAATCCAAACCAACTGGGTTCTGAACTTTCCGTAGCTTGTGGAAGAATAATTTTATCCTCAAGCTCTTTTAACCCGTCTGCTAGTCTATTAAAATTATGTATTCTCTTTTCTATGAATTCAGGCATTCTTTTCAGTTGCTCTACTCCAATGGTTGCCTGCATATCTGTCGCTTTTAGATTATATCCAAAATGGGAATAAACGTACTTATGATCATATCCCATTGGAAGTTGTCCATATTGTTTGTCAAACCTATGTCCACATAAGTTATCCATTCCTGAAGGACAGCTACAATCTCTGCCCCAGTCCCTCATGGATCTGATTATTTTATTTAGCAATGGATTATCTGTATAAACAGCTCCCCCCTCACCCATGGTCATATGATGCGGTGGATAAAAACTTGAAGTACCAATGTCGCCTATAGTCCCTGTATAATTCACTTTATCATCTAAAATGTATTTAGACCCTAAAGCATCGCAGTTGTCTTCAATTAACCATAAGTTATGTTTTTTGCAAAACTCCATTACTGCTTTTATATCGAAAGGATTCCCAAGAGTATGCGCGAGCATCACAGCTTTTGTCTTATGGCTTAAAGCCTTTTCCAATAATGTAACATCTATGTTGTACTCAGGTATGGTTACATCAACAAATACTGGAATAGCTCCATACTGTACTATAGGTGCAATAGTGGTGGGGAATCCAGCTGCAACCGTAATAACCTCATCACCACGCTTAATTGTTCTTTCTTCCAATAACGGTGAAGTCAATGCCATAAATGCCAACAGATTAGCTGAAGAACCTGAATTTACCAAACAACAGAACTGGGATCCTAAATAATCTGCAAACTCCCGTTCAAACTGCTCTGTATGTTTCCCTGCGGTCAGCCAAAATTCCAGTGCACTGTCTACTAAGGCACTCATTTCTTCTTTTCCATAAACTCTTCCCGCATAATTTATTCGATGACCCGCCTCATAAGGTTTCCTTTGATGATACTTTTCAGCATATTGGGCTACTAATTTTAAAATTTGCTTTCTATCTGAAGCTTCTTGCTCATTAACCATATTCTCTCCACTAAATTAAATCTATTCTTTGCGATTATCTTGAATAAAATCTTTTATTTGCTTCTCCATGCATTGCCGATTGTCACCATTCTGGTGATAACACTTATACCATTCAGCAGTCTTTTCTATTGCCTTTTCTATATTCCACCTTGGCTCATATTTAAAAGTTTCTCTTATTTTTCTTGAATTTAATTTTAAAAAATTAGCCTCATGTTTCTGTTGATTTTCAGTTTCATTTTGTTGCACTTGCCAACTTAAATCATCTTGCCATTCCTTGCAGAACATTTCTACCAATTCTTTTGTTGTGATGCAATCCTCTTCTTTTGGTCCTATGTTATAAGCTCCACTATAAGAAATATCTTGGTACTGTCTCATGGCAATTTCTAAATATGCAAATAACGGTTCCAATACATGTTGATACGGTCTGATAGCATTGGGATTCCGAATAATAATATTTTCATTAGTATTCATTCCAAGTGCCGTCCTTGCACAATCAGGGATAATTCTGTCCTTTGCAAAATCACCGCCGCCAATTACATTTCCAGCTCTTGCCGTAGAGATAGCCACTTTTCTTCCCGACTGAACCTGCTCAGAGAAAAAGCTTCTTCTATAACTTGCAGTTATTAATTCGCTGCAGGATTTACTGTTGGCATAAGGATCATATCCATCAAGCCTGTCATTTTCAATGTAACCTTCCTGTCGTTCCTTATTCTCATACACCTTATCAGTAGTAACATTTACTACTGACCTTACAGAAGCACAATTTCTAACCGCTTCTAACAAATTTACGGTTCCCATAACATTCACTTCATATGTATATCTTGGATTAACATAGGATTCTCTTACCAAAGGCTGAGCCGCCATATGAAAAACAATTTCTGCTTTACTATCATTTAATGCCTGATTAAGTGCTTTTAAATCTCTTATGTCTCCATAAACTGACTTAACATCTTTTTCAATACCTGCCAATCCAAAAAGGTTAGGTTCACTCTCTGGTTGCAAAGAAAACCCAGTTACCTCAGCTCCTAAGTAACACAAAACTGCACAGAGCCAGCTTCCCTTAAATCCAGTATGACCTGTTATAAATACCTTTTTATCTTTGTACACCTACTATACCTCTCTATTGGTTGGATTGATAACTAGCTTATCTTTATTTTCATTTAATAATGCGGCTAAATAGGAAAAACTGCTGTTTGAAATAATCATATGTTTACAAGTGCTCATAAGCTGCATGTCAATATAGTTATTCTCCCTATCATAATTTCCATCCACATAAATTGCTTTATCCTTTCCTAGGTTTAAACCTAGTGTTTCCGCATTTTCTTTGCACCAATTTAAATCATCTGAAAATATATAAAAAATAGCGTCATTAAAATTGTTTTTCATAACATTAACAGCATTTGCATAGTATTCTTCAGATAATGCCCATCCAATTGTTACAAAATCCCCTCTGCGAATATGTACTGCAACTGAATTAGTTTTCACAATTGCTTCTTGATACTCCATATTTATTTTATCTGTAATGCTTGGAAACTTTAACTCGTGTCTTAATATCTCACTATTAGCTGCAAACCATCCTTTATTTATCCAGTACCCTGAATAATATAAATCTAAATCCCTAGGTAAATTAGAAATTTGCGGAGAGAATTCATTCGGTGGAGCATCAAATATATTTCCATTAAAAGAGACTTCTCCAGTCTCCCTTATTACTGATATATTTAAGCCTGCATCCAGAAGCTGCTGCTCAATGGATATTCCTAAACGCTTATTTTCCATCATATAATTCCAAACATCTGCAGTAAACTGTTTACTCAATAAACTAGCTTTTGCATTGGGAAACACTTTCTCTATCTCATAACCGTTATGGACAGTTACAATTCCACCTTTTTCTTCTTGTTTTCTTTTTTCTTCCGTTAGATAAAAGTAGGAATCATCTAGGAAACATATTTCTCCAGTTGATTCCTCAATATATCTAGCAAAAATATACTGAAAAACCTGATTCCCTAACCCACCATTAAATAATGCAATTTTCACATGCTTCTCCTTATATACTATAGTTGTTTACACTTAAAATTTAATTTTTTTATTGTTTTATTACCACATTTTCCAAGGGGCTTTTCCCGATTCCCAAAGTGCGGTAAGCATTCCCTTATCTCTCTGTGTATCCATACACTGCCAAAAGCCTGTATGCTTATAAGCACAAGTCTTTCCTTCTGTTGTCATATTTCTCATTGGCTGTTTCTCAAGCACACAATTATCACCCTCCAGATAATCAAACACATCTGGTTCCATCACCATGAAGCCGCCATTAATCCAGCCACCATCTTCCTTGGCTTTTTCTACAAAGCCATTTAATTGTTGCGTTTCTTCATTTATATCAAGCATGCCAAAACGCCCTCCAGGCTGGATGGCTGTTATGGTTACCATTTTTTTATTTTTCTCATGAAAACTTAAAAGCTTTTGTAAGTTTACATTGCTTACACCATCTCCATATGTCAACATAAATCGTTCATCGCTTATATACTTTTTAACTCTTGCCAGTCTGCCTCCGGTCTGGGTATTTAAGCCTGTATCAACCAAAGTAACTTTCCATGGTTCTGCTACATTTTGATGAATCTCCATTTTGTTTTCAGCGGTAAAGTCAAAGGTGACATCAGACATGTGCAGATAATAATCTGCAAAGAATTCCTTTATCATATGTCCCTTGTATCCCAAACAAATGATAAACTCATTAAATCCATAATAAGAATAGTGTTTCATGATATGCCAAAGTATAGGTCTGTCACCAATTTCAATCATTGGTTTTGGTTTTAAATGACTTTCTTCGGATATACGTGTGCCCAAGCCTCCTGCTAAAATTACTACTTTCATCTATACTATCCAACTCCTTTTGGTGACATTGTCTTCAATTCATTTTGAATATAATTCCTAAGTAAATTCTACATTTCATTAATTAATATATCGACATTTTACTACAAAACTTAACATTTATCTAGTATCTAGAAATTCCAAGTATTAACTGCCTCGTGTAATAAAGGCAGCTCTGACATCAAAGTATAAAATACCTATGTCAGGCTGCCTTTTTAAGTTTATGTTTTTTATATTGTTATTTAATTATATTTACTATAGTCTTTATCTGATTTATACAATCCAAATGATGATTTCCAATAAACAATCCACAATCGTGAATCTTGTCAGCATTTTTCAACTCTCCATATATACTGTAATCAAAAAACTTTATCACTTCATTTCTAGTAAAATTTCCTGCTACTATAGGCCTGCATTCAATATTTAATTCCCGAAACAGTTTTACTGCCTTTGTTCTTTCCTCCGAAGTATTAAATAGAATAGGGAATCCGAAATATGAACTTTCATCCACATTTTTCTGAGTAGATATATTACTTTTACTAGCAACCAATTCTTCAAAACATTTTCCGTTTTCTCTTCTATTTTCCAAAAACACTTCCAGCTTTTTTAATTGTTCTCTCCCAATAGCCGCCTCCATTTCTATAGGTCTGACATTATATCCTGGGAGCACAAAATTAAATAAGCTATAAAACTCATCTGCTGAAGTATTGAATTTGCTTTCTTTGCTAAGATTTCTTGTCCAGCCGTGGGAACGTATTGAAACCATTATTTCATAGAGTTCATCATCATCTGTGAGAATCATTCCACCTTCCATAGTAGCCATATGATGTGAATAAAAAGTACTAAAGGTTCCAAATACACCAAATGTTCCTGTGTACTTTCCTTTATACTTGGCTCCCATGGATTCACAATTATCTTCCATCAAAATCAACTTATGCTTTTCACATATAGCCTTTAATCTGTCAAATTCATTTGGATTGCCAAGCAAGTTAACTGCAAATACAGCTTTTGTTTCATCGGTAATAGCTTCTTCCAGCTTATCCAGATTAATATTCAAGGTTTCAACATCAACGTCCACAAATCTAAGCTTAAGTCCATGTTGGTGAAGCGGCGTATACGTGGTTGCCCATGATACAGCAGGCACGATTACTTCATCTTCCTTTGACAACCCATATTTTTCTGACAAAACAACAGCTGCTACTGCTATAAGGTTAGCCGATGATCCAGAATTAACCATTACAGCATATTTGCTGCCAAAGTAATTCGCAAATTCTCGTTCAAATGCAGCCACTTCATTTCCCATACTGAATCTATTACTAGCAATCACTCTATTAATTGCCTCTATTTCTTTCTCATCCCACGTATCACTTGCAAGTGGATAGTTAATTATCATATCTTTCCCCATTTTCTATTGTGATTTGTTATCGTGCTCTATTTTCTAAATACCAATTATATGTTTTTTCAAGTCCCTCACGCAATTCTGTTTTATAGCTCCAGCCTAATTTTTGCATTTTACTTACATCAAGAACTTTTCTGTACATTCCATCAGGCTTTTCTGTATTAAACCAAATTTCTCCAGTGTAACCAACTACTTCTTTAATGGTTTCTGCAATTTCTCGGACGGTATAGTCTTTTCCAAGCCCTATATTTATAAACTCAGGTTTATCATAAGTACACATAAAATAAATAGTTGCTTCTGCCATATCATCCACAAACATAAGCTCTCTATACTGATTACCTGTACCCCAAACTTCAATTTGAGGTGCTCCCGACAGCTTTGCTTCATGCATTTTACCGATCAAAGATGCAACTATATGTGCATTTTCAAGGTTAAAATTATCATTTATGCCATATAAATTGGGGGGCATAACACTAATAAATTTAGCTCCATATTGCCTGTTATAGTATTCACAGGCTTTAAGCCCTGCAATCTTGGCTAATGCATAGCCTTCATTGGTGGGTTCAAGCAACCCTGTAAGTAAATATTCTTCTTTTAACGGTTGAGGCGCTTTGGTAGGATAAATACAAGAACTGCCTAAAAACATAAGCTTCTCTACTTTATTTTCAAATGCAGCTTTTAATATATTGTTTTGTATCAGCAGATTGTCCATTAGAAACTCTACGGGATATTTTACGTTAGCTCCAATTCCACCAACCTTAGCGGCAGCAAGGAAAACATAATCAGGTTTTTCTTGTAAAAAAAATGCTTCAACTCTTTCCTGTCTGGTAAGGTCTAGTTCCTCATGGGTTCTTAGGATTAAATTTGTATATCCCTGAGCTTTAAGATTTCTAACTATTGCAGAACCAACAAGTCCCCTATGACCTGCTACATATATCTTTGAATTTTTCTTCATTTTTGTACACCCTAATCGAACGCTTTTCTTATATGTTCCTCTTTCCTAACATATTTCATATCTGCTTCTGCCATTTCACTTACTAGCTGTTCAAACTTTGTCTGGGTTGGATTCCATCCAAGCTGTTTTTTTGCTTTTGAAGGATCTCCTAAAAGCTGTTCTACTTCTGTAGGCCTAAAATACTTAGGGTCAACTTCTATCAAAATATTTCCGGTTTTAATGTCAATACCTCTTTCTTCTATTCCTTCTCCCTGCCATTCCAAATGAATCCCTACTGCTTTAAAGGCTAAATCACAAAATTCTCTTACTGTGTGCATCTCGCCTGTGGCAATGACAAAATCATCTGGTTTTTCATGCTGTAATATTCTCCACATACATTCCACATAATCCTTTGCATGGCCCCAGTCTCTTTTGGCATTTAAGTTCCCCAAATATAGTTTCTTTTGCTTACCTTGCTTAATTCTTGCCGCCGCAAGGGTAATTTTCCTTGTTACAAAGGTTTCACCTCTTCTTGGAGATTCATGATTAAACAAAATACCATTTGATGCAAACATCTCATAGGCTTCACGGTAATTTCTTGTGATCCAAAAGGCATACATTTTTGCCACACCATATGGGCTCATTGGATAAAAGGGTGTGTTTTCATTCTGCGGTACTTCCTGAACCTTTCCAAACAGTTCTGAGGTAGAGGCTTGATAAATTCTTGTATGCTTTTCCATTTCCAGCAGCCTTATGGATTCAAGTAATCTTAAAGTGCCTATTCCATCTGCATTTGCTGTATATTCAGGTACTTCAAAAGAGACTTTAACATGGGATTGTGCCGCAAGATTGTATATTTCATCAGGCTTCACTTTTTGTATAATGGAAACAAGATTCGTTGAATCCGTCATATCCCCATAATGAAGCTTTAGCTTTCTTTCCTTATGCATATCTTCAATTAATTCATCTATATATAAATGTTCTATTCTGTCAGTATTAAAAGAGGAGCTTCTTCGAAGAATTCCATGTACATCATATCCCTTTTCAAGCAAAAGTTCTGCCAGGTATGATCCATCTTGTCCTGTTATTCCTGTTATCAATGCAACTTTATTCATTTCATAGCCTTTCCAGTTTTACACTTTTACCATTACCACTCTAATTCAAGTCTTATTATATCTTCTTCTATAAGCTGGTCTCCCATTTGCACTTCAATTATTTCCAATTCTTGTATAGCCTTAATGCCATGTTTCATCTTAGGTTCAATAACAATTACATCGCCGCACTTCACTTCATAGATTTTATCTTCAAGGTATAATTCTCCAAATCCACCAACTATTGTCCAGACTTCTTTTCTATGATTATGGTATTGATAGCTTATCTGCTTTCCAGTATGTATATGAAGCCGCTTTGTCAGAACCTCCTGCCCTTCAGAAGACTGTCCATGTTCTAACACTATGTATTTGCCCCAGCGGCGTTCTTCACACATAGGCCTGCCCATTGTTATTCCTGAAAATTCTTTAAGCCTGTAAGTTTCCCCTTTATTTGCAACCAATATGCCGTCATGACTTGCTACAACCACGCTATCCTGAATTCCCATTGCAATAACTGGAACATCAAGCTCATTGATAATATGCGTATTCGTACATAAGCAGTCAATTGTCGCATTACCTATGGTGGCTTCTCCCAGTTCCTCTGTAAGAGTTTCCCATGTTCCTAGGTCTTTCCACTGGCCTTGATATTTTATTACTTTAATATTTTCTGCTTTTTCAACGACCTCATAGTCAAAGCTAGTTTTCTTTAGGTTCTTAAAAGATTTTTGTAAATTATTAAACGAAAAATCTGTCGTGCCATATTTCTCTTTTAAAATGTCAAACACATACCCAAGTTTAAGTCCAAATACTCCACAGTTCCAAAGGGCGCCATTTTGTATTAATTGTTCTGCTGTTTTTAGTTCAGGTTTCTCTTTAAAGTATGCTACGTTAAATTCTTGATTTTTATTATGTGATTGGGTTTTCAAATTGTGATTGCTGTTATCTTGTCGTTTAGGCACAATATACCCATACTTTTCTGACGGTTTTACAGGTACAGCTCCCAAAAGTACCAGTTCAACGTCATTAGAATCTAATACTTTCGAAATGTCTTCTAGTTTTTCAAAATATTCATTTTCTACGTAAGAATCTATTGGAAGGACAACTACATTTTCATCTGGTCTTATCTTTTTTTCACTATATAAATATGAGCATGCCAATGCTATGGCAGGGAAAGTATCTCTTCTGTCAGGTTCCACTATTAAGTTTACCTCTGTTCCAAGTTGAGATATAATCTGTTCTCTTTGTGTAATTCCCGCAACTACGGACACCGAGTCCCATCCTCCAACCTCTTTAAGCTGTCTATATACTCTCTGAACCATAGACTCTTTTCTTCCATCTATTCCGTCAAGTATCTTTAAAAACTGTTTTGAGCGTACATGGTTTGACAAAGGCCAAAGCCTTTGTCCCGAGCCTCCGGATAACATAATCAAATGCATAATAAATCACCTATTTTTCGTCCTTAGTATTGTTTATATATCGACATTTTACCACAAATCATAATAGAATTAGTACAAGTGTCAATATTAAAAATAATCCTCCAACTAATCTGGAGGATTATTGAGATTAAATTGTGTTTAGAGCAATAAATTTGCCATATTATCTAAATTAATATCCTTAAACTGTAATCTAAATTCATCTAATAAAGGAACGATCTTTGAATTATGCGCCATAGACCTTGAACTTAAAACTGTTATTCTAATTAACTCTTCAATACTAAAATTCTCATCCGTATTTGTAGTCAAAGCAAACTTAAAAATACAAAAACAGATAATGAATGTATAATAATTATCAAAAATATCTTTACTGGTATCACAAAATGGCATACACATATTAGTAAAGTTTAATATAAGCACATTTTCCAAAAAATACTCTTTATCCGCTATAAAATCCAAATAAAGCTTCTCACATGTTGCATAAGCAGCTTTATCATAATCAGTAGATATCGTAAAATTCTTTACTTGATTCACTTCTTCAACTTTTCCTACATCTACCCCTATATTTTTTTGTCCTTTTTCTAGTATGCTTTTGCAAGATTTTTCTTGATAAAATATAAGTGTCATATAACTTAGACAATGAATTACTCTATTTTCTTTATTTATTTCTATACTGTTTAATTGTTGTTTTATTTTTCCACAGCTATTTTCGGATAAAAACATATCCACAAACTGTGGAATAATCTCTACATTACCTTCATTTTCGATATCTCTTAACAACTCCATGGCCATCCCTGTAATAAAAAGCCGTTCTTCAATTGAATAGCTCCGATCACTTAGTATCTCTATTACCAAGTATTTTATATCAATCCAATAATTTAAAATAGGACGGTCTTTATATATGTTTGACGGAAAATCTTTACCACTTCGCCCATATGAATTTCTAATCTCCGCTAAGTTATTATTTGACTGAGTAAATCCAAGTGCTTCCCTGTTTTCCAAAAGCATTTCAACTACTTTTTCACAACCTGATGAAATAGAAAACTCAAAGTAATCCTTATATTCCATCAGCAAGCGTGGGTATACTTTGCAAGTTTGTGATAAATAATTATAATTAGTTGTTAATTGAATTCTACATAAATTTTGCTCAGAAAGAAATGGACATGCATCCTCTATCGTATTTTTCAGTTTCATATACTTTTGAGTTCCATTGCACTTTACAAAATGTTTTTCCATTTGGTGAAAAGATTTTTTTAAAGCCTTAGACTTGTATATTTTTTCGCATTCATTCTTACTCCAAATTATATCCCATCCAGCACGACAGCAGTTTTGTTTACATTTTGATTCAATGCAGGCGAATTCATCATATATATTTACTTTAAAAACGGCATAGTTATTATCCATTTATTCCTCCCTACTATTTCAAGCATTCATTATATTATCTATACTATTACATCCAACCTTCCGCCCAATCCATTATCCTCTGTAGGCATTCCTTCAACATCGCTGGTATCTGCTTTTGTTACCGTTGTGGTGGTACCCCCTGAAACATATGCTTTCCCACATTCAGGGCATATAGCAGTGTGCAGCACCACAGATTGAGACAGCACTTCTCTATCGTCCCTCTCTGCCTTAGCCTGATTTCGAACTACGTGTTCCTGCTCATGGCTCATAACTGCAGATGCGGCATTACTGGGCGAAATCTTAGTAGGAGTTTGATAGGAAACTCCGGAGTCGTCTGAAACATCTTGATATTTTCTATTTTTACAAGTCTCACATTCACCATTGTCAATTTTTTTACTTTGTGCAGCCTGCTCCGTAGGGTTTGTCATATCTACATCCTGATCTACAGAAGAATTTGCAGAATGATTCATACTAAACTGCCCTTTATTTTGACTGGTCTTATCTTCGGCATTGTACTGATTCTGATAATTTCCATAACCCTGCCCATAATTAAGACTTTTATAACTATTACCTGCTGAATTCGCATTTAATGCAATCGAACTAATACTCATGACGCCCTCCTTTCAATTCTCTACTTAGATTGAAGATTCAAGAAAAACACATAAATTTCCACAACTGCTCTGTATACTTCCTCTGGAATTTGTGCTCCTAATTCCAACTGGGAGAGTACTGTGGCTAAAGAGGTATCCTCATATACTGGCACATCTGATTGATTTGCCACCTCTACAATCTTTTCAGCCATGTGTCCCAGCCCCGAGGCTACAATTATTGGTGCAGTACCCTGACTTTCATCATATTTTAAAGCAACTGCTTTTTTAGACCCATTATACTGTGACATTTACCATGTTCCTCCCTTCAAAGAGCTTTGGGAATACATCAGAAATAGGTTTTGGCTGAACACACTTATCTGCCATATAAGACCTGAATTTCAAATCGTTTCTCTGTACAATAGTAAATATACCGTCTTTAATCTGACTCTTCATTGGTTCTAAATGTTCAGGATAAAATAGCTGCATATCTACTTTACTATTCTGAACCAGCATAATCATCTCAAAAAATCCTAAATCCTTTATATCAAATTTTACCAAAAGCTTAACAGCATTTCCACCTTCATTATTATTTCTTTCATTGCTGTCAGGATCTACCCATACTTCAGAAAACATTTGTTTTCCATTGTAATCTGCAGGAATCATCATATGCAGCAAAGGCATATACACGCTTTCATTTAAAAGCGCTGACTGCAATATATTCTGAAATACTTGTGTATTCTGATATCCTGCTTGTCCATCTAATCCTTTGGTTAATACGGTAACCAATTGATCCTGCAGCACTTTTGCATGATCACCCGGTATGTTGGCGAAAATACCATCTACCAATTCAGCCACCATACTATTAGAAACCTTTGAAGCCACCTCTGGTATGCCTAGTAAAGAGTTTAAGGCATCGGAAAATGCTTCTTTACTCCCCATCTCATATCTAGTAAAATTTAGAATAAATAAACTTATATTGTCTCTGACACTACCATAATCCTTAGTTTGAGATATATACTTAGCTAAAAGTGGAATAATATTTTCTCTCATATTCGCAAGGTTTTCAGCTACGTTTCCTTTGCCTGACGTGGTGTCCAAGGTTGAAACCAATTCCCTTAATTGTTCTGCTGAAGATTTCATCATTCTATCTGCGATATTGTTTAGATTCGACATAATGTTTTCTAGGCTATGGCTGTTTGCTGTAATTGCATCGTATCTTTTTAGAAAATCTAAAATCAATGACTTGGCATCCGTAGAAATATTTTTATTACTCATTAAATTTCTTAGAACATCGAAAAAATCTCCAGTGAATTTTACTGAAGAACTTTGCATTCCCTTAAGTAACGCTAATAGTTCCGTATCATTTACCTTCATCATTTCCAGATATTTGCCCATTTCAGCAGCAATTCCTTCTCCCATCCCAGCGTTAACAATGCTGCCATATCTAGTAAAGAATAATTTCGCCGCCTCCATTGACATGCCTGGAGTATTGGCTAGTTTCTGCAAAAATGCGTCAAAATTGGACTTCAAGTTTGGAGAAAATTTATTTGTCTCTTGGTCATTATATAATCCTTTTGAATCGGTTTTTGGAACACGATTCGGATTGATAACATTATTAATATTTGTACTGGCTGGCTCCTGAGTGTTTGATCGTACCCTGGTGGCCGGGTCCTGCCCTGTAAGTGGCGTTGTTACTCTAAGTATATCTGCTGCCATACGCTAATTCCTCTTTTTATCTTTGTCATTATTTCTTATGCTATAAACTAAGGCAAACACTTCTGCAATAGCTGTATAGTAGGCATAAGGAATTTCCATTTTAACCTCTGCAGTGGCATAAATAGCCCTTGCCAGCGGCCTATCTTCTATAATATAAACTCCAGCCTTTTCGGCCACAGCTACAATTCGGAGTGCCAGTTCATCCTGCCCCTTTGCAACAACCACAGGGGCCCGGTCTGTTTCTGTATCATACTTAAGAGCTACAGCAAAATGGGTCGGGTTTCTTATAACCACATCCGCAGTAGGTACGGCCTGCATCATTCTTGCAGTAGCCATTTCACGCTGTTTCTGTTTGATTTTACCCTTAATCTGAGGGTCGCCTTCCATTTGCTTAAATTCTTCCTTAATTTCCTGCTTACTCATCTTGATTTTACGTTCATATTCCCATCGCTGGTATAGATAGTCAAGGCCTGCAACAAAAATAAAGATTATACTTACCATATAGACCATCTTTACAACCGCATCAAGCAAATATATGGAAGATTGAAGTGGTTCAACAAACAACATTTTAGCAATCTCTGTGAATCTGGCATAAATAAATTTATATAAAATAACTGTAATGATCGTTATTTTTATCAAATTCTTGACTAATTCAACACTACTGCGTATGGAAAACATTCTTTTAATTCCGTTTATGGGATTAAATTTATCTAAAGTAGGCTTTAGTGACTCTGATGCAAACAGAAACCTCGTCTGTGCGCCTGTTGAAATAATTGGTATTACTGCACTAATGATCAATACTGGTACAATAGCGATTACTAAAAGTTTTACAACCTCACCTACCAAACTATTGATTGTACTATCCGTAAAGACATCTATGGTTGCCACCTCTCCCATTATAAATATAATAAAGCGCTTAGCCGCCCCATATATATATGGAAAAATCATTTTCAGCACTGAAAAAACAACAAGTAAAGATACTAAACTTGTAATGTCCTTACTTTGGGGAACATTACCCTTTTTTCGCTCATCTTTACGTTTTTTCGGCGTGGCTTTTTCTGTTTTAGAATCTGACAAGCCTCATCACCCCATTAATTTTGCTATCTGAATAATAGCATTAAATAAGTCTTCAATCATCCCCTCTACAAAAGACATGGTCGGCGTAAAGATTATAATTAAAAATATGAATCCAACAAATATCTTTGCCTGTATATTTATCATAATCACATTGATTTGTGGAATATTTCTCATCAATATTCCAAATCCCATTTCTATGAAAAATTGAAGCGCTACCATAGGCATTGCAAGCTTAAGCCCTAAAACTGTGCACTGACAGAATACCG
Organism: Aminipila sp.; assembly: GCF_032051575.1. Taxonomy (NCBI): domain Bacteria; kingdom Bacillati; phylum Bacillota; class Clostridia; order Peptostreptococcales; family Anaerovoracaceae; genus Aminipila; species Aminipila sp. Next base: position 322,464 of record NZ_DAMBYD010000001.1, on the reverse strand, counting down.
AAATCATGCTGGCTGCCACATCACTTCCCAGTAAAACATGACCATAAGGAATAACCTTTTCTAAATCTAAAAATAACTTAAACAAAGTTAGATGACCATTTACCGTAAAAAACATAAACATAAACAATATGTTATAAAATGTTGCATTTAGTGACATGGAAACATTACTAGCCGGGTCGTATACTTTTGACATAGATAAGCCCATCTGCATGTCAATAATTTCACCACCAAGTATAATAATATATGAAAAAAGGCTTACAACGAAGCCTATAACAAAGCCAACGCAGAATTCCTTTAATGCAAGCATAATATATTCTACAGTGGAATTAATTACGCCAATGGTTGAAATATCTGAATAAGAGTATATAAGAATTGCAAGCATCAAAGACATGCCCACTTTCAAAACTTGTGGAACATTTCTTCTGCCTAATATGGGATTAAATGCAATGCACCCTGCCATTCTCATAAAAATCAATCCAAAGGCTATTAAATTGTCAATTCCTAAAAGTTGCTGCATGTTTTATAACTCCAGCATAGTAGCAAAAATGGCTTTCGTAAAATCTACCATCGTTGCCATAATCCACGAACCTGACATAACTAAAATGATACCAATTATAAAAAGTTTTGGTACAAAAGTAATAGTCTGTTCCTGAATGGACGTAGCAGCTTGAAATATGGCAATGACAAGGCCCACGGCCATACTAATTAAAAGTATTGGTGCGGAAACCTTAGCAGCTACCATTACAGCTGTCTGCAACATATCAAAAATTGGTGTATATGATTCCATTTTTGCCCCCGTCTAAAAAATAACTCGTCAGTTAAAACTGCTCACCAGAGTGCTGAAAAGCAGCGACCATCCATTTACAACTACAAATAACAGTAGCTTAAACGGCGTAGAAATCATCGAAGGCGGCAGCATAACCATACCCATTGACATAAGTACACTGGCCACAATGATATCGATTACTAAGAAAGGTATATAAAGTAAAAATCCCATAAGAAAAGCACGGCTAAGTTCACTAGTCATAAATGCTGGAATTACTATATGCATAGGAATCTCCATTAAATTCTTAGGTCTCTTCATATCTGCAAAATTTAAAAATACATTCAAAGAATCTATTTTGGTCTGTTTTAGCATGAATTTCTTCAGTGGTACAGACGCGTTGTCTATGGCCTGTTGCTGGGTTATCAAATCTGATTTATAAGGCTCATATGCATTTTGATTTATATCTGATATAACAGGCTGCATTATAAATAAAGATAAAAATAGTGCAATACCGATAATAACAGTATTTGGCGGTGTCTGCTGAAGACCTAAAGCATTTCGCAAAAGCGAAAGGACTATGACTATTCTTGTGAAACAAGTCATCATAATCAATATAGACGGCAGCAGAGCAATCAGCGTCAAGAGCGTTAATATCTCCAGTGTTTGCATGCCTGTTCCGTTTATTGAAAGAATTGAATCAGTCATTTAACTATACCTTATTTCCTTAATGACCTATCCCAATTTGTGAAACAAATTGTTGGAAGGTCAGATGCTAAAAAATCATAAATTTTAATTTATAGATTTTTATCGTACTAATTATCTTTTTTGTTCATGTGCTTTTGTAATGCACTCTTAAAAGATACAACTTGCTGAAGCGGTGTCGACTGAACGCCAGCTTCCATTTCGATTAATTCATCTCCCGAAAGTTCTTTTAAAATCTGAACATTTTGGGAAGTAACGCCTGTCAAATAATAGCTGTCACCTATTTGAACAATCATCATCATTTTATCCTGTCCCAGCATCATTCTGTCTACCACACGCATATATCTGGTGCCGCTCATCTTACTAGCACCTAAAGCTACATACTTACTAAATATGTAGCTTAAATAGATGACAGCAACCACTGCCAATAATGCCAGTATTAATGGTATAATAGTACCTAAAATTCTAATCACTCCTTAGACGACTAAGCCTGTGGTAAAACCGCAGATACAGTCTTTAATATTCTATCTGGCTTAAATGGTTTAACGATAAAGTCCTTCGCGCCAAGCTTGATAGCTTCTATAACCATTGCTTCCTGACCCATTGCGGAACACATAACTACCTTAGCATCAGGGTGTTTTGCTGTAATAGCCTTTAGAGCTTCCAGTCCATCCATATTTGGCATAGTAATATCCATAATTACTAAATCTGGTTTGATTTCCTCGTACTTTTCAACAGCCTGAGCTCCATCTCCAGCTTCATATAAATCTGTATAACCATTCTTTGACAGAGTGTCTTTAATCATCATACGCATAAATGCAGCATCATCAACTAACAAAATCTTTGCCATTTCTTTACCTCTTTCTTTTATCAAGCACTTTAAAATACTATAGCTTCTTATTTATTTTACTTATTTTATATCTACAGGCTGTTTATTATATCAGCCTTTTTGATTACTTCAGTGATTCTCACACCAAAGTTATCATCAACTACTACAACATCGCCTTTGGCGATACATTGACCATTAACATATACATCAACCTGATCCCCTGCTAATTTATCCAAAACTACTAAAGAACCTTGTCCAAATTCCAGTATTTCTTTGACAAGCTTCTTAGTCCTTCCAATTTCAACGGAGACCTGAAGTGGAACTTTCATGATTAAATCAAGATTCGTTCCTGCTTCAGCAGGTGTAATTTCAAAATTCTGCTGTATAGGCTGCACATTAATTAATCTAGGATCTCTAGAATATTGTGGTTGTGCGTACATTTGCTGTGGATACCCTTGCATTGGCATACCTTGCATCGGCATTCCTTGCGGCTGCATCTGTTGCTGTGGTACAGCCTGCGCTGGAGCTGTCGGATTGACTGCTGCATTTGCTGCCCCGGCTATCATTTTATTTATATCTTCTTGAGACAATTCACCCTGCCCTGGGGCCTCTGGACTAGTCTGCACAGACTCTGTTACAGGCTTTGCTTCAGAACTATCATCGCCATCCATAAATCCAAATGATGATATTAGTTTTTTGCATAAATCCACTGATAGCATTGTGATAAACTTACTGGAAAAAGTATCTTCAATTTCAATGTTAAAATATACTTCTACCATAGGTTCATCCGTTTTAAAATACTTCTGCTTAAACGCATCTGGATCTTCTACTTCAAATGCTACAGGTGTGGATATATTCACCATAGTTCCTATAACATCCGCTAATGCAGTTGCCGATGCACCCATCATCTGATTCATAAGTTCACAGACAGCGCTTAGCGAAAGTTCATCCAACTCAAAATTTTCTTCCTCAATTTCTGTATACATAAGTATTTCCAGAATTTTTCTGACGTCATCTTTTCTAAGCAACATCAGGTTGTTTCCATCAAGCCCGGTTACATATGTAATTTCAACTCCAACTGCAGGCTCTACTTCACTTATTTCAAAGTCTTCATAGTCCCTAACTTTTACATTAGGAGTTGTAATGGTAACCTTTCTCCCTAGCATATCTGACATGGCAGTTGCTGAAGATCCTAAACTTATATTTAGTATTTCACCAATGCCATCTATCTCCATGGGGGTAAAATAATTATTATTATCGCTCATATATCACCTCTGCTATTACCGGGTTATTGTTGTTCCGGTTATCTTAACTGCAACACTGCCCTTCTTTTCTCCAAGACGGCCTTTATACCATGGTTTATCCTCTATGTATATGGCCACCTCTGAGTCTTTCGGCTTTCTTAAATTTATAACATCCCCAGGCTTTAAGGAATACACATCTTCTAGTAAGATACTTGCTTCTCCTAAAAATGCGCGGAGTTCCAACTGGGAATCCTTTAGGCTGTCTAGGATTTCTTCTCTGGAAAAATCATCCTGATGCTCTCTCTTTCTTCCAGAAATATTAGCCTGGTCTGCAAGCTTAAACACATCCTCCATGATTCCACCGGGAATGCAGATATTGAAAGTTCCTGTAGTACCTTTTATTTCCATGTTTAGAACAACAATTACTACAATTTCATCTGCCTGAATACTTTGAATCAATCTAGGATTCGTTTCTATTTTATCAAATTTGAAAGCCACATCAAAATAGCTTTGCCATGATTCCTCCATTATAGGCAGTAAATGAACCATAACATTTTCAAAAAGTGATATCTCTATGTCTGTAAAGCCGCCATCAGCTTCAAGGCTGTCAGCTTCTCCTGTTCCTCCTATCATTCTATCGATAAGCGCATATATTACAGAGTTGCTCATTTGAATCATCAGCGCTTCTGAATCACCTTTTCCATTGTTTACTGATCCATCTACCATGGCTACTATATCATTCTCTGATAAAGCATTGTTAAATTCAAAATACTTTTGCTCTTCTATATCCACCATCTCAACCTGGCAGGAAAGACGTAACATACTGGTTAAATATGATGACATTACTCTTGCAAAATTCTCATACACACTAAATACTAGCTTTAGTCGATCTCTTGTGAATTTTTTAGGAGTCTTAAAGTCATATTTTTTTATTTTCCTGGTTTCTTCTTCCTCAATTAGCTTTTCTTCCTCAGCTACCGCTTCTGGAGAACTTAGAGAATTGAGCAAGGCGTCAATTTGACTTTGTGATAATACGTCAGCCATCTAAATCTCCTATTTTTTATAACTTTAGACCTCTTCTTCTGTCACTGGATTCTCAGGTTTTGAATTCTGATCTTGTTTTTGCTCAGTGCTTTCTTCTGAGCTTTTATCAATCTTGTCATAAACCTCATCCAAAGTATATTTTGTTGCATCGTTTTTAGCTATATAAATTTCGACACGTCTATTTTTTGCTCGATCTGCTTCTGTTACGAAGGAAGCAATAGGGTAATGCTGCCCATAGCCCATTGAAAACAGTTTTTTACCATCCACTAAATTTTTAGTTTCTATATAGACCAAAACCTGCGTGGCTCTATTTGATGACAAGAAGCGATCGCCCTCTATGGGATTGGGCTTATTGGGATCTGCCTGGTTGGTGTGTCCCATCACTCGGATTTCGCCAACCTGATCCGCTACTGGTGTAATAGCACTACAAAGCACATCAAGAATGTCTTTTCCCTCTTGCCTTAATACATAGCTGTCTCCATTAAAGAAAATATTATTTCTAAATATAATAAAAGTAAAATCTTTACCTTTTTTAACTTCAATGCTGTCTTGCAGATTATTGTCTTCTACAAATTTCTTCATAGACCAATAGATTTGATCAAAGCTTTTCTCGTCTGTCATTAGGCCCCCAGCTTTTTGTCCAACAGCTTGTTCTCCATTTTGCTCACCAGGATCCTCTTGGATCAGTTGGCTTATATTTTCTGCAGCTGCAGGATTAAAACTTTTCACAACCATTACCCATTTCTCAGCATTTACAGTAGAAATAGAAAACAGCAACACGAAAAAGCATAATAGAAGCGTTACCATATCTCCATAAGTGTCCATCCAGTTATTTTTAGGAGCTTCATGCTTCTTTTTTTCTGCCATACTATCCTCCTTTCACTGCTCCGCTAAAAAGCGTAATATATGTAAATCCTTTTTATTGAGCTGATTCAGCTAAATCCGCTTTTTCTGCCTCTGATAAATAGGAAATTAATTTCTCTTTAATAAACTTTGGATTTTCTCCTGATTGTATGGATAAAATACCTTCTACAATCATCTGTTTACATAACATCTCTTCCGCATGCCTCACCTTAAGTTTATTTGCAATAGGGAAGAATACTACATTGGCAAATAGTGAACCATAAAAAGTAGTAATAAGTGCTGTAGACATGGCAGGTCCAATATCGCCTGCACCTCCGCCTTCTATATTAAGCCCTTTAAGCATATTAACCAATCCTATCAATGTACCTATCATACCAAAAGCGGGGCAAGTACCTGCAGCAAGCTCATAAAATCCAAAAGCTCGAGCATGCCTTTCATCCAAATAATTGAGTTCCTCTTCCATCAACTGCTTCACCTTATCTGAATCAATAGCATCTACAATTAAAAGGACACTATCCTTCAAAAAAACATCTTCTATTTCTTCAGCTCTTGCTTCTAGTGAAAGTAATCCATTTTTTCTCGCAGATTGGGCTAAATCTACTATTAACTCAATATAAAATTTAGGGTCATATTTTTTCCCACCTATGGCAATTTTCATATGCTTAGGAATGGCCTTTAATATCTCACCCGGTGCACCTGCAACCATAACCGCAAGGGTTCCTCCGATAGTAATCGCCAAACTCTGTGGGTCAATGAAATTGCCCAATTTTCCAAAACCTATTCCAAAAACAATAAGTCCAAATCCTGATATTATTCCTAATATAGTAGCTATATCCATTTGTTTCTCCTATGTAGATACACTAAAGATTATCTTCCGACTCTGCCATTTCTGCCAAACGTCGTTTCGCCTTTAAGTAGCTTTCTTTATCTGCTACATTTGCATTAAATTCAATAATTTGATTAATTATTTCATCAAAGGACTCTTTAACCAAGTAATAATCTTTATTCTCTAGAACCACCTTTGACTCGGGTATTGACTCAATAATTTGAATCTGTGTCTGATTTAACAGAAACTCAACTCCGTTTAGTCTTGTTAGTTTTATCATCTTATCCCACTCACTTCACTATATTGCATGGAGGAGCCCTTTAGCCCCTCCATGTCTTATTTGACTATCTTTTCAGATTAACTAATTCTTCAAGCATGGTATCAGTTACTGTAATAATTCTTGTATTTGCCTGGAAACCTCTCTGTGTAGTAATCATATCTGTAAATTCTTTCGATAAATCTACATTTGACATTTCTAAGCATCCGGATTCTATAGTACCTGTAGAATTCTGTCCAGATGGATTTACTGTTATAGTACCCGTATTTGCCTTTGCCGTGTAGTATGAATTTTCCCCTCTTTCAAGAGCATTTGGGTTTGGCACGTTGGCCATAGCAATCTTACCAATTAAGATTGATTTATCTTGGTCGTTGGTTCCTACTATGCTTCCATCCTTACCAATTGTAATGTTCTTTAATGCCATGGGCTCATACGCGTCTGCGTCAGCGTTCTTACTAGGTATTTTAAGAGCAGTAGCTGCATCCATATTTAATGAATATTTACTTGTAGCAGAATCATATTTACTTGCAAAACCATATACCATTCTACCATTGGAATCCACTAGATTTCCTGATCCATCAAAGTTGAATATGCCCACTCTTGTAAGACTTAGTGCAGAAACGTCCGTTTGATTTACTTCCCCTAATTTTCCAGCTTCTGTTGAAACTTTAAGCCCCGTCACTCCATCTTTTTCAGTGGGTTTAGAACCTACAAGAAAAAAGCCATTTCCTACAACCATGCAGTCTGTCGGATTATCTGTAGTAGCCGTTCCTCCTCCAGTCATAAGAGAATCTATTGAACCTATCTTCGATCCATAACCTAGCTGTGAAGGATTTGTACCCCCATATTTATCTCCTGCATTACCCGCACCAGATGAAGTTGAATAAAATACATCTCTAAAAGTTGCTCTTGCAGCCTTGTATCCATATGTATTAACATTGGCAATATTATTGCCTATAACGTCCATCTTAGCTTGATGAGCACGAAGCCCCGCTACTGCAGCAAACATCGATTTAACCATCTATTTTCTCCTTCCAGAACCGCGACGAGATATATCAGTCCACATATCTCATAACCTCCATAAATGGTCCAGTTATTTTTTCACGGTCTTATTAAATTGTTTATTTACGATTTACAGTATCACTGCGCTGTCTATGTTTGTAAACACATTGTCTCTCATTTCACTGCCAGTCATGGTTGTAACCACCGTTTTATTTGGCACGTTTACGATAAATGCATTCATTGAATCAAATATAACCACATCCTTAGCTCCTTTTGCATCTGCCTTTTTAACTGCTGCATTTAGGTCATCCATCAGTTCTGGTGTTAATTCAATCCCTCTTTGTGTAACTCTCTCCTGAGCATGCTTTGAGAACTGCAGCCCCTGATTTTTATCTATGCCACTATTTTTATCAAGCTGTTCTTTTAAGAGAGTTCCAAAATCTGCGCCTATTGGTGTAGTACCTGTATTGCGATTTAAACTATTAACGTTGTTTACGCTTTTTGCCCCTACCAATTGATTAATATTCTGATAGTTATTCCCTACCTTAATATCAGCCATTTTCAGCACCTCCCTATTTTATTTTATTCTGTCTTAGCAGGATCAGTCCCAGGCTCTTCTTTTTTAGCAGGATCAGTACTAGTACTATCTTTTTGAGGCACATCCCCAACAATCATTATTTGTTTTAGAGAAAACTTTTTGTCTCCAATATAGATTATTGGTTCTCCTTCAAACAAAGTAACACCTGTGACAACACCTTTTGTGGTAATTAGCTTATCTGTAGTTTTTCCATCTGAGCCCTTGCTCGTTTCAATTGATGCGACAGTTACGTTTTTTCCCATCAAAGAAGTTGCATATGAAGTATTATTCATCGCATACATATCTTCCTGCATGGAAACCATGTCATTTACAGCCTGTATCTGTGAATACTGTGCCATCTGACTCATCATTTCTGAATTATCCATGGTATTGTTCATATCTTGATTTTTAAGCTGTGCAACCAAAAGATTCAGCCAGTCCATAGTTTGCAGGTTAAAATCAGCTTTTGCTGAAGTACTTTTACTTTTATCCGTTGTAAGAGATTTTAATGAAGATAAAATCTTATCATTAATTGTAGCATCTGCCAAACTTATTCCTCCTTTCTATACTGCCTCTTCTAAATCATCCGCTAGACCCAGTCTCAGCCTATCAATAAATGAGATATCTCCAGCCAGTTTCTTTTCCTTCTGTTGTTGCTGTTGATTCTGCTGGTTATTGCTTTGTTCTTGGAAATTATCTCTGTCAAACTGTCCATCACTGTTCTCTGCCTGTTTTAGATTAATGGTGCTGTCCATTCCTGTATTTGACTCTAATATTCCTCGTAACGCATCCGCCTGCATTGAAAGCAATTGATGTGCTTTTGAATTAGATGTACTTAATATCAATTCTGCACTGCCGTTTTGGAATATCATTTTCACATTGACTTTTCCCAAATCCTTTGGATTCAGTTCTAAATCAAATTCTTGTTTTCCATCACTAAGCTTGTACATAATTTTATCTGCCAACTGTTTAGCCATATCCGCCTGGTTTGTATCAATAGGTGCCTCAGCAACCTTAATATTAACCTTAGATAAATCTAAACTGTTGGTTTTGGCAAGTACATTTTCCTCTGGCATATCCATTTGTTCTAATTTTGGATCATCTGTTTCAACCTCTGAAGTCTGCAAATTTGCTGACTCAGTCTGAGCACCTTCCTGTACTTTCTCGCCTTTCACCTGATTGGCATTTGTCAAAGTGTCTGCAAAATTCTGCATTTGGTTTTCTTGACTGTCACTTTGTGCAGATTTAAGCATAGCTGATTTGACTAAATCAACATTATTCTGGAAAGGTAATTTAATTTCACTCTCTACTGTTTCCTCAGCTTTGCCAAGAACCTCAGCTAAATTGGATTCTGGTTTTTCCACAACTACTCCAAGTAATGCATTGTTAACCACTTCACTCTGCATCTGCTGTAGGGCATCACACGTGGTCATCTGGGTATTCACTGTTATCATATTGGGCTGCTGAATCTGAGCCGCTGCTAACACTTGGGCCTCCTTTGTGACATCCATGTTCTGATTGTCTTGTGCAGAATTCACATCTTTCTCTGGATATTCCTTTGAATCTGTTTTTTGCTGTGCCTTATTTGATGTAACTTTGTTTGTCGAACTGCTTGTGCCTGCATCATTTGTGGTACTTTGGTTTCTGTCAAAGGCCTTATCCATTTCCTTTTTAAAAGAATTACTTGCGCCATTTTTGGAGCTTACAAACTGAGTGCTTCCTGTTTTTGCAGTTGTATTACTGCCTGCTGATGTTTGAAAACACACTCCTGCGTTCATTTAAGGACCTCCTTTCTTATAAAATTGTTTACGATGAAAATCTACAAATTAAAATTTGTGATTTTCTAGCATCTGACCTTCCATCAATTTGCTTGACAAATTGGAATAGGTCATAAAAAGTACTTTTTAACTATTGAATACAGTTAAAATTAAATATATATCAAGTCGCTATTTACGACTAGATAACTGATTGGATACAAATTCCTCAGTTGCCAGTTCTTCTTTCTTGGTTTCTTCTTTTCTATATTCTTCAAACCTTTTTTCCCGAAGTTTCTCTATAGACATAACATCAGTCTTTGCAACAATTAATTCTTTTCTCCGCCTGTGTTCTATCTTCTTTAACCCCTTCAGTTTGTCTTCTTCATTTTTTATGTTATTCTCTAATATTTTTATATATACTTTGTAGCCCTGATGCTCTAATATTGTTATGCCCTGGCTGTTCTTATAATTAAGTTCCCTGTTTATTTCGGCAAGCTCTTTCTTTATGCTCAATAAAATATCGTTTTGTTTATTCACATCAGATACAGCCTTGGCATACTTTGCCTTCGCTTCATCCAACGTAATATTTCTATATTTTTCCACAGATTTTAAAGAAAATTTAAACTTCGCCATATTATTCTATTTTATACCTTTTTCCCCTTTTTTTCAACGATTATTCCAAAATTCTGGTCATTGCCTCTAACATATCATCGTAGTTGAAAAATTCTGTAGTCTTCTGTTTTAAGAAATTATTGATGGCGTCAATTCTAGCCACTGCATTGTCTAATTTCGCGTTGGCACCTGATTTATAAGCTCCAATTGATATTAAATCCGCATTTTCTTCATATACAGCTAGCAAATCCCTTATTTTAGATGCCATAGCCTTATGGTTTTCATCTACAATAGCAGCCATCAATCTGGAAATACTGCCGCTTACCTCAATTGCAGGAAAATGATTTCTAGCTGCAAGTTTTCTTGACAATATAATATGTCCATCTAAAATACCTCTTACAGTATCGGCTATAGGCTCATTTGTATCATCACCTTCAACCAAAACAGTATATATACCTGTTATAGAACCATTCTCGAAATTCCCACTTCTTTCAAGCAGTTTAGGCATCTCTGCATAGATTGATGGGGTATATCCTCTAGCCACTGGCGGCTCTCCTACTGCCAATCCAATTTCTCTTTGTGCCATGGCAAATCTAGTTAACGAATCCATCATCAGCAGCACATCCTTACCCTGGTCTTTAAAATATTCTGCAATTGCTGTTGCCACAATAGGGCACTTAGCCCTTTGTACTGCTGGCTGGTCTGAAGTAGCAACCACAAGTACAGATCTCGCCATTCCCTCTGGTCCTAAGTCTCTTTCTATAAATTCTTTAACTTCTCTGCCTCTTTCGCCTACCAATGCAATTACATTTATATCAGCCGAAGCTTGTTTGGCAATCATCCCCAAAAGTGTACTTTTACCAACACCGCTTCCTGCAAATATACCAATTCTCTGGCCCTTACCTATAGTAAGGAATCCGTCTATCGCCTTAATTCCAAAATCAACTCTATCAACTATAGCGGGCCTGCTTAACGGATTTATATAATTATTTTCTACGCTATACAAGGCAGAATGATCAACAGGACCCATTCCATCAATAGGTTCTCCCATTGCATTAATCGTTCTGCCGCATAAAAACTCTCCAACTGGAATTCTCAGTCTTTTCTTTGTACTTCTTACAAAGTCACCTGATCCCATTCCTTCAATAAAATCATATGGCATTAATATGGTTTTATCGCCTCTAAAGCCTACCACCTCAGACATAACTTTTCGTTTTCCGTCTTTTGAGGTTATAACATTTATGTCTCCAATGCTTGCTTTTATGCCTGAAGCTTCAATACTCATACCAACTATATTTTCTATTTTGCCAATATGTTCGAAGGTTTCCGAGTTTTTTATAAGCTCTGACAATTCTTTTAAATACAAGCCTTTTTCCCCCTATATTTTGTTATCGCTAGCAATTTGCCTGATATTGTCCAGCTGTGTACCTACACTAGCGTCTACTATTTGATCTGGGGACTCAATTATACACGTCCCTGAAGGTTCATCTTCCATTACAACAACTTTAACATTTGCAGAAATTTGATTTAAGGCATCAATCAAGTCCTTTTCAAGATTCATCGCAATTGCTTTATCTTCATGGGAAATATAGACCTTTGCCCACTGCTTATCTCTGCAATCCTCTGCAGCTGCAACTATCATTTTAGCAACTACATCTTTACTAGATTTCAAGCTAATCTTTATTACCTTTTCAGCTACGTTAATGGCCAAATCAGTTAATTGATTTATATTATTTTGTAAAATTTCATTTTTACTTTCATTAAACTCTTGAATAGATAATTCAAGTTCTCCTCTAAAGGCTTCAGCCTCTTGAATCATACCTTCATTAACCGCATTCTCTGCAGCTATAAAGCCCTCATTCTGTCCCTTTTCAAACCCTTCAGCAAACCCCTTTTCAGAGGCGGCTGCCAAAGTGTGTTCAACCTTTTCATCTATGATTTTTTGAGCACGCTGCTGAGATTCTTGTAAAATCTTTTGCGCTTCAGACCTTGCATTTTCCAAAATTTCCTCAGCTTGCTGCTTCGCTTGCTCCAGAATCTCACTCCTGTTTATTTCTTGAATCTGTTCATCGGGCTCATTAGTTTCCTCTATGTTTTCCAAAGGATTTTCTAGGTCTTCTGAAATGCTGTCCGGCGGTATAACATCTCCTAATATAAGTGCTTCATTAATATCATATGGCTTAACCTCTTGTTCAGCCTCATCATCAAAAGAATCAAGATAGAAGTTTGACGGCATTATATCATCTGCTTCGTAGGTTTCTCCATCAAAGATATTTTTCTCATTAAAGCACTTCATTTCATAATCTTCGCTTTCATTTAGCATGCTTTCCTCTGGTGACTGGTTGTTTATCTGCTTCAGAGCATTGTTAAAAGCCGCAATTTTATTAAGCGAGTCATATCCATCATGAAATTCTTCATTAAGCAAGCTTTTATCTACTAGTAACGGCTCTTCGTCTTTATGTATAATCTTTTCACCTAGAATGCTTGCTACAAGCTTTTTTTTGTCGTCATCTATCTCTGTAATATCATTTTCGATTTTACCATGGCTAGAAAATTCCGGCGTATATCCATAAATCGTCTTCAGGCCGTTTTTAAGCTTTAAGTCTTCACTCTTCTGCTCTTCCATAGCTGCTTTTTTAAATTCAGACATAGCATCTTCAACAGCCTTTTGAGCCTCACTGGCTTCGGAATGTTTTTCATTGCTTTGTATTTTTGCAAGCTCTATGGCTTCGGCTAAACGCCTTTCCGCCTTTTCCAGAGAGGTCTGAACTTGTAAACCTTCATAGGTTTTACGCAATTATCTCATCCTTTCCGCCCTTATTGATCATAAGCCTTCCTTCTTCTTCCAGACGTCTTATAACCGCAACAATCTTTTGCTGTGCTTCTTCTACATCCTTTAAGCGAACATTATATGTGAATTCCAACTCACTCTTAACAGTTTCGGCCATACGGCTTGACATATTTGAGAAAATCATATTGGACACTTCTTGCGTAGAACCCTTTAAAGCATAAACAATATCTTGCGTCTCAACTTCACGTAAGAATTCTTGTATGCCTCTGTCATCAAGTAATGTAATGTCTTCAAATACAAACATCCTGTTTCTAATGTCGTCAGCAAGCTTAATGTCTTTCTTACTTAATTCATCAAATATGTATTTTTCGTTACTTCTGTCAATATTGTTCATTACTTCAGCAATGTAATCTACACCGCCAACCTGTGCAAAATCCATAGATAGTACAGAGGCAAACTTTTTCTCCAATATATTTTCAACAATCTTAATCGTTTCCGGAGACGCACTATCCATTCTTGCAATACACTCTACAACTTTTACTTGCTTATCCTTTGGAAGTTCAGTTATTATTTCTGATGCCTGTTCGGATTTTGCATAAGATAGAATAAGTGCAATGGTCTGAGGCCTTTCATGTTGTATAATTGCAAAAAGATTCTTACTGTCCGTCTTTCTGATAAACTCAAAAGCTCTTGTTTTTAGATTTCTAGTAACCCTCTCCAATAAGGTGGTCGCCGTCTGCGGCCCAAAAGCTTTCTCAAGTACCGTCTTAGCGTAATCCACCCCACCCTCAGTAATAACTTTCTGAGTTAAACAAAGCTTATAGAAGTCATCCATTGCCGCTTCTGTTTGGTTCGGTGAAACGTGATTAAGTTTTGCTATTTCCAAGGTGAGGATTTCCAAATCCTCCTCACCAAGAAATTTGTATATTTTAGAGGCTCTCTCAGCTCCAAGTGAAATAACTACAGCTGCTGCCTTTTGCTGAGGTGTCAAACCGCTCACGTCTTTACTCATTCTCCTCTTCTCCTCTTAACCAAGTCTTAAGCAATTGAGCTGATATTTCTGGATTGATATCCGTAAAGTCCTGAATCTGGCTCTTAAGTTCCTCTTCCCTTGTTTTCCCAAGTTCATCAAGGCGTATCAATTCTTCAGGAGCCTGGATACGATTTGCTTCCTCTGCTGCCAATTCTTGTACTCTCTTCTTCAGCTTAGCCTTCTTAATAACAACCATAATTACGGCAATTAAGGCAATTATTAACGCTAACACAGCTGGTATTATAATCTTTAACAGTGGATTTGCGTCAAGTATAGCCGTAATTCCAGTCAATTGTTCTGGCTCTGTCTTGTAGAACTCAGCATTAAAAATAGCAACCTTAGTGTCTGCAAGTTCTGGGTCAATACCAGCAGTCATAGCGATGGTCTGCCTCATTTCGCCAGCTTTTGCCGGAGTTAAACTTGCACTATCAACCGCTACTGATATGGTCATATCTGTCATTTCGCCAGCATCACTTTGAACCTGTTCTTTAACCTGGCTTACTAGATATTCTAACGCCCTGTCATCTTTAAAGTAAATATCATTTCCATCTGTAGTAACACCAGGATATACTGGAATATCTGCATTGGTTTCAGTTCCTGGTACGCCTGTTGTCACCTTTCCTTGTCCTTGTACTTCATATGTTGATGTAGACTTTGACAGAACACCCTTGTTATCCTGTGAAGGAATATATTCTATAATTTCTTTAATCTTTTTATCGATATCAACTGAACATTTTACACTTACTCGAATATTCTCTTTACCGAATACTGGCTGGAATAATTCTAAAATCTTTCCTTTAGTGCTACTTTCGATTTGTTTTTCAATGTTAAGCTTTAACGCTGTAGCACCTTCTTGCGAATTATCCTCGCTGGAACTTACCTCTTCACCATTGCCATCAATAACCGCTACATTTTCGATTTTCATTCCTGGCACGCCCTTTGCCACCAGTCTCTGAATACCTTTAACCTGTTTTTTACTTGGTGAGCCGCCATCTTCCATGGTCACTGTAACTGATGCAGAAGATTCTTTTACATCCTCCTGCAAAGCATATTTTTGTTCATCTGCCATGGCTATGGCAACAGTGGCGTTTTCAACACCGTCAAACTGCTTTATTGTTTCAGCCATCCGGCTTTCTAATTCAAATTGTGCATATTTATACTTTTCAAAATCTGTAGCCAGTAAGCTGACATTATCTTTGAAAATATCATATGTAAATCCGCTTTTAGGGTAGCCTTCCGCAGCTAAAGCTACTTTGACTTTGTCAACCATTTCTTCTGGAACCAAAATTGTTCCATCTTTATGCTCATACTGGATAGCCTGTTCCTCTAGTACGCCAATTATCTTTGTGGCTTCTGCTTCATCAAGTCCTGTATAGAGTACCGAATAATTAGTCGTATTAAGTGCAAGAGCTAATGCAAATGCAATTACAATTACTAAAATCGTTACAATTGCAATAATAATTTTAGCCTTTTTGCTTAACTTAGCGTTAATGGCTACCAGCTTTTCTCTTATTTGTGTAAATAGTTCTCCTAAACGTTCTCGCAATTTCCTGCCACCTTATCCTACATTACACACTCATACGCATGATTTCGCTGTATGAATCAAGTGCTTTATTTCTTAGTTCAACCAATAGGTCTATTGATAGCTGAGCCTTTGCGATGTCAATGCTGTACTGATGTAAATTATCACTCTGTCCTGTTGCAAGCATTTCTGCATCCACATTTACCTGCTTATCTGTACTGATAACATCTTTCACTGCATCTTCAAACACGGATTTAAACGGAACTTGTGCACCTTGCGCTGCCCCAGTATCATTTCCCTCAGTTACGCCATTTGCTGCCTTATTGTTTCCATCAATTTTATTTATCTGGCTTATATTCGCAATATTATTAATTGCCTGCATGGGATCTATAAACATATGATTATTACCTCCAATTAAATTTCTTCACACGCTAGCTAAAGTTATCTGCCAATATCCAGTGCCTTCTGTGCCATAAGTTTTACTGCATTTAAAACCGTAACATTTGCCTGATATGATCTTGTGGCTGACATACTGTCCATGGTCTCTTCCAGCATGTTTACATTTGGAAGTTTAACATACCCATTTGCGTCCGCATCCGGATGATCTGGATTGTATTCCGTTTTAAGATCGCTCTGATCTTCTACAATGTCGCTGACCCTCACTCCTGGTGAGTAGTCCCTTCTAACCAATCTGCCGTTGGCACCTCTTTCGACAATTGCATTGTTGAGGGAATCCTTAAAAGAAACATCTCCCGCTTTGTCTTCAAAAACAACCATCTTTCTTCTATAAGGTCCCCCGGATTCAGTTCTTGTTGTGTCAATATTTGAAACATTTTCTGAAATAATATCAAGTCTTTGCCTTTGTGCTGTTAATGCTGAAGCACTTATATTCATGGAACTTAAAAATGACAATATACATACCACCTTTCTGGTTTTTTCTGAATTCTGTCATCCGTGACATCTAATATAACGTAATATAAACTTGCTTCCCTACATAATTTACATTTTTTTGCACCCTTCCAAAAAAATGGGTATCATCAACCCATTTTTTAGCCTACGTAAATTATATATTATTCGGCAGTTTTTGCAACTATTTTGCGTCATAAAAGATAAAATATTGTAGAAAAATGTACCCTTTTCTGTAGCCCTTACCAAATGCATGCAAAATTGCTACAAAATGCCAGCCGCAAGGCTTTCACTTACACCTGTTATATCCGTCTCAACAATATTCATAGTAACTCTTTCTGGTTTATATATAAATTTTCCTTTACACAGCAGACACTTGCATTCTCCATCCTTGCAGTTAACCTTTATGTCAAAATTTATACTATTCTTTTTGTACCTTAAAGCCTCTTCAACTAAAATATTCATACGAATTTTGCTTTCCGTATCCATAAGCTCAACTACATTATTTTCGTATGTTTCTTGTAATTCTTCCGGCTTATATTTTCTAGTCATGTAATAATTTTTATTTGCATATAGCAATCTGTGTACATTTGCTTTAGTTATCTCAACTACAGCTATCCCTATATTGCTCATGGTTTCACACTCCTTTGACCCTCATGCACCCCAGGCTATTCAGATGTACTGCTTCTTGTCCACGAAAAAAACTCCTATTGCACCAGGAGTTCCTATTCATGCAACTGGCTACCATCTCTTTGTCTTTGAGTTCAGGCCCTATAGCTTTGCGTCACAGTCTTTCGACTGCTTTGCTAAAATCTTCAGTTTTAACCATCCGCATCCCACAATCAAATTGGATTAAAACATTAACTAATAATATACATTGCATATCACGTATATCATAAAAACGATGCAATTATTTTTTTATTATTATAGCATATATTTTAAATTTTTCAACACAATTTCTACATAATTTCTACATAATTCACTTCTTTTTTTGTATTTTTCTGTCTATTTGTGTCGAAAAATAAAAAATAAGATGAAGTTGTTGCTACTTCATCTTACTTTTATTGCGCAATTTTGCTATTTAGAATATTTCTTCGCCAAAATCCGACCTAAATGAACTCCGCTGGCAGATGCCTGTGATAGGGAGTGTGTAACCCCCGAGCCATCACCTAAAGCATATAGCCCATTTACTTTAGTTTCAAGATTTTCATTTACCTCTACCCTTGAATTGTAGAACTTAACTTCTACACCATAAAGTAATGTATCCTCATTAGCTGTTCCCGGTGCAATTTTATCTAATGCATAAATCATTTCTATAATGTTATCCAACTGTCTCTTCGGCAGTACAAGGCTCAGATCTCCAGGTGTAGCTTTTAATGTAGGCCGCGTAAAGCATTTTTCCATACGTCTATCACTACTTCTTCTTCCTTTTACAAGATCTCCAAACCTCTGCATTAAAACTCCACCGCCTAACATATTGGAAAGCTTCGCAATTGATTCACCATACTCATTGCTGTCTTTAAACGGTGCAGTCAGTTTATTGGAAACTAAAAGTGCAAAGTTTGTGTTTTCTGTTCTAAGGGATGGATCAGCATAACTGTGTCCATTTACGGTTACAATGCCATTTGTATTCTCTGCAACAACTTCACCATAAGGATTCATGCAGAAGGTCCTAACCATGTCATTATACTTATCTGTTTTATATACTATCTTGCTTTCATATACTTCATCTGTAATGTGCTTAAAGATCTCAGCGGGAAGTTCAACACGAACCCCGATGTCAACTCTGTTTTGTTCTAATCCAATTTTCATTTGCTCACAGATACGTGAAATCCACTTGGAGCCAGAACGTCCAGTTGCTAAAACCAAATCATTACATTGGTACTCTCCACCTTTGTTTGTTTTTACATTAAAGGTTCCATCTGAGTTTTGAGTAACCTCAGATATCGTTGCGTAAAACTCCATGTCAATTCTGTCTTTTGTATAGTTACAAATTCTTTCTAAAATCTGAACATTTCTATCGGTTCCCAAATGTCTTACTTTAGCATCAAGCAAGTTCAGGTTGTTTCTTAAAGCCGTAGTCTTCAAATCAGAATTCCCTGTAGAATAAAGCTTAGCGTCTGCTCCTCCAAAGTTGCAAAGCACATCATCAACATACTCCATAAGGTCCATTGCCTGCTCTTGACCTATGTAAGCATGTAAATCTCCACCAAACTTAGTTGTAATATTGTATTTTCCATCTGATAATGTCCCTGCACCTCCGTATCCATTCATGATATGGCAAGGCTCACATTTTATGCAGTTATTCGTTTTTCCTAATTTAATTGGGCATACCCTTTTTTCAAGTGGTGCACCTTTATCTACCATTAAAATTTTTGCTGTATTGTTAAGCTTCGTAAGTTCGTATGATAAGAATACTCCACTTGCACCAGCTCCGGCAATTATAATATCATATTTTTTCATAACATCCTCCAACTGATTGGCCATGCTTTCGACCATACACAGCTACTATATCCGAAACAAAAAAATAATTCAACTATTAAATATTTACTTTTTTTATGATATAATTAAATTTAATATTGATTTGTAAGCAAAGTTGTTATTTATTATTATTACTTTTGACAATCGGAGGTTTAAATAAGTATGGATAAAAAGAGTTTAATCATTGGTATATTATTTTTATCAGGCTCTGTGTATTGTATATTTGATTTACTTACTTTTGGATTTAAGTCTTATACTATAACAGGACTTTTTCTTTTTACGCTGATTGGTATAGCTTTTATAAAGAAAGCCAGAAGTCGATAACATACTGAATTCCATTAAATTTTTCTAATTCTACTTAATAGGACTATGATTATACGTATCAAGTATACAATAGCAAGATTGCGTACAAAACATGTAATTTTATGGCAATCTTATAACAAATTCGTACTATTCTTACTATTTAGAATATAGTATTTTCAACTGCCTATTGACATTAGTTTTTAATTGGTATATTCTTAAAAAAATTAAGGGAATTGTTTAAATTTTATCCCCATAAAATTTAACTATCCTTATGGATTTTCCCCTAAATAAATAAAAAATCAGCAAAACAAAAAACAGAGAGCAATTCCGCTCCCTGTTTTTTGTTTCTTATTTAATTAACGTATTTTGTTTTTCATGTTATTAAACGCTTGAAAACGATTAAGCTTCTTCTGCTGTTAACTTATCAAATTCAGCAACAACCTTTTCAAATTCTGCATCATCATCAATATCAACTAATTCAAACTCTTCTTCGCCAACTTCCTTATATCCATAGATGTAAACATCATCTGTTCCGTCATCTGGAATAAGCGCGATGTATTCTTTTCCTTCAAAATCGAACACACCCATAATTTCGCATTCTACTTCTACGCCATCATCAAATTCTAAAGTTAAAAAATCTGAATCTTCGTGTTCGTGTTCACCACATCCGCAGTCACAACCGCCAGTGCACTTCTCTTTATCTGACATATTTAAGTCCTCCATGTAAAAATCGTTTTGGTAATTTCCTTAGTATATGCAAATTTTCATATACTATCATCATTACTATACCACCATAATTTGCCTTTATCAATCAAAATATTCTTTGATATTGTTTGCTACATATTCTGTTATACCTGGAGCCATACATAATTCTTCTATTGTGGCATTTCTAATCCTCTCAAGACTTCCAAAATGTGCTAGAAGAGAATTCCGCCTTTGTGGTCCAACACCATCAATTTCATCCAGGGCAGATCCTTGGATTCGTTTTCCACGCAATCCTCTGTGATAATCTATTGCAAATCTGTGAACTTCCTCTTGAATAACCCCGGTATATTTAAACAGCAGTGGATGCTCCTTCAGTAAAATCTCTTCATATTCTTCTGTTCCATAAACTTTATATACCAATGCCCTGGTTCGGTGTTTATCGTCCTTAGCCATTCCTGCAACTGCTGTATTCAAATTCATGGCGCTAAGTATCTGTTGCACAGCAGATACTTGACCCTTTCCTCCATCAATAAAAAGTATATGAGGCAATGTGCTGAAGGCAGGGTCACCTTCAAGCGCCCTTTTGAATCTTCGATATATAACCTCCTGCATGCTGCCATAATCATTTGGTCCTTCGATGGTTCGGATTTTAAATCTTCGGTATTCTTTTTTGTTAGGTTTTAAGCCTTCAAATACCACCATTGCGCCTACAGAATCCACCCCGTTGGTATTAGAAATATCATAAGCCTCTACTCTGTAATCTCTAAATTCTTTAGCTTGATTGTCAGATTCCTGAACTTCAGCAATCTGCTTTTTTCCTAAATCTGCTATGTGGTTTGACTGCTCTAGTCGCCCATCTGGTAATCCTCCAGTAATTAAATCAATCAAATTCCCTATTTCTTTTGAAATGGCTGCGCGTCTTGCTCTTTGGTTATTTTCACGTTCGTCAATGGTTTTTAGCATTTCTATGGAATCTTTCTGTGCTAACTGTAATAAGTCTCTCTTGTCTCCTCTTTGAGGAACCGTTATTTTCACCTGTCTGCCAGCAACCTCACTCAAGAAATCTGCTATTAAACCTGCTTCTTCTAAAGGTCGTTCTACCAAAATTTCATATGGAATATTTGGATTTTCGCTATAATACTGCTTCAGAAATTCGCATACCAGTTCATCCTTATCTTGTGTTCCCTCCATAGCAAAGTTTTCACGGCCAATCAGTTTTCCATTTCGTACAAAGAATAATACAACGTAAGATTTTTGGCTACTGGAGATTGCTAATGCAATATCCAAATCCTTAATTCCAAGCATTACCACATGCTGTTTTTCAGTGATTGTTTTAGCTGCCTCTATATAATCTCTATATTCTGCAGCCTTTTCAAAATTTAGCATCTCTGATTCTTCAAACATTTTTTCAGTAAGCATATCTACAAATGGCTTCGTTTTACCATTCAAGAATTCTATGATTTGTGCCACATCCTGCATGTAGGATTCCCTGCTTACCTTTCCATTACAGATACCTCTGCACTGATTTATATGATAATTCAAACAAGGCTTTATAATCTCTGGAAATTTCTTTGTGGGACATCTCTTAAGTGCGAATATATTATTAAGTAAATCTATCATTTGATTCACTGCCCCCACATCAGTATAGGGACCAAAATATCTGCCATCATCCTTCTCAACTCTCCTGGTCTTAATCAGCCTTGGATATTCCTCATTCATGGTTATTTTTATATAAGGATATGTTTTATCATCTCTTAATAAAACATTGTATTTAGGCATGTAACGTTTTATCAGTGTACACTCTAAAATTAGCGCCTCCATCTCAGTATTAGTAGTAATATACTCAAATTCTTCAATGTGGCTCACCATAGCCCTAACCTTTGCAGGCATGCTTTTAGGCGATTGAAAATACTGACGCACACGATTCTTTAAGGAAATGGCTTTCCCTACATAAATAACCTGCCCCAGTTTGTCCTTATGTATATAAACTCCCGGAGTATCCGGGAGCTTTTTTAGATTTTCTTTAATATCAAACATATCTACCTATTTATAAATTTCTCTTTATTGTAATACAATCGATCTCTTTCTCTCTCCATGGCAATTCTCATTGCTCGTTCTGCTCTTCTTTGTTTCCTACGCTTAATATTTCTATATCTGATGAAAAGCAATGCGCCTGTAGCTGCAGCTACTATCCCTGCTATAATACCCAAAATCATATAAATTTTACCAGTACCCTTAGTAAAATTACCCAGTATAGAAAGAAGCGCTCCTTCTTTAACAGCTTGTGCGGCTACAATGTTTACAGAGCTCATGAGGATTTCCCCCTGAAAGAAATTAATGCTTCCTACTACCTGTCCATCCTGCACCGGTGCTTCAATTTTGTCTGCTAATTTCACAACCTTTTTAAGGCTTTTTGCATTTTGACTAATTGGAAGGGTAGCATATCCGTCCGTTTCTGTAACCAGTGACACTTTTTTTTCTGCACCTTTGGATACCTTTATTGTACCCATATCCGTTGCTTTATTTACAATTTTTACCGAATGATAATTTTGGAATCCCCAGTCCAGAAGAGCAATAGCATCTCCAAATCTTCCAGAATCTGTTGACTTCATGTCCACAGCAATAAGCTCTGTTCCTTCTCGCGCTGCTCCAGATACAAGACATCCTCCTGCCTCACCGGTATAGCCCGTCTTTATTCCGGTAACTCCATCATATTTTGCAGGACGTATCACTCCATTGGCGGATACTTTTGTTCTGGTGTCATAAAGTAGTCTGTTCGTATTATACAAATATCTTGGTTCTTGCTGTTTATTAGTAGGCTGAATTGTATACTTATATGTGCTTACATATTTTCTAAAAGTAGGATTTTCCATGGCACCTTTGGCTATCATGGCTAAATCATAAGCTGTGGTAACATGCCCCTCTAAATGTAAGCCATTGGGGTTACGGAAGTTTGTATTCTTTGCCCCTAACTCTTTTGCCTTCTCATTCATCATTACAGCAAAATCATCAACATTCCCTGCCATCGCTATGCCTAAGGCAACTGCTGCATCATTGGCGGATTCTAAAAACAACGCATACAGTAAATCTTTTACTGTAATTTTCTCCCCTTCCATAAGGTATATTCTGCTGCCCTCGGTGAAAGGCGTTTCTGCATCAATTGTTACCACCTTATCCAGTGGTAATTTTTCTATTGCTAAAAGTCCCGTAATGATTTTAGTAGTACTTGCAGGTTCTTTTTGTATATCCATTCCCTTATTGTACAATACCATGCCTGTTTTTGCATCAATTAATACCCCTGTCTCTGCCACAATTGACGGTACATTTGCAGCGACATCTGCTGAAGAAGTACCATTTACAGTTGTTTCAGCAAAAACAGCTGCAGTATTTGCACTCAAGCTTGCAATCAAGGAAAATAACACAATCATTGTTGTAATAGTTTTCTTCATTGTTTCCCCAAATCTAATTTTATCTCTTAAAAAAATAATCCGCTAATTCATATCCACTGCCAAAGCTCTTTCCCATTATACCAGAAGTTTCGTTAAATGCTCTAGCGTTATCAAGATTTTGTTCCTTTGTACTGTCATAAATCACAAAAGGTACCGGTGTTGATGAATGAGTTCTTATGCAAAGCGGCGTTCTATGATCTGGCACCACCAAGACTTTAAATGCTTCCCCTGTGCTTCTTAAGTATTCAACAAGCGGCTTCGCAATTTTTTCATCAATTAATTCCATACATTTAATTTTTCCTGGCTGGTCTCCCTGATGAGAGCATTCGTCAGGGCCTTCAAGATGCATATAAACAAAATCTTTACCTCTTTTAAATTCTTCTACTGCAGCTTGTGCTTTACCTTCAAAGTTAGTGTGTAAGGTTCCAGTCGCTCCTTCTACATCTACAGAATCCAACCCTGCACAAATGGCAATACCCTTAATTAAATCTACCGCAGAAACAGCTGTTCCTGTGATTTTATATTTATCATAGAAAGAAGATAAGCTAGGCTTCTTTCCTTGTCCCCAAATCCAAGTTGTATTAGCAGAATTTAAGCCCTTGGCAATTCTCTTCTGATTGACTGGATGGCATCTCAGCAGTTCATAGCTTTCCTTCATTAATTTTGTAATAAAGCCAGCCTCCTGGGATTCTGCACCTTCGACAGTGCCTTCTCCCTTAGGCAGATAATCTCCAACTCTTTTTCCAAGTACATCATGAGGAGGAGTTAGCTGATAATCAGTAGATCCCTCTTTTACGATCATACAGTGACGATAGCTTACACCCGTATAGAACTGTATTTTATCATTTCCTAGTTTGTGCTGCACCGCCTTAATTAGTACATCAGCCTCTTCTGTTGTAATATCACCCGAACTATGGTCTGTAATAATTAAATCCTCATAGGCAGTCTGAGTCGTTTCATCCGCAGGCCGGCCTGTTGCAGGATCAACTAATGTAATAATGTTCGTTCTAAAAGCTACATCTGTTTCAGACATGTCTATACCAATACTTGCAGCTTCAAGTGGAGATCTTCCAGTTAAATAAACCGCTGGATCATACCCCATTACGGATAAGTTTGCAGCATCACTGCCCGGTGCCACGCCATTTGGTATAGTCTGAACCATGCCCACCTCACCTTTTGCAGCAAGTTCATTAATCATCGGCATAGCTGCCACTTCAAGCGGTGTTTTTCCGCCTAACTCTTCAATCTTTTCGTCCCCTGCTCCATCGGGAACTATAATTAAATACTTCATAATACTCCCTCATTTTACCTTATTAACTAATTTTATCTAATTTTTAAATGAAACGCGAAAAGTGATAAGAATTTTTTAATTCTTATCACTTTTGCTTGTTAATATCCTAAAGTCTATTTTGCGTTTTCTGCCTCAAACTTCTTCATGAATTCAATCAGTTTTTCAACGCCTTCCATTGGCATAGCATTGTAAATACTTGCTCTCATACCACCGATTGAACGGTGTCCAGCAAGATTTACAAGGCCTATAGTTTTTGCTTCAGCAATAAATTTCTTATCTAAATCAGCATCACCTGTTACAAATACAACATTCATAAGAGAACGACTATCCTCTTGAACAGGGCAGCTGTATAGTTTGCTTTCATCAATATATTTGTAAAGCTTTCCAGCTTTCTCAATATCTATTTTATTTAACGGAGCAACTCCACCATTTTTCAAAATGTGTTTAAACACTTCGCCTGCCACATAAATTGTAAAGCATGGAGGGGTATTATACATTGAATCATTATCTGCATGTACTTTATAATCTAAATAAGTAGGAGCTTCTTCCGGTGCAAAACCAAGTAAGTCCTCTCTTATTATAACAATAGTAACTCCTGCTGGTGCAATATTCTTCTGTGCCCCTGCATAAATCAAACCAAACTTTGTTACATCAATTTCTTCTGAAAGAATGCAGGATGACATATCTGCAACTAGTGGAATATCTCCAGTTTCAGGAATATAGCCATAATGTGTACCATAAATAGTGTTATTAAATGTAATATGTACATAATCTGCATCTTCTCTAAAGTCTTCCTTATTTACTTTAGGAATATATGAGAAAGTAGTATCTGCTGAAGATGCTACTATTTTAATATCTCCAAATTTCTTTGCTTCGGCTGCTGCTTTCTTAGCCCAAGTACCAGTTACTATATAATCTGCTTTCTTGGATTTTCTAAGAAGATTAATAGGAACCATTGAAAATTGTAATGTGCCACCACCCTGAAGGAATAATACTTTATAATTTTCAGGAATGTTCATAAGAGTTCTAAGGCTCTTTTCTGTTTCCTCTAAAATTGCTCCAAATTCCTTTGATCGATGACTCATTTCCATTACCGACTGTCCACAGCCTTTATAATTTGTTAGCTCCCTAGCTACGTCTTCCATAACTTCTAAGGGCAGCATAGAAGGTCCAGCTGAAAAGTTATATACTCTGCCGTTGTTTTGATTCATTAAAAATTCACCTCTTTCATATATTTTATTGTTATGATTAACAATACATCAGACTGTTCTAAATGTAAATTAAATATTATTATAGCACTTTACTCATGGCTAGTAAAGTGGTATAATGTGCAACAAGGCAATTTTAATGTGATTATTCACAAAATTTCTAATAAAATTTGTATGAGGTGACAAAAATGTTCAATATCGCAACACTAAACAAAATTTCTCCTGTAGGCCTTGGCCGACTTACAGAACAATATACAATTACTGATGATGTTAATTCAGCACATGGTATTCTTGTAAGAAGCCAGGATATGCTTTCTATGGATTTTTCAAAAAATCTTCTTGCCATTGCAAGAGCTGGTGCAGGTGTTAACAACATTCCTGTAGATAGATGCTCTGAAGAAGGCATCGTTGCTTTTAACACTCCTGGTGCTAACGCAAACGCTGTAAAGGAATTAGTTATAGCTGGTTTGTTCCTGGGTGCAAGAAACATTCCGGATGCTATAACATGGTCTTATGGATTAGTTGGTAACGAAGATGCAGCAAAGGCTGTAGAAAAGGGCAAGAGCCAGTTTGCTGGAACTGAAATAAAAGGAAAGACTTTAGGGGTTATTGGGCTAGGCGCAATTGGCGTGTCTGTTGCCAATGCTGCTGAGAAACTTGGCATGAAAGTGATTGGTAATGACCCATACATAACCTTAAATGCAGCTCACAATCTTTCAAATACGATTCCTGTAGTACATTCTCTTGAAGAACTGCTTCCGAATTGTGATTACGTTTCTATACACGTTCCTGCTATGGACAAAACAAAAGGTATGATAAATAAGGATACAATCGCTCTTATGAAGGACGGTATCACTTTCCTTAACTTCTCAAGAGATAAACTGGTAAATGATGATGATATGCTTGTAGCTCTTGCCTCTGGAAAAGTTAAAAAATACATTACGGATTTCCCTAACAATAAGTTAGTTGGTAAAGAAGGGGTTATCTGCATTCCTCATCTTGGCGCTTCCACAGAAGAGGCCGAAGACAACTGTGCAGTTATGGCAGCGGAAGAATTAATGGATTATATTGAAAATGGTAATATTACTAATTCAGTTAATTTCCCTACTTGCAGCTTAGGTCCTGTAAGCGGCACAAGAATATGTGTTTTAAATAAAAACATTCCTGCCATGCTAAGTGCGGTAACCAGTGCAGTGTCAGATTTAAACCTAAACATCAATAATCTTCTAAACAAAAGTAAAGGTGATTATGCCTGCACACTTCTTGATATTGATGGTAGTGTAACAGAAGCTGAAGTTGCATCAAAGCTTAATGTTCCTGGAATCATTAAAATTAGAGTAATCACTAAATAGTACAAAGTGAAATAAAAAAGCTGATTTCTATATTGAATAGAAGTCAGCTTTTTTAGTCTATAGCTAATCTATAGGATTCAATCTATACTACTGCTTAGAAATACGGAGACAACCTATCTGCTCAGAGATGCGAGGGTATACTGCACTGCTGCTCGCAAAATGTTAACTACGTTTTGTATCTGCCCATACCTTATTACAAAGAATTCCTACCACCAATGCCCATGCAAGGAAGTAGAACCACATCATTACAGCAACAATTGCTGCCATGGAGCCATAAAGTATATCATAGTTAGAAATATATTCTGTATATATTTTGAAGCCAAATGTGACCACTAACATCCCCACAGAAGCAAAAATACTGCCTGGCATGATCTGACTAAATTTAAGTTTCTGTGAAGGCAATATATAATAACTATAGCTGACCATCATAAAATAAAGTGCCATAGTTACAGGCCATCGTAGTACAAGCCAGAACATATTAACTTTATAATTTATACCAATGGTTGTCATCAGTGTAGCAGCTATTATATCAATTATGATTTCCCCATAAACTAAAATAATCAATCCAAATGCCAAGGTAAATAAAGTAAGCGCCATGGTTTTAATAGCTCTTATCCTCTCACGCCAGTAACCATTTCCTGTACTTTTTCCTCCCGTAAGTGTGAAATTAGCTATATGCATAAGCGCATACTCTGCTCGGGATGCTGCCCATAAGGTAATAGCCACAAAAACGAAATTCATAGTCTTTGTAGATTGGTATGAAATCAGTTTAAGTACTACATCTGCCGCATCTTTTGCAACGTACTTTTGGATCAAATCACTTAATGCTCCCAAAGATATAGAAAATACGCCAAGTAATTGCGAAAGCACTATAATGGTTGGTACAATAGACATCAAAAAATAAAATGCTAGTTTTGCTGCAAAACCTTGATAATATGGATCCCGAATCTGCTTAATGCCCAACATAATCATTTGTATAAGTCTTTTTTTATTCATATTCCACCTTTAAATTAATGGAGCTGCTCTAATTGTTTCTGTAATTCTGCCAAAGCTTTTGCTCTATGGCTGATTTTATTTTTCTCTTCTGCTGGAATCTCTCCAAAACTTATTTCATAACCTAATGGTCTGAATAACGGATCATATCCAAATCCATTGTCACCAGACTCCTCAAACATTATATGCCCTTCGCATTCTCCTCTTGCAACAATTTTCTTTCCATTAGGATAAATCATCGTAATAACTGAAACGAATCTAGCTGTTCTTTTTTCCACAGGTACATCTTTTAAAAGTTCTAACAGCTTGGCATTGTTTTTCTTGTCATTTCCTTCTTCACTTGCAAATCTTGAGGAATATACTCCCGGAGCACCATCCAGTGCATCTACTACCAAGCCTGAATCATCAGCAATAGTAATCTGATTACACATCATGCAGATTTCTCTTGCCTTCTTCAAAGAATTTGCTTCAAAAGTATCTCCATCTTCATCTATCTTAACCTTTGGTAAGCCAAAATCATCCCGGCCTACTATTTTCATTCCAAACTTTTCTGTAATAGCTTCCATTTCATCAATTTTATGTTGATTCTGAGAAGCTGCAACTACGATCATTGCCATTCATTTTTCCTCCTCTTTATTTTTCTCTACATAAGCTTTTAAATTTGGCCTGTTATAGATTTTTGCACCTTATTTAGCTCAGTGCATCCCTCTGCAGCCAATGCTAAAAGCTCTGTCAAATCGCTAGCTGTAAAAGGTGATTCTTCTCCTGTTCCCTGCACTTCAATATATTCGCCTTTATCTGTCATTACAACATTCATATCTACTTGTGCCCTGGAATCTTCGTGGTAGCATAAGTCTAACATTCTTTCACCTTCTACTATACCTACACTAATTGCAGAAACGAGACCCATCACAGGAATTTCTTTAATCATGCCTTGGCTCTTCATCCACTTCATAGCCTCTACCATTGCAACAAATGCTCCTGTAATGCTGGCAGTTCGAGTACCGCCGTCTGCTTGTATAACATCACAGTCAATCCAGATAGTTCTTTCGCCAAGCTTCACCATATCTACTACAGAACGAAGTGATCTTCCTATCAGTCTTTGGATTTCCATACTTCTTCCATCAATCTTTCCACGGCTGGAGTCTCTGGTTTTTCTGGTTGCTGTAGAACGTGGAAGCATTCCGTATTCTGCTGTAATCCATCCCTGACCAGTTCCTTTCAAGTGTTTCGCAGTTGAATCATCTACCGAGGCTGTACATATAACTTTTGTATTTCCCATTTCAATCAGTACCGAACCCTCTGCACTCATTAAATAATTATTTGTTATCTTCAAATCTCTGATTTGATTGTTTTCTCTATGGTCTATTCTCATTTTCTTTTTATCTCCTTTTACTAATTAGGTAATTATAGCTTTAATTCCAATGACTACTAAGATTACTCCACCTAAGATTTCGGCACTGCTGCCTAATATGTCCCCAAACTTTCGTCCAATGACTATTGCTATTGTTGTTAAAATTATTGTAACTATGGCAATTATCACAACTGCCTGAATAATGTTCACCTGCATAGCACTAAAACCAACACCTACTGCAAAAGCATCGATGCTAGTGGCAATTGCCTGAAAAATAAGAACCCCTAAACTAAGCCTTTTCCCAATGGCCACTTTTTTTGGGTCACTCCTGTGTTCAAATCCTTCTTTTATCATCTTACCGCCAATAACTCCCAAAATTAACAGTATCACTATGCCTGCATACTTTGAAATAAAGCTGGTAAATAAGCCCCCTGCAAAATTTCCAATTAGAGGCATAATAGCCTGAAACACACCGAAAAATACAGGCATGGCTATGTATTCTTTGACTCCCAGGTTTCTATATACCATTCCATTTGTCATAGATACCGCCACAGCATCCATTGCCAGGCCCACGCCAATTAAAACAATTTCCATTAATGTCATCTTCTATTATTTTCCTTTTTGTTATTATTATGTTTAAAAATTAGCTCTTTATTATTCAGCCCTGAATTCCTGCAGATCCCACTGGAACAGAACTTGATATCGCATGAATTATGTCACGGGTCATATCTTCCTAAAACCATCCACACATTTCTATAAAGTATACTCCTTTTTCTACCAACTTTTTTGCGGCTTCTTTAGCCATCTCCATATCCCTTACAAAGTATGCATGAATATTACAGCTATCTGATTCTATGCAGACCTCCGTTAATTTATCAGCACCTTCTATAATTAACCCAAATTCTTTTAATGATGGTAACTTTGTCAACTTTTCAAGTTCCTCTGGAAAATATCTGACATAAGCCATTTTCACATTTCTGCCTGTAGCTGTCCTTAATTTCTCTAACAGTTCCTCGTTAAATGCTCCGCAGAAATTCATCATTGTATATCCTTCAGACGCTAATCTCTTTACAAGTTCTTCTGTGTTTTGCATATTAGGTGAACCTATTATTAAGTTAAAGCATTCCTCGTTCTCATAGATAGCATAGTAGTTTTCAGGGGTTACCCCTTTTATCTCAGAAATAAACGCATACTTTAGCATTTTTACCTCCACAACTGTTTTTAATCAGACTATTATATCATAAATCTACTAAAATTTATGATATAATTTACCATCTGCCATTTTGCTGATAAACATAAAGGATTGCATAAATGAATAGACCTTCAAAGGATAATCATGTAATATAAGCTTATCCTATTTATTTTTAACAAATTATACTTTTTATATAAATGTAATAAAATAACTATTTCTTTGATAAGGAGAGTGGTAAATATGAAAATGGTTATACTTGATGGGGCTACTATTGACCCTGAGCTTTCTTGGGAAAGTTTCGATAAGTTTGGAGAATTAACAGTCTATCCCCGTACCCCTGACGGACTGGTTATGGAAAGAATTGGTGATGCTGAAGCAGTATTTGTAAGTAAAATATCACTTCATAAAGAAATTCTTACTCAATGCAAGAATTTAAAATTTGTAGGGGTTATGGCCACTGGATATAACAATGTAGATTTAAATATATGCAGAGAGCTAGGAATCGCAGTGTGCAATATTCCTGCGTATTCTACTGATGCTGTGGCTCAGCATACTTTTGCTCTTATTTTAGAAATCTGCAGTCAGGTCGCACTGCACAATAAATCTGTTAAAGATGGAGAATGGTTTACGTCTAAGGATTTTTGCTATTGGAAATCCCCCATAATTCTTTTAAATGGTAAAAGTCTTGGCATCATTGGGTATGGTAATATAGGAAAAAAGGTTGGCGAAATTGCGAAAGCTTTTGGTATGACAATTAATGTCTTCAGTCAAAATAAAGAAGCCGCAATAAAATCAGACATACTTTCTCTTCACTGTCCTGCTACAGAAAATAATATGAGATTTATAAATAAAGACTTTATTACTCAAATGAAAGATGGCGCTATTTTAATTAATACTGCACGAGGTATACTGCTTAACGAATCAGATGTGGCAGAAGCTTTAAAGTCAGGTAAATTAGCTGCTGCTGGTCTGGATGTGCTGGAAAAAGAACCTCCGGATCCTGCCAATTCGCTTGTCAGTCTACCAAACTGCTTTATAACGCCTCATATGTGCTGGTCCCCTAAAGAAATGCGTCAAATCATTATTGATGGCTGTGTGGCTAATCTGGAGGCATTTGTGGCAGGGAAGTTTCTTAATCGTGTGGATTTATAGATTAAATTAGGAATGGGAAGATTTACAAAAAAATAAAGAACCATAAAAATATAGAAAGTGCTCATTTAAAATGGGCACTTTCTAATAAATCTACTATTAAAATCTAAAATCTCTCTTTCCAGCTTCAATTTCTTTTAGATAATTTAAAGCTATATTTCTGGCTTTTTCCGACGAAACATTCTGCATTTCCTTTAAAATAAGTTCTTCACCAATTTTTTTAGTCTCAGGAGTTGCATAATCTTCCAGATATTCTTTTAAAGTCATTAGTGCGTTTGGATGACAGCAATTTTGTATCTGCTGCTTCTTGCAAAGTTCCATAAATCTGTCACCTGTTCTGCCTTCTCTATAGCATGCAGTACAGAAACTTGGAATATATCCCATGTCCATCAGCCATTTTACTACATCATCAAGACATCTGGTATCGCTGACCTCAAACTGCGCAGAATTTTCCTCTTCAGGTTCTGGCTCAACATATCCACCCACACTGGTTCTTGAACCTCCGCTAACTTGGGAAACTCCTAGGTGCAATACCTTTTCTCGACATTTCTGGCTCTCTCTTGTAGAAACAATCATACCTGTATATGGAACAGAGACCCTGATACATGCAACAATTTTTGCAAAGGTGTCATCATCAATACCATTATCAAATACATCGGGATCAATATCGTCTGCACGGCGGATTCTAGGGACACTGATAGTATGAGGTCCTACCCCAGCTACAGCCTCCAAGTGCTCTGCATGCATTAAAAGTGCTGCAAATTCATACTTATATAATTCAAGTCCAAATAATACACCAAGTCCCACATCATCAATGCCCCCCTGCATAGCTCTGTCCATCGCTTCTGTATGATAAGCATAATTATGTTTCGGTCCAGTTGGGTGAAGTTTTTCATAGCTTTCCTTATGATAAGTTTCCTGGAATAAGATATAAGTCCCAATTCCTGCGTCGGCAAGCTTCTTATAATTTTCAACTGTTGTGGCTGCAATGTTTACATTAACACGGCGAATAGCGCCATTTTTATGTTTAATTCCATATATAGTCTTGATACAATCTAATATATATTCAATTGGATTCATCTCAGGATCTTCTCCCGCTTCAATTGCAAGACGTTTATGCCCCATATCCTGTAGTGCAATTACTTCCTTTTCTACTTCCTCCTGAGTCAATTTCTTTCTTGCAATATGACTGTTTTTCTTATGATATGGACAGTACACACAGCCATTTACGCAATAATTGGATAAATATAAAGGGGCAAACATTACGATACGGTTACCATAAAAATCCTTTTTGATTTGTTCTGCTAAAGCATAAATTTCTTGATTTTTTTCTTCAATATCACAAGCTAAAAGTACTGAAGCCTCTTTATGCGAAAGACCTTTTCTATCCTTTGCCTTAGTGATAATGCGGTCAATCAGTTCAAGGTTATGCTTGTTTTTTTCCGCATATTCAATGCTTTCCAGTACCTCTTCATGTGAAATAAATTCTTCTGCTTTTAATGATTTTGGATTGTACATTATTCTTTCCTTTCTTGTGGGTCAGTATGACTTCCCCTTCAGTAAATTTATTTTATAAAATCGCCCCTTTCAGAAACAATTTCATACCCGATTGATTTCATTCTCAAATCCATACATTGCCGGCATTCTGCTGCTTCATCGCCTGTACAAATTTTATTATCATATAATCCATAATTTTTTCTTACCCTTAAAGGTGAAAGATTTGGCATCACCACATTAGCTCCTGCAAGAATACCCATTTCACGTCCTTTAGGATTAATTGTGCCTAATGCCGTTGTTGCTGGCAGCAATACTTTAGGCAGCATAAGCCTGATTAAACCTAATAAAAACAAGGTCTGCTCCATTGTCCCACTATTTTCCTTTGCAAAAGGTGTATCATGATGTGGTATAAAGGGTCCAATCCCAACCATATGCGGTGAAAGTTCCTTCATGTATACCAAATCTTCCACCAAATGATCTATAGTCTGGAAAGGGGAGCCAACCATTATTCCACAACCAACTTGGAACCCAATTTCTTTTAATTTCTCTAAACATTTTTTCCTATGAGACAAAGACATTTCCTCGGGATGAAGTTTTCTATAATGCTCTGAGTTCGAAGTCTCATGTCTTAAAAGATACCTGTCTGCCCCTGCATCAAAATATGCCTTATAGGTTTCATATTCTTTTTCACCTAAAGAAAGTGTTACCGCACAGTCTGGATACTTACTTTTAATAGTATATATAATATCCGTCATTATTCTATCCGTATAATACCTATCTTCTCCCCCTTGCAGTACAAAGGTCCGAAATCCTAAAAAATAACCAGTTTCACAGCAGCTTAAAATATCTTCTTTTTCTAATCTATACCGCAGCGCATTTGAATTGCTTCGTCTTATACCGCAATAATAACAATCATTTTTACAGTAATTTGTAAGCTCGATAAGTCCTCTTGTAAAAACCTTATTCCCGTAATACTCCTGTCGTACTGTTCTGGCTTTTTCAAATAAATACGTGCTTATTTTGTCTTTCTCCTCAAAATCATACCGCTGATTTTCCTCCATTTGCAACAGATTTTTGAATTCAAGCGGTTCCAGTTTCTGCTCGATATGGAGCTTGTCGATTAATTCCTTCATACTTTTGAATACACCGCCTTAGTGCTCACGCCAGGAAGCCTGCCTATTTTCCCAGATAAAGCGCTTACAATATCCGTAGGCGCATCTAAGGCTATACTAATAACGCTTATTTTCCGTTTCTCATAAGGTATGCCCATACGGCCTATTATATACTCCCTATACTCATGCAATAAACTATTTATTTTCTCAATTGAATCCTTGTTCTCAATAATAATCCCAAGCAGGGCAACTCTAGTTTCCACTCTATGCATTTATCCTTTCTTCATGTCTTTTTATCGTACAAAAAAAGCGTCTAAAAGACGCATATCAACTAATCAATACTTTTTCACGTTCTCTTTTGCGTCTTCCACCTCAGATTAACTCTTGGATGTCAGAATTTTTACATCTTCTATTATATTCCTCTCCATTCTACATATCAACAATAATTATTTAAAGCTACCATAAAAAATCCACGAATCACAACGAATTTTGACGAAAATTACTTTACTTCATTTCATAGATATTATAGAATTGAAACGGTTAAACTATTATTAATAAAAACAACCTGTTATATACTTTGGGGAGAAAAAAATGATTTCAAATTTAAACATATCAGATACCGTAGAAATTTGTATTACAGACAAGGAGCTGCAAAAACATTACTATAAAACAAAAATTCAGGATATCGGTTTAAATAATACTTTTTTTACTATGATTCCGTCATCGGAAACTGGTAGACCGGTTATATTTTTTAAAGACCAGACTTACGAACTTTATGCAAAAGGTAAAGAAGGCATTATTCTTTGGATAATTCATTATCTTGGCATAGAAAAAATGGACAACTTGTCTGCTTGTAAATTTCAAGCCATTTCCGGGCCTGAAGTTACACAAAGAAGAGAATTCTTCAGACAATCCGTAAGTGTAAATTTAAATTTCTATATTATGGCAAGTGAAGCTAACACAGACACCTCTATCGAACGATCTGGTAGAATTGTAGACCTTAGTGGTGGTGGCTGCGCTTTTATGTGCAATGACCAGATGATACTTCATTCTGAACTATTAATTAGATTTTCATTTCGTGGAACAGACTTTGAATTTAACAGTGAAATTCTAGACCGAATTGACTTTACAAAGACGAGAGCGGATTGGAATTATAAATATCGTGTAAAATGGATAGAGGCAAATGGAAAAACAGTGGATAATCTAATTAAACTTGTATTTGCCCAACAGCGGGAAATATTAATCAATGATGCTTCCAGAGGTGGAGACCGCTTTGTATAAAATGAAGCCGCTTATCCTAAGTGCTTCATTTTTCTTTTATTCTTCCATGGATGATATATTATATAAAACAGCCGTAACTATTAGTAAGTGTAAAAGTATAATTTGAAATAAAACTCTATAGGCAGTAATGAATGATGAAAATGGTATTAAAATGGGCAAATAAATAAACACCGAAAAAAACAAATTTGCTTGTATCGTTTGATTCCACAATTTTTCTTTCATAACTATCACCTTACTTTTTATATTATTTTATTGATACATTCACACATAAATAGTATTAGAATATTGGAGAAAATTTATTATGAAAAAAACTTTATTATTAATTTTAATATGTGTATTACTATTAAGCTTTAATTCTTGTGGAAAAAGTGATAATGAAAATACTGGCAAAGATAATCTGACAGAATCTACAGACTCTGCCACTAAAAAAAATGACACTACTACTGATTCTAGTCTGGCTGCAGACAGTTCCGTCAGCTCTGATTTATTAACAACCAGTTCATCTGAGAAAAATGTAGAAGTATTTACAAAGAGGCTTATTAATGCTGCAGATGGTACTAAAATTGACAGTTTAACCGTCACAAAATCATCTACATCAGATAATTACAACATTTACGCTATTATCTCTTGGAATAGAAAACATACTCCCTCTGACAGCCAGCAAATCATTAAAGACTATTCTGATAGTTTTGCTAGTTCCGTTGATTCTAAATTAGGAAATGTTGAAAACTTATCTATCGTTTGGCTTGTTTCAAAACTAAATGGAACAGCCTCTATTACTTATGAAAAAACAGATGGCATGTTATCCTTAAAAGAAGAAACTTATGATAAGAAATTTGGAATAGGCTCAGAAGAAACCACAGGCTCAGCACTGCAGGCCAGCACAGATGCCGCAGTAAATACTACAGTGCCAGAATCCGTGGTTAGTAATTAAAAATAGCGGCACTTTATAAATGAACGCTTAGCAAACTCTACTGCATTGTATATTTAGAAAATGTTGTAATAAAATTTAACAGTTAGGAAATCCTAAGAGTTAACAGGGGCGACCTAAACTTAACGAATTAAAAAGGATAAGAACTGATATGATAAAGAAAATATTTCCTTCAACAACACAAAGGGTTCCAAATTATACAAATAAAAATGTAAATTTACAAATCAGAAGTCAGACACTTTGCTCTTTAAAAAATTATGTGGATAGTAGTGATAGCGCGTTATCGGACAAAATAAAGAATTTAAATTATGAGTGGGATATCGAACGGATTCTGGAAGCAAATGCTGCATCGGTTGTATTGATAAGCTCAATACTAGGTTTGAAAAAAAGCCAGTGTATCTGGTTCCTTTTACCAGGAACTATTGGTTTTTTCCTACTTCAGCATGCTTTACAGGGGTGGTGTCCTCCACTTCCAATATTACGTAAACTCGGTGCACGTACAGAGTTGGAAATAGAAAATGAAAAGGTTGTATTAAAAATGCTCAGAGGTGATTTTTTACACAAGACTTGTGATGTTTCTGAAATGCTAACAATTGCTGAAAAGCAATAACCCATTTTAAAGATAAACACATTAAATAAGAAGGTCCAATCACGTTCATGTTAACGCGTTGGACCTTTTATCTTATTCAGAATCCGGGGCGATTTATCTTACAGATTAAGTTTCACTAGATTCAATTTGCTATAATACTTAACCCATCTACTTTACTGCTCTTTAAATATTTTGAAACACCATCTGATACAGAATCCATTTCTTCACCCCCAGAAATGAAAATGGTTAGCTTATAATCCTTACATATACTTAAAATCAAATGAATAAAGGCATTCACAATCTGAACAGCTGGCACTTCAGCCTCGCCCTCACTCTTTGGATTTGGTATAACATCAGGCTGTATATATCCAAGAACCTTCAGCATTCTTTCGTTTAATCTTGTATCACACTTTAGTTGTTTTAGCGCAAAGAGCTTTCCTACCACATCTGCCATCCAGAAGTACTGAACATCTTTAATGCAGATTGTCTGTAGCTTTATACACTTCACATCACCATGCTGAGAGTTTGTTTCTTCACTTTGCTTAATCTCCTCATATTTTTTACGCAGTTTCTCAGAAGGCTGAATTCCAAGTCTGCTGGCAAGCCTGTCACGGAATGAATTATAAAAAACTATTCCTGAGCCACGATTTCCAATTTTCATATATAAAGTAAGTATTTTGGCCGCCACTTCTTCATCATATTGCTCAATATCCAAAATTTCTTTCAGTATATTTAAGCACTCCTCGGTTTTGCCATCTTTCTCATATAATTCTTCCAAACCTTTTAAAATTTGAACCCTGAAATTTTCGAACCGAGTACGCTCAAAAATAATAATTTCATTAAAATCGTCGCAATTATTATAATAGCATCCCTCTAAAAACTCTCCCACAAACATGTTTTTCAATCTAAGCAAACTTTCAATAGGTCGGTCTTGTTGAGGCTTAAAATTCATAATGTCCAAAATATCACATTGAAATTCATAATTCATATTAATTCCACAATGATCTTTGTCTATAAAAAGAAACTCCTGGTCAGTCTCACTTGTACC
Source organism: Aminipila sp. (assembly GCF_032051575.1). Classification (NCBI taxonomy): domain Bacteria; kingdom Bacillati; phylum Bacillota; class Clostridia; order Peptostreptococcales; family Anaerovoracaceae; genus Aminipila; species Aminipila sp. Next base: position 283,777 of record NZ_DAMBYD010000001.1, on the reverse strand, counting down.
AATGTTTTTCTTGATCAGCCATAGATTAAACCTTAGGTTATTTTTTGCAGCCTCTTCACTGCTGTCAGGCCAAAGATAGTCAAGTATTTTTTCTCGGCTTAAATATTTGTCATTGTTTATGACAAGCAAACAAATCAGAGCTATGGTTTTGTTTCTAAAACTCTCTACCACGCTTTTTCCATTATATTCTACCCTTGCTTTTCCCAAAAAATTAAGATTCAGCATAATTGCAACTTCCTATTCTGTATTTAACATATAGTATTGTAGAGTATATCTCCAGACTTAATTGTGGCTATCACTTTTACCTGATTTAAATTATCATGCGGGGTGGAAAGAATATCACTGTCAAGAAGAATAACATCCGCGATCTTACCTGCTTCCAACGTTCCTCTTTTGTCTTCTTCAAAGATAGCGTATGCCCCCTTACATGTATACATTTCCAATGCCTCATACACACTAATCCGGTGCTGTTTAACAGGATGATTCACTGCTGCTGCAATACCAATCATAGGATTGTACTCCGTTATATCGCTGTCAGATCCCCCAACAAGGCAGACCCCTTCGTCAATTATCTCTCTGAACAAGTTCGTTCTCACATAATTTTCACCCAAACGTTGTGAATACATTTTATCAGGTCCCCCCCAATATGCTTCATACGTGGGATTCATGGAAAAAATAATTCCCATCTCTTTAGCTTTTCGTATATGCTCAGCATTGGCAAGCTCCACGTGTTCAAGCCTATGTCTAAGACCTGTTATTCCAGTGTAATACAATGCGTATTCATGTGCATTAAGAGCCGCCCCGATAGCCCTGTCCCCAATAGCATACAGCGACAACTGTAAATTATTTTTATAACATTCTGTCACAAATTCATTTAATTCACTTTGCGAATAGCGCAAACTCCCCATTCTACCTGGACAATCCGCATATTCAAAGGAAAGCGCTGCAGTCCTTGCCCCCATTGTTCCATCTAAATAAAAGCTCCCGCCAATACGTTTTAAATTCATCCTCTTAATCTTTTCCATATCAAGGGATTGATAAAAAAGTGCCATATCCACAGGAAATTCACTGCCGTATTCAAAAATAAAGTCTGCATCTTTATCGCTGTACATATAGCCGCCTTCCATTGCATTGGCAGTAGTTATTCCTACCGAAAGAAGTCCTGGAATGATATCCATAACCGCTTCTTTTCGAACTTTATCAGATATGCCTTCTAATATATTCGTTCGCAGTACGGCATTTGCCTTTCCTCGGAATATACCTGTGGCAACATCGTGACCATCCTTTTCTACACCTTCCATATTAAACGGGACTTTATAATACAAAAGTCCATAAGTATTCAGCATACTCACTTGATAATCCAGGCAATTAATCCAAACAGGAACATCACTGCAATACCGGTCCAACGTCAGCCGGTCAGGGAAGCTCTTTTCTTTGAGCTGCTCTACCTGCAGACGTATACCAGTAATACTTTGCCCTGGCTTTTCCAGTGCTGCTTTTTGTATCTGATCGCCAATTTGTTCAAAGCTGCACACTCCTCTTAAATTTATGCTTCTTGCATTTAAAGCAGTTTGTACAACATGGAAATGACTGTCAATAAATCCAGGGAGAACGGTATTTCCACCAGCATCAATTATAACCGTATGATCGGCCACCAAATCGCAATACGCAGTATTCATTCCTAAAGCAAGGATTGTTCCATTATGAATAGCAATCCAATCGGCAGTAGTTCCGTTCTTCATCGTTAAACACTTTGCATTTTTAATTAATATGTCTGCATACATTCTCTGTTCCTCCAGCCATTCCCATCAATTATTATATGGAATTAGGTTTTAAAATACTCTTTTTCCTGCAATATATGTTTGCTGTACTTTGATATCTTTTAGTGCCATTTCATCAATCTCAAAAGGATTGCAATCTAATACGACTAAGTCGGCAAACTTTCCTACTTCTAAGGTCCCTAACTTGTCCTGCTGCCCAGTGGCATAATGAACATTTTTTGTAAAAACTTCAATTGCTTCATATACCGATAATTTTTCTTGAGGACCATAGCCGCCTGCAGGCTGTCCATCCTTATCACAACGGGCAACAGCAGAAAATATTCCTGCAATCGGGTCAAAAGATTCAACGGGGCAATCAGATCCTCCTGTTTGAATGAATCCTTCATTTTTTAGTGTCTTCCAGGCATATGCTCCCTTTGCACGTTTACTGCCGATACGATCTTCAATCCAACGAGCATCCGTGCCAAGAAATACAGGCTGTATGTCAAGTACCAGCGGAAGCTTCTTCATACGCTCAACCAGTTCATCGTTAACCATCTGTACATGAATAATTCGGAACGGCAGACGATGTTTCTGCTCTTCTTCTGACATTCCATTTTCTTTTGTAACCCGCAGCGTTTCTTCTATAGCTGTAAGGGTCATATCAAGCGCTCGGTCACCAATTGCATGAATTGCTGGCTGCAGACCCTTTTCATAAGCTTGCAGCACTTTTGCATTAAATTCTTCCTGCTCACAAACTACAAAGCCTCTATTTTCAGGATCATCATTATATGGTTCCTGTAACGCCGCTGACCTAGACCCAAGGGAACCATCGGAAAATAGCTTATACCCTCCAAATTGCACTATCCTGTGTGCATCATCCTTCTGATCTTCCGTTAAAATTTCTGGGGTAAATAGTTCATCCATATACACTGTAACTCGGACTGGAAGTTCCCCAGCGTTGTCAAGACCGCGATATGTATTAATATCTTCATCATAACGCCAGATTTTTGCAGCATAAGTGTGAATCGTTGTAACTCCCTTAGAAGACATGTCTGCAAGCACCTGTTGAAAAATTCTTTTCTTTTCTTCTTTGTCAAAAAGAGGATCTGGCATAATCTCGTCAAAGACCTTGGTACTCTGTTCTCTTAAAATCCCATTAGGCATACCATTTTCATCGAATTCAACAATGCCACCAGTACCACCATCGTACCCTGCCCCTACGCCAGCTAGTTCCAAGGCCTTAGTATTGGCTACGACCGCATGTAGGCAGCATCTTTTAATTACAATCGGATGCACGGTACTAATCTTGTCCAAGTCCTGACGCGTAGGGAAACGATTTTCCTTAAACTTTGTCTGATCAAAGTTTACACCCTTAATCCAGTTTCCTTCAGGTGTTTTTTCTGCTTTTTTCTTCATAAGCACAATCATCTCATCCATACTTTTGGCCTGCTCTAAGTTGACAGAAGTCTGATTCTGGCAATAGGCATACATATGCATGTGAGAATCAGCCATACCGGGAATAACTGCCTGCCCCTGTAAATTAACTATATTTAAGCTGTTAAAGCCCTCTGCTTCGCAGTCGCTTCCTGCAAATACAATTTTGCCATCTTTTATACCCAATGCTTCAACTGTTTTGCCCTCTTCTTCCATTGTATATATAATTCCATTTTTAAGCAATACATCTAGTTCCATTATTTTCACCCCTTTAATTATGCTTTCGTCTTAACTACTGTTTTTTCCGATTCAGCATCTTTTAATGGAGAATCTTCTTTCCATACGAAGATACCTGTTATAGCGTAAAATGCTGCAATTATTGGCACGGCCCAACACAATACAGCATATGGTGCGTACTCTAGAGGGCTGACACCAAGTACTCCTGAGAAGTAAACAGCCCCAAGCGACCATGGTAGTAAAGGGTCTAAACAAATACCAGAGTGTTCTAAGGTTCTGGATGCAACGGTTCTTTTAATTCCTAACTTGTCGTAACCTGCAATAAACATTCTGCCTGGGATCAAAATGCATACATATGGGCTGGCTGTTGCCATAACCGTTGCCATTCCTGCCAACATGTGAGTTAATATTAAATTACGTGCATTACTTGTAATAGCTTTTGCACTGAACAGCAATGTATCAAGTACCCCTGTTTTTTCCAGTATTCCACCATACGAGAGACCCAAATATCCAATGGATACGGTCCACATCATAGACTGCAGACCACCTCTGTTCAGCAGCTTGTCCACATCCACATTTCCAGTATCTATCACATAACCATAGTTCATGAAGGACATCATTTCTTGAAGGTTATAGCCTTGAAATATAATAGCGATTATCATTCCTATCATTGCGCTAATTACAATTGTTGCAAGTGCATTAAACTTTCTTAATGCCAGTACCACAACCAGAATCATTGGTATTAAACTAATAAGTGCGTAAAGTGGTGTTACGTTAAAGTGTGTACTCAATGCGGAAAGCAAAGTACTTACTTGATCGCTGGTAATTTGACCTTTAGAATGTTTCATTCCTAGAACAACTGCTACTACTAAAGCAAGTATGTACCCAGGTACAGTTGCAGTAGCTACACTTTTAATATGTGCGAAAACATTAACTTCACAGGTAGCGGATGACAAGTTAACGGTATCCGAAATTGGAGACAGCTTATCACCAAAGATAGCCCCTGAAATAACAGCACCTGCTGTCATGGCAGGATCGACACCAAGGCCTCCTCCAATACCCATAAGTGCTACACCGAAAGTTGCTGCAGTACCCCAGGAAGTTCCGGTTGCAAGACATGATAAAGAGCATACCAAGATCGTAGTCAGTAAAAATACTGAAGGTGATATGATCTGTACCCCATAATAAATCAGTGATGGAATTGTTCCTGCTGCAATCCATGCAGGAATCATAACTCCGATAAACATCAGGATCATCATGGATATAGTTGCTATCTTAGTTCCGTGAATAACTCCTGCCTCTATAAGTGATAAAGGTGTCTTGTTAAAAATAGCAAGCATTACTACAGCAAATACTGTAGCAAAAATCAGCGTCATATGCACATCAGGTGTTCCTATTGTAACTAGTTGTACAGCGAAACTTCCAAACAAGAAGAGTATAATTGCCAGTGCTACTCCTAATGCCGGTTTTTTCATGTTTTCTTCCATTTTCGTTTCCTCCTTTAAAGAAATGATTTATTTTTTCTTAATTATACTTGCAAACCATTTCCACACCTGTGTTTTTTGTCCCCCTTTGAAATTTATTTATATATTTTATAAATTATTTTTTGACATTTTAAATAATTCTGCAACACTTTTGCAACAGTTCTGCTATGTATTTTATTATGTCATGACTCTACTAGTATAAATTAAATAGTCAAGTATGCCTTGTGAGTAATAGTCTCCTATCCTCGAAGAGAGAGTTAAGAGCTTATCAAATCCATATATATCTTTTTTATCGTCTTTGTTTAAAAGTGCAGTTGATTGGTCAATGGACATTTGATTATATAGTGAGAGCAATTCTATCCATTCGCTTTCTGTCCAGTAAGGATTGATATGTGCTAAAAACCAAGCTGTCTGCACCGAATTTTCCTGTAGCTTTTCTTTATTTTTATTTACTGTTTCCATGTCTCCACTGATTTGGGCTTCAATCAGTTTATCATAATAATTAATAAAGTTGTTCCACAGATCTACGTATTCATCGGCAGACTGCTCTCCAAATATTAAACTAAAAATATTGGTAGATTTTACCAGTACCGCATTCAATTTCTCCTTTATTGCATCTAAATCACCTAATCCTCCCTGTTTAGTGTGCACATAAGATCTAAGCCAAACAGTAAGATCTCTCCATGTTGTTCTTGAGTCAAATATTAGATTTACTTGATTAATTGGAATACAAATGTTTTGACATCTCCTAACCCTTCTCATTCTATATCCTCCTTTTTATTCAACATATTACAATATATTATTGGGGACTATTATTTGTTACTTGTGATTAAAGGCGCTTGTTTTCATTTTGTCACCTTATTTCATAAAAAATAAGGAGCCCGAGGGCTCCTTTGCTGCTAGTCTGTAATGCTGTCTAAATCTTTTTTTGCCTGCTTCCAGTCAACCTCATCTATGTAGGTATCCTGTCTCTTTACAGTACCCGCGTGTACTCTGATTTCGTATATAAGCATATCTGTGGCTGTTCCCATGTCCACCTGCTGCTTAATAGCAATGTCTCTAATTACTCCATCATACTTCTTTGAAAATTCCTTCTTTAACATATTGTCCTCTCTTTCTGCCCTTTGGGCTTAAAAAATGTATATTAAAAAACACGCAATAATGCGTGCTTTTGTCAACCTTATTTACTAAAATAAAAGAAATAGGAGTTTGTGATATGTTTTTTCTTGCCAAATATCCCCTTCATCCGCCAAAGCACTAACACTTGACAAGCCTAGCATCAAACGCAACGTTATATAAATTGTTTTATATTGTTTACTTCTTTCTTTATTGTATATTTTAACAATATGGTTTTATGCTTCCCGTCACTTGCAATTCTAAAGGTAAAATTCCAAGTAAAAAAATATAGCCCCATAAAAAGGAGCTATATTTTAGACTTTTACATTATCCAATTTTTTCAATTGTCATCATTGGGCAACAGGCCTTAATATTTACTGTATTTTCATTTCCTCTAAGATATATGCAACCAATAACTTGACCTGCCGTGAAATGAGCAACATCGCTAACATTACCAAAGATCTGTGCTCCATTACCAGAACTGTCACATTTTACTGTAGTCTGTAAATAATCATAATACTTTCCAGCACCAGTTTCTCCATCACGGCCTAAAGTATCAAAACCAAAATGTACAAAATCATTAGCAGCACCTCCATAGATATTAGCAGAAGCTGTGATTCTGTAATCCCCTTCTGACAGTATAACTAACTTTCCAGTTGAAGTTATGCCTAAATCATCTTTAAAAATCTTATTAGGTTTAAAGCAAAATCTTTCATGATTCTTGGGACTAATGTTTAACACTTCTTCAGCAAGGGCATCAACAAATAATTCACATTTAGTATACGACATAATTTTTACCTCTTTTCTTTCATAAAATTAATTGTTTTAACTTTTTCACCGGTGATTTTTAATTACAGTAAAAGAAACGAGTTTTTATTTTCTTTGTAAACTGTTACCTTCATTTTTTATTTTTCTAATCCTATTTTAAAGATTTTATGTTATACTTGTATAAAAATATTGGGAGATTATTTGGGGAGATTATTATGGTTAAAAATTTCATTAAAGAGTATAAATTTTTTATAATATTTATTTTATTATTATTTTTCATTACAAAACCAACTTTTGTTTTAGGTGAATCCATGCAGCCAACTTTACAAAATCATGATTTACTATTAACAGAAAAAGTATCTACATATAAAAATTCATTTAATTATGGAGATATAGTTACTTTCAACACTAATATCAAGCTCAACTCTTTCTCTCATAAAGTATTGATTAAAAGAGTGATTGGTATTGAAGGTGATGTAATTACTATTTCTAATGGCAATGTTTATAGAAATGGTACTCAGCTAAATGAACCCTACATTGGTACAAATATTACTTATGGTGATGGCGTTTATGTAGTGCCTGAAAATAGTATTTTCGCCTTAGGTGATAATAGAGAACATAGTTCTGACAGTCGTGACCCTGCGGTTGGATTCATTAATGTTAATGAAATCACTGGGGTTGTATATTTTAGAGCCTTTCCTTTTGATTCGCTTGGGATTTTAAATTAGTATAATTGAATGTATTTTAAAATTTTATTGTGAGCTTCTTCAGGATACTTTGAGTCCTGAAGAAGTTCCTTTTTATTGCTCTATAAAATATGAATAGGCTATCACGCAACAAAAAATCGCGGATTCTCGTCTTGTCTCCAAGCAAAACAAAAAGAGACCCGAAAGTCTCTTTTTTGTTTTGGCGGAGGACATGGGACTCGAATTTAAATTTATGATAATGGTACAATATGTTAACAAAGGCTCAAACGTGTTAATTCCAATACGCTGAGCCTTTTTATTAATGTTTAAAAATGTTTATGAATGTTAGCTAAATTTATAGTTTTACGACAACTTTTACGACAACTAAATTATAATTCTTTAATTTCATCTCTGTATTTACTTATTCGGTTGGATTCGCAGTTATCCAGCAAGCTTCTTCACTAATTTTGTAGACTTTTTCGCCGCCTATTATTAATGGGGCTAGATATACGTAATGGCAATCATCTTGTGTGTTATATCCAAAATATTTTCCTTCTACAGATTTACCTTTAGCCTCAATTGTAATATTGGTACCCCAATTTATTCCTTCATAGCTAACATAATCTGTATCAAGTCCTACCCCTGCGTATAACCAATTGGTCATTATTGTCTTTCCACGGTCTGTTGCTCCATCTAAATCTTTTACTCTTTCAAACCCTAAGAATGAGTAGTAAAAGCTTGACGCAAAAGAGATTAATACGGCAACAGCAATTATCACTATAACAAGTACAAAAAAACCTTTATATTCTTTAATTACACTTAGCATTTAAGAATCCCTCCTTTATTATAATTTTCAATAGTTAAGTTTTTGCCTGGTAATTTATCAGTCAAACATGTTTATTAACTAATAATAAAGAGGAATCTTAAATGCTCTTTTTCCATAATTCTTAGCATAATATGTAACACCATCTCGTGTAAATGATGCTCTAAAGATAAATCCTTTTATTTTCCTATTTGGGTCAATTGGATAAGTCATGTTCTCACCATATTCCTTTCTGGCTCGAAACAAAACTCTTGATTTCTTCTCATATTTATGGTAAAATAAGAAATCTTTAAAAGAGAGCGGACCATGCGAGCCATGTGTCCATGAATGTTGATTGCGCCAACAATCAACAGTTTATATTTATCAAAACACTTAAAAGTAAGTGGGATTTTATATCTCATTTATTTTTTTGCACTGATATCTCGCAGCAGCAGGTGAAACGCCACACTTATTAGCCACCTTTACAGAGCTCATATCGGCTATTAATGTACGGAGCATTAGAAACTCTCCGGCAAAAGCGTCAGCCTGCCATTCAGGATTTTCATAAGTTTTTATTTTCTCGCTTCTTCTCGCAAAACACGTTGAAATTTCATCATGTAGTACATAATGCCCTATTTCATGGATAATTGTAAAGCGATCTCTACCATTTCCATGCACTGCACCCAGATAAACACTTTCGCGGATTTCAATTTTGTTTTCATTGGGATATGTTATTGCCATTTCCTGCATTTCATAATCAGGCCGAACCTCACAATGAAATTCTTCTATGAATTTAGGAATAGTTTTTTCAAGCAATTCAATTACATCAACATAATATGTATCATCGCTTATTCCAAAAATTCTTCTAACTTTTTTAGCTATATTTGCGATACCTTCCCTTGATAAAGGCTTAGCTCTATAAAAACTGTCCACTAACTTCATCACCCCTTTTTAATCGTTCTTTAGAATCTTATAAATCTCAGATTTTTCTTTTGAGTTTAACTGTTCAAATTTTCTTGCAAAGGACATAACTAAATCCCTGTCCTGAGACTTTAAGTTTTCAAGCTGAATTTTAACTTGTTTTTGTGAATTTTCTGCTGCTATTACTAATTTCTGCCCATCTGCATCAGATAAATTATATTCTTTAGTAATTGCATCACACCAACCTACTGGTACATTTTTTCTTCCATTTTCAACAGCCGACAGGAATGAAGCTGCAACTCCGAGTCTTTCGGCCATAGTCGCAAGAATCTCATCAGCATCAATCCTGATTTTTCTGCACATTTTTCCGAAATCTGTCAACATAATATATCCTCCTTCTCCTTTATGGAATCATTATCCATATACTTATTATATATAAATAAAAATAAATGTCAACAATTTTTAGATAATTTTTCTATATTTTATATAAATAATATTAACCTAAAATTGGTTAATATTATAGTGGCCACCCAGGATTACTCCTAGGTGGCTTAACTAATTATTATTTAGGTTGCTTATACGTCATGGCCTGCTGACTGTCCCCTGTTCCTGAAGTGGTCGGGTCTGTCAGCACCCCTATTGCAGTAAGCAAGTTAACTACAAGTCCAGCAATCTGTGTAAACTGGTCCTCTGATATAGGAGCTGTTACTCCCAATATACCAAGCACTTGATATACAAAAGCTACAATACACGCAACAAGTGCAGCAAATGTAGTTTTATTTTTTAATCTTAATTTCCAATTAATTTTCATTTTTGTCCCTCCTGTCAACTACTTCAAATTTTCTTATATCATTTACAAGTTTTGTAATTGTTCCATTACCGCCTAGATTATGGTATTCCTCGTACATAGCATTTACATTTTGCAAGCCATGTAAAGTTATAACCTCGTCATCGCAGTAATGGTAATAGGCTCGCACAATACTGTCTCTGAGCAACGCTTGTATACCCCTACTCTGTGCTGCCTGTTCCTCTTTTATAGCTTTAAATTTAGTAAATATTCGCTTGGCTCCAAATGTCACAGCTATGGAGAGTAGCCCAAAACATGCCTCTAGCCAATATTGTGCAATCCAATTCATTTTAGCCTCCTACTTTACCCTATTAAGCATTACTACCACTTGTTCCTTGGTTACACTTCCTTGTGGTTTTGTTCCATCTGTGATACCGTTTTTCTTAGCTTCTTCCCATGCTTCTTTAGCCCAGCTTGATGGTGTATCTCCACTTCCTGCTAACATTTCTTTAACTATTTTTCTTACCTCTGCTTCTGTCATATCTTCTACCTCCTGTATATTTTGTAAATATGGTAATGGATCTATCTGCTTACCATTTACAATTAACTCCATGTGTAGATGCATAGCCATATTTTTAATATTTCTGGTTGATGCACCCATAATGCCTATCTGATTTCCTGCTTTTATCTTCTGTCCTTTTGCGAGTGGACTTTGGCCCTTTAAATGCTGATATAAGGTTTTGAAACCTCCATGGTCGATTATAACAACCCAACCCTTATAGTCATTCCAGAAGTTGTTAAAGACAACGCCATCTGCCACAGACAAAATGGGCGTTTCTGGCTTTGAAAAGTCTCTGCCTAAGTCAATGCCTTTATGGTATGTCGAAGCACCCTTTATGCCTGTATTTCTAGGTCCGAATTTACTTGTAACCCTTAATGGCTCAACCGGCAAATGATTAAATACTATCAATTTTCCACCTTCTTTCAAATGCATTAAAAAAACACGCACCATGCGTGCCTGTATCATGTTATATAAGACTGTTAGTTGCCTCTGCTATTTATCCATAAACTTCTTTATGTGCTCTTTGCTTACATTCTTCTACATAAACGTTATAGCCTTCAAATGCCGTTTTATAGGTTGCATTATCCATATTAGCCAGATACTCTCGTATTATTTTAGTTTCATCATCATGTGAATACCCAGAAACTTTGTCATGTATATATTCCTTGGACAAGGACTCATATTTTTCTCTGACCTCTTCTTCTGTTGGTGCTGGTGTAGGTGGTTTTTCTATGGCAACAACGTCAATTAGCTTGCCTTCTTTATCTAAAACAAAATTATAATAAGGATATAGGCTAAGAATTTTATTTGCCAATTCTGTACCATCTTCAGCAATAAATTTTGCTTCACCTGTCCAATCCTCATTAGGTTTATCACTCCTAGTTTGAAAGCCTTTATTTTCAAATACTATCATCTTTATCCTCCTATCCTATAGCAGTATAGTATATTACAGTACCACTTCTGCCTGATTGTTGAAACCCATTTGGAACAATAGCAGAGTACTCACTTGTATAAGCTTTACCACTACTTACACTAATCCGACCATTAGTGCTGAATATGTTTGCAGCAGCAATACCATCATTATCACTATACTGTGTTATTACTAACTTAGGTGTAAATCCTACACTAATAGACTGATTAGTACCGCTTGCTGTAGCACTACCACTTACGATGTTAATTTTGTTTTGTAATTTATTTAATGCTTTTAATAGTGTATCTGTGGTTAAAATATCCCCAACATCAGAGGTTTTATAGAACCCAGTTAGTAAGGCATTCAATAGTCCACCTTGCATATATTTCTGCAAAGTTTTATCTACATTAGCATTATCTATAGATAGTCCATATAATGTCCTTACAGCCTCAGATATTTTTATTTCTGCAGCTTGCACGTCTGTCCTTGGAGCCTGATTTAAAAGCACATTACTGATATACCCAGCTCTTTCATCCGTTACAGAGGCAATTACGGACTGATTAGCATTTATTCTTGCCTGTGCAAGGGGTATCTGATAAACATCTTCAGTTTGTATGATATTCGGAACTGCAGGAGTGACTGCGGCACTACCTTTTAAAATCTTTATATATACATTTCTTTCTGCAAGGTTTAGCTCTGCAACAACCCTGTCTATTCTAGGATTACTTTCACCTACAGAAAACTCTATAGTTTCTTGTGCTTCAAGAAAGCCTGTCCTCCCGTTTATAACGATTATTCCTGGCTTAACTACACAAGTCATGGTAGACAGGTGTAGCACCTGTAATTCATTTGTTAATAAGTCTGAACCTCTAACCAGAATACCGTTGCTGAAATATGCTGCCAGCCAGTCAGCTAAATCTCTGGAGTGTGCAACCCTATCATATTCCTCTTGTCCTGTTTGAGGGTTTAATGTAACCTCAGAGTCAAAAGGCATAGCCTTCATTGTTATACTCATTTATTTTGCTCCTTTCGTGACCAATTTTATTGTTTCATAAATATCTGGGATATCATCCCCCAAAATTACGCTTATCTGATATCCATTTATGTCCCAAGTTTCTGTAGCAGCTGTAATACGTAAGTTTGTGGAGAAGCCTATGCTGTCATCTGTACATGTGACTATGTCCCCTAAATAAAAATCCCTACCAAACTTTTTATTGCTTAGTAGGTACAATTTACCGTCTATTATTTCATTTACAACTAATTTTCTTAGTGTGGCCTTTGCATTTGTTTGAAGCATTGCTATATAACTTGGTTCTGGAATAGTAACACTGTCTCTTACTCTGGTTATTCCGGATAAGTCCAAGAAACGTTCTTTACGTAACAGTCCTACTATATTACCAGTACTTACAGTAGTATCTATTCCATCACCTTTTACATAAATTGTGGTACATTCATTGGTAATGTTTTTAAGATACTCTACTTCAACCAGAGTATCTCTATCTCTACTTAACACTACCTGATCCGCACTGTTGGGTATAAAACTGATAATTTCAACTTTATACTTCCATATGCCATTTTCATAATACATATTGTTGTTACACCAATCTAAGTCTGGTTCTTTTCCAACACCGAAAGTAGCCGTAAGATCTATCATTCCACCATATTCAGTTTCCACCGTTAAACCTTCTATTTCTGGCAGTTCACCATAAGCCATTGCAAACTTGTATGTTCCACTACTTTCAGGTACATAAAAGGTGTTAAATCTCTCAAATCCACTTGTTTTATCAACGTTAAAAGTGTAACCCCCCTCACTATCAATAATTCCGTATCCAAGTACCGAATCTGTTGGGTTACTACACTTTATATCTATATAATAAATGTGGTCCTTATTTAGTTGTATATCTCCGTATATATAACCAGCCTTCCGGAAGAAGTATACCCAACGTCTAAACTTACCTGTGGTTTTCCAGTATTCAGCATATCTGTCCTTTATTTTAGTCTTTTTAAACAGTCTTGGATTAGGCTCTACTGACAAGACTTCTTCACCCTGATAATTGGTGCCTCCATCTATCGGATTCCACCCTGTAAGATAGTTTTCAAAATGCCCTGCATTTAAAACATTTATAGCCTTTTGTACTTCTATAGACGTTGTTGTGTTATCTTCTTCTGTACGGTTTACTCCTTTAAATACATCAAAGATAAACTTTTTGTTTTCATCGTCTGCATATAGCCTAAAGCCTAATTGCGCTGCATCGCATAGCTTTTTAGTTATATCTAAAATTTTTTCATTTGCCCCGGCATAACATACTGTCCCCTCGTCAGCATTTACAAGTTCGCCTATTTGCATATCTATTTTTCTATTTGCATCTGACGGAGCAATGACATTTTGAGTTATAAGATTACAGGCAATCTGTGCTGGCTGCATGTCTACAAAAGTATAACTGCCAAGTGCAATTCTCCTGTCTAAATATGCCTCTATCATTCTGCCCTTTACTATCAGCTTTTCCACACCTTCATCATCCTGCGACTTTTCAATGCGTTCTATTATGCCGTTGTGCTTATCATCCTCTGTGTTTTGGACAATCCTATCTTCTTTAAGTAAGGCAAACAACTTTACAGGGCAGTGTAATTCAAATGAGCCAACATCACTATATGAGGTATTCCAGCTAAAGGATTGATATACATCAACAGTACCAATTCTGTCCATCTTTTCATTAAGTATATAGATTTCCATTATTCCTGCACCTCCAAATATAAAGGGGTAAATTTAATTATGTTATTAAGGTTAGAGGCGTTTCTTGCAGCTGTTATGGCTATATCATTCACCCCAGTATTAAGAGTCATGCTCATGGTGGATTTCTTGGAAACTAATTTGAAAATATCTGTTTCAGTATTGCCCCGGATAAACTTTACATGTTTATTTCCAGTCACTGTGGACAATTCCACTATATCGTCTTTTAGCATGTTTACAATAACCTCTATAAACTTACCTGTCTTATTATTTGTTATTTTAGGGTTAGTAACACCCCCTTCATCTGCTATAAACCTCACTACAAAGCCTGTCTCTATATCTCCATCGTTAGGTACATTTTTAGTGGATATGGATGATATTTTACCAAAGCATATACCCTTTGATTTTGGTATAATTAAAGGAAACAAAGGTACTTTATTTGCACTCGAATAATAAAATACTTCTTCGTTAATTCGCTTAAAAACCGGTTCATATGCACTACATGAAATTAAGAACTCACAAAAGAGATTATTATTCTCCTGATAACCTACACCATATTTAATAGATGAGTCTGGTCTTGCTTTTATCTGATACTTTCCTATACTTATAATTAAATCATGCCTTGGATTTATAAGCCTATTTAATCTACTCTTTTTTTCAGCTAAATTGTTAGCAGCGCTACTGCATACTGTACCTTTTATTGATATGTCCCTTGTTCCAAGAACTGTCGCATCAATTTCACTCCCTACTAAGTTTATATATTGCGTAGTACTATGTCTGCCTTTTACCTGTCCAAAGTCTACCTTTTGAATTATAAAATCTTTATTCTCTGATAGTAACTGTATTCTTTGCCCTGTTACTTTATTGGTTAATTCAAGCTCCATATACCACCTCCACTAAAAATCAAGAAGCATTTCTCTCTTAGCCTTGACCATCTGCCTTGCACTTTCAGCCGGAGTAAGAGCTTTAGGGCTGTTAAAAATATAAGTATCTCCACCACTCTGACTCCCTCTGTTATAGGCTTTATTTTCTGATGCAGTTAATACTCTTTCACCTTTATGTAGTTCTGTGACGTATCCATCAAAAGGAACATATTCAAGGCCCGTAGCAGCAGATTCATTTATGACAGTATTGGTTGTTTCTAATCTTTTAGTTGCTTTTTCTGCTTCCTTATTTTGGCCGAAGAGCCAGCTGAAAAATCCCCCTAGACCTTCTTTCAACTTATCATATGAGGTTTTAATTTTACCAGTCTGAGTATTTACTTCTTTCTCGATTCCTGGAGTTGCTTTTTTTATCTCATCCTTTACACCTTTACATGCATCTTTTGCAGCTTTAACTTGATCATCCTTAGTTTTCTTAGCTTCAGTCACCATTGCCTCATATTCTTTTTCCGTAATGGCACCAGCCTCTTTCAGCCTTGCCGCTTGCTTAATTGTCTCATCATATTTCTTTTCTGCCGCTTTAATTTCACCGTCTCTTGCCTTATTAGCATTAGTAATCATTTCCGCTGCCATTTCAGCCGTAAGCCTTCCTTGATAATCTTTCATGCGCTGTCTTATAACAGCTGCCTCTTCTTCGGTGGAGGATAGTTGAGTTATTGCATTGTCTCTCATTTGTGACTGCAAACTTTCAATCTCTTCCATTTCCTGTTCTGTAATTTTCCTATGCTCTTCTTTTGCATTCGCATATATTTGCGTTATTCTTGAAGTAGCATCATCTATTATTTTTTGTCTTTCTTCATGCTTTGTAGTAATGAACTGTAACACTTCACTTTCTCTAGTTTCAGAGAGCGCGGAGCTATCAGTAAAATATTTATTTAGATTTCCAAGACGTTCCTCATAATTCTTCTGCTCAGCATCCTTAATACTGGTGCCCATACTTGTAAATTTACTTACCATATCTGATGCAATTTTATCGGTTATCACGGTTTGATTCACTTCTTGGCTATATAGTGCTTTTGTTACTTCATCATCCATGTCCACATAAGATTGTACGGCTGTCTTGGTTGCATCCGAAATTTTAGTTACACTTGTTTGTACGCTTGTCGCCATACTCCCCATACCAGTATTTACAGTACCCGATGCATATTCAACTTTATCTGCAAATAAATCTACCGTTGGTATGACTTCTTTTGATAGCTCTTTATGTACCGCATATGCAGTTACACCGACACCAGCGATTGCTAATGCAAAAGGTGCTGCTGCTATAGCTGCACTCCCTAAGCCAGCTGCAATGCCACCCAATCCTGTAGCGCCCCCTGCTACCCCCGCCGCTGTACCTAATCCAGAAGCAGCCGTTGTTGCGGTTCCCATGCCTCCACCTAATAAGCTAAGCGCTGTAGAAGTCCCACCGAGGATTGACTTAAATTTTACAAAAGTACTTATACCACCGCCAACCATCTTTAGAACTGGACCAGCAACTAACGCTATACCTGCCCATTTAACAATGTTTTCTTTTTGTTCATCGGATAATCCTGCTAATTTGTCCGCAAGCTTGGATATAACTTCAGCTGCCTTTGTGGCTATAGGTATTAACTCGACACCTAGCTTTATAGCAGAGTTTTTAAGAGAGTTCATTGCCCCTGATAATTTTTGAGCTGGTGTTGCATCCATCTTGTCAAAAGCATCTTGAGTAGCACCGGCACTGTCTTGCATAGCTGAAAGCATTCCGTTATACTCTTCACCATCACCCTTAGCCAAAACCAATGCGGCGGACCCAGCTTCTACAGAACCAAACATATCCTTTAAAGTTTTTCCATCTTTTTCAGCAGTCTCTTTAAGAAGCATTAATATTTCTGATGTAGATTTTCCTTCTTTCTTCAAATCAGCGAATCCTTTACCCGTTAAACTTCTAAGGGTCTTATCTGTAATACTGCCGCTTTTTCCTAATTCAGATAACATAGATTTCAGATAAGTTCCTGATTCTGCAGTCGCAATACCATTTTTGGTAAGTTGTGCGTAAGATGCAGACAATTCTTCCATGCCAAAATTGACAGAAGAAGCAACTGGTATTACAGCACCCATACTAGATGCAAGTTCATCAACTGTTGTCTTACCTAAGTTTTGTGTTGTAATAAGCATATCTGATATTTTACTTGCATCCTCAGCTTTCAGTCCATAACCGTTTATTGCGGTAGTCATTACATCCACCGCTTTTGCTCCATCAGTAAAACCACCTTTTGCTAATTTCATTGCATCTGTTGTAAACTGTATTGCCTTAGTCTGGTCAACCCCCGCAGAGATGGATCCATATACAGCTTCCGAAAATTCATCAACTGCAACTTTGCTCTCTGTAGATGCATCCAAAAGGTCATTTTTATACTTCCCATAATCAACAACACTACTATCTAAAAGTGTAGATACCTTTGCAAAACTACTTTCAAAGTCAATTGCCATCTTACCTGCTGCAATACCCGCTCCTGCTAAAGGCAACGTGACACTTTTTATTAACGTTCCACCAACGCTTGACAGCTTATCTCCAACTTTCGTGACATTTGAAAGCCCTTCGCTTATTCTTTCAGCTTCATTTCTGCCTTCAACAGCAGCTCTGCTCATTTGATTTCTAAAGCCATTGATATCTACTCTAATTTCTGTAAGCAATGGCGCAAGTCTTATTCCAGCTTCCAAACAATCACTCCTTCCTTATCTTCTCAAACTGCCTAATTGAATCAGTATTAGCTTCAGTCTGCTGTAATCTCCACAATGTTTTTAGTATTTCTCTTCCCGATTCACTATGCTTAAGCTCGTGAAGCCATGCTTCTTTTCGATACAACAAATAGAGCGAATATGGCAGTCCTAAAACTTCACTGAAGCTAAGTCCTGTATATTCGCTTATATCTTTTATTTCAGTTGTACAGCATGAATAGTGCTTTTCCCATTCTTCTTGACTAAAATATTTTGATACTATTGCCTCACCGATGGGACCTGTTGGAATCGGGAGTTTTAGTTTGGGTCATTATCTGCCTGCACCTTCATTTCGGTGACTTTTCTTATTATTACATCCTGTACCTTAAAAGGAAGTTCTTCTACTTCCTCAATGGCAAAGTTCACACCTTCTTCATTGTTGTTTAATACAATTTGTGTGATTTTGCACTTCATATCTAATGCGTTATCTTCATTCATAGCAGTTTCAAGTTTCCCTATTTCCTTAGTAGCTTTAGCTGAGGGCTGTTTCACATGAAGCTTCTTACCTTTAAAAATAAACTCTTCAGTAATATTCATATATCTATCGATATCAACCATTTACTGTTCCCTCCAATTCTTCTTCAAACTCAGCCAAAAAGTTCTTAACATACTCGATAGCAGCAATTTCACTGTCTACCGTTAATTCCTTTTCTCCGAACTCCAAAGAAAAGCCGTTACCGCCTTGGCCAATCATGGTAAAACGAATCTTTTTACCATTAGACTTTGTATGTACAAAACGCAATAATACTGTTTTTAAAGCACCACCGCCGCCAAAGGTAAGTTTACGTAGCTTTTTAACCGTATCCTCTGTAATTTTTGCAGTTGATAATAGTTCAAGCCTTTTCAAATCCCAGCTTAAAATACCAGTTTTGGCTGTTATTTCTTCTTTGGTAATAAAAGACTTAACAGTTTTACCGTATTGGTTTTTTACATCGTATTTCTCCGGCTTATAGTTTATTGTAAAACCCCCAGAGCAGTGCCCTACATTATTTCCCTCTGTTTCAATCGTTACTGTATCAGGTACCGTTGTTCCTGTAAATTCATACATGAATACTTCTCCAGCACCTAATATAATTTCGTTTTTATCACTCAATCTTTACACCTCCATGTAATTATAAAAATACTATTTAGCTCCCACGTTTGTATACTGTCATTAAAGAGCATACCTCCTCCAGCTAACCCGCTCCGAAAAACAATATTCCCCACTTCTATTGAAGGAATATCTGCCGTCATGTCCAGCTTACCAGAAATAGCCTCTCTAATTTCAATAGCCTTGTCTATATCCCCAGCAATAGCCTTAACTTCAATCTGGCTTTCCTTTACCGTTCCACCAGCCACTGGAGTAATCGTATAAGTTACAAGTGGAGGCTTACAAGTACCCATAACCGGAAATACTTTTTTATCACCTATAATAGGCTTAGTAATACTTTCAATTACCTGTTTTATCACAACTTCCAGCATTTACTCACCCCCTAGCATATGGTTTATTTTCACCCTATTATCTATCTTGGCTTTATCCAAGAATGGTTTTGCCCGCTGTCCTCTTGTTACATGCCATCCTTTATATTTTCCTCCAGTTGCTTTATACTTCCAGGGGGTTCGTCTGCCATTCCCCTCAACAGCATATATACCAGTCCCCTGGTGTACATAAGGTGCAGTCTCACTATTGTTTCCTACTGTGCCAACAATTTCTGTTGAAGTAGAGTTTACCTGTGAAAACATAGCAGCTCTCAAAGGCCCCTGATCTAGAGGGCAATTTTTCTTTGCTTCGGATTCAATAAAGAGGCATGCCCTTCTCGTATTGCCTTTTACCTGCTGTATCAGCTGTAATGTGGCATCTTCTATTGACCTTACAAAATCATCATTACTAGACATTTGTATCAATCTCCTTCAGAAGCAACGATGTGAGTCTATTTTTAGTGTCTGCAAGCGTTATATCATATACTCTTTCACCATCAACTAGCCTATACAGATTTTCCTCAACTTCTTTTTCATAAGTTAGTCCCGTATGAGAGCTTTCATTGTACCTAACATTCTGAGTATTTAAAGTACTATTTGTTTTATAAACAGCAACGTCAATAGTTTTCACGTCTTCCCACTCATACTTTACCGCGCCTGTAGGTGACTCCCCATCTTTTCTCTTTTGCAACATCAATGGACGCATTTCTTGATTTATACTCATGGCAGCCTCCTAAATCGATTTAGTTTCTTTTTTATATCTTCAGGTAAATCAGGTTCGTATGTTTGACTTACACCGCTGTGGCTTTCAGAAGCAATTCCCTCTGAACCTAACCGATTTATTTTGCGGACTACTAAATCTTTTACTATTGTTTCACATCCACCAGGTAACTCCTCATCCTTGGATATATTGGTAAATGTCCTTACATCAGTTATAGCATCCGTGGTAAGGTCTTTCAGCAATTCATCTGATACATTTTTTACCCTAAGCTTTAGGGATGCTAATATTCTTTCTTCGATGGTACTCACCCCCTAATAAATAGGGAGGGCGAACCCTCCCGCATTATACTGTAACTGCTTTTGTATTAACTGGATTTTCCGCTGTATTTGTTACAACAACCTTAGTAGCCGGAGTATCATCTACCGTACCTGCAGTATAATGTAATACAGAAATAGCTTCACTTCTTAGTGTTACATTATCATACATACAGAGGCCTCTAATGCCATCAGCGAAAGCAGACTGTAATCTCATGGCTTCGATTTCATCAAGCTGCTTAGCTGCACCGAAAGCACTCTTATGATGTGCCACAATCTTATTTGCTGGTAGTTCTTCTGAGCACATTACCTGCATTCCTCCAATTTTCTGTCCCTCAACCACACCATTTGCTAAAACGTTTGGATTAGCGGTAAATCGTGGATCTTTTGACAACAATCCTAAAATCACAGAATTAACTGTTACAAATCGATCTGTCTTAGGAACTTTGTTCGTTCCAAGAATAGTACCAAGGTCAACTATGTAATCATAGGCATTCTTTGGCACTAACAGAATCTTATTTGTAGCAGAACCAATTGCGTTGCCACTTTTTACTCCTGCAATCAGCTTTGTTAGATTGTACCCGTCATAAGTTTCAGCTAATACTGCTGCATGTTCCGCTGTTGTTGCAGTCATCACATCGCCTTTTAGCTGCACCTTATCGCAATCATCAAGCGCAAAAGCAAAATATTTTTTCTGTCCAAAAGTCATTTCAATAGGGGTTGTATTAATCTCATCCCATGCAACAGCCCCTGTATAATCTTTAATTGCGCCGCCACCAACTCTGTTAAAAATAATCTTATTTCCTTTAATTTCTGTTGGCTTTGTAAACATAGCATCTGAAATAGATACTGAATGGAAGTTCGCAATTAATGCGCCTTCCCATAATGTAGGTTTAAATTTTTCTACTGACATTCTTTATCACCCTTTCTTTACTTTAAATTTGAAAACTGAGCCGCAATCTCTTCTGCGGTCATATTATCTGCATTAGCTAAAATTGCCTCATAAGTATTCCCGCCTTTTAAGTTCCCGGTATCCGGACTTGCTGGTGGATTACCTGACAGCTTTTCTTCAAATAGGTCCTTATAACTTTCTTTTAAGCCCTTTAGTTGCTCATCGACTCCCGTTACTGTACCTTCCTTAACCACAATCTTTTCACGATCGAACTTTTCTGCAAGCAAATCACTATGTTTTGCCTTACTATTTGTCAGGGCTTTTTCAATGGCAGCATTAACAGCCATATCATTTACAGCTTTCTCATGATCTGTTTTCATCGTTTTAATAGTATCTTCATGAGTTTTAATAGTTTGCTGCAGTGTTTCCACATCCTTGTGCTCTTTCTTAAGAGTCTCAATCGTTCCACTAGCGGTTTTCAACTGCCCCGCTACATCGTTGTATGTTTCCTTAGGTACAGCATTCTTAGGAAATTCCGTTTTTACAGCTTCCATAAGTGCATCTATATCTAATTTTCCATCAACAATTTTTGCGTTTTCTAATAACTTCTTTAGCCAATCCATTTTCTTTCCCTCCATAGCATTTATATACCGGTTGCTTCCGGTTCAGAGTCTTGTTGTTCTTTATGCCCTGCAACTTCTAAAAAAGGGCGGATATAACAAAAGACAGTCATTTCTGACTGTCTTAAATCAACTTATAAAAATACCGCCTAACATATGTTGAGCGGCTATCTACCATTTATTCTATCTAATTCTTTCTTCAATTTTTCTTTGAGCTTTTTGGTGTCGTTTCCAGCTTTTTCAGATATGCTTATCTGTTTCTGCAATCTCTTAGTTTCAGCATTAGGTAAGCATACTCTAAAATCATTGCCGCATCCTGGACAGCTGTAATATACTTCTATGAACTGGGCCTTATAAGGACGTTCCATCAGCATATCGTTGGAAGATTCAAATTCATGACCACATTCAGAACATACTATTTTCAATTTTTACTTCCCTCTTTCTGTTTCCACAAAGGAGCATAATTAATCATATCTTTTGGGGTCTGATGATTTTGGAAATATTCGCGTTCCCTTTCGTACTCTTCTAAAGTAATTCCTGGATAATAAAATGGTGCTTCCTTTAAAGTTGGTGTAAGCCACTTATCATTTCTCTCTTCCATCAAATTCAATCCCTTCCTCAACAAAATCTCTAAGAGCATTATTTACTATCAATTCTTCTCTTAATACCGCCCTATCTTCCATAGGTATTATACCCTGTTTAACTTTATTATTCAACGCTTCTATATCATCTTTATACAATTCATCCAATCTACTTGTAACGGCTGAAACACCTTTCTTTTTCTTTGCAATGTACTTAACACCGTCATTTCTCACTGCAATCATTGCTGAAATGTTTTCACAAATAAGTAGAGTTTTTATATCAGTTTCAGAGAAAAAGCTGTCTGTATTATGATTATGAATAAAAGCTATTTCTGTCTGCTTATTTGCATCAATGAATTTCCAAAACTCTGGACCCCCTACAGCGCTATATTCGCCGGCACAATAAAAAATCTTTTCTCCAGTCCGTAAGTTTATAAGGTGTAAATGTTCTTTATTGTCTTTACTACCTAGCCTTGCGACATTTTCAGCTGCTTCTGATAATCCTTTATTAACGGTTTTATTATAGCCACTAAGTTTAATAGAATAGTCGCCCTGTGAATTATATTCAACCCTTTTAAACGTATTTCTCTCTACTGGTTGCGCCGGTATTAAACTCTTATCTGTCACTGGTAAATATGTACACCGGCAATGTGCATGTATTGGAAGAATTGGAGCCTTATCTATAGGATAAATCTTCTCATGGTATTGCATACAGTGCTTGCAGGTACGTTCATCTTCAGCTGCCCAAATCTGTACATACTCTATTCCAGCATCTTTATAAGCTCTGACTGCTGAGTTATTAAGATAATGCATGGTTTCAGTCCGTACAAGCCTGTGTGTTACATTAAAACCTTGCATCATATCGTTAGCCATTTTTATACTTATTTCTGAAATAGTCTTGCCTTGCTGTAACCCGATTACTAAACTTTCATTCAAGTTGTTTGCCAAAATAGAAGTGTTCTTCCAAAGCCGGGATGAGAAACTGTCACCTCTCCATGGTCTATCCAGCATTTCATCCATAAGCCTTTTATCGGGCATTGTAAAAGCTGTACTTGATATTGCTGTTCTAGCTGCTTTATATGTATCTTTAAAGCCTTGCTGCATGTTTTCTTTTGCAAATTCCTCTGTCTGCTCAACTAATTCTCTAATGGTTTTCTCAAAACTTTTTTTGAGACCCATGAGCCTATTAAACTTATGCATATCTGTAAGACTGACAGCTTTGCCGCCATTTATTCTTTCTGCAACCTTGTAGAGTTCATTGGATATGTTTCCTGAAGCTTCCTGATACATTTCAAATAGTGCCCAGTTACGCTCTTCAAGATCGTTGTAAGTCTGCCATGTTTTCTTTGCTACACGATTCTCCCAATACTGACTATTCTTTACCATCTGAACCACCTATAGGTATTTTATCCTTATATGGCAAAGCTTCTTGGTTCTGCTGTTGCAGTGCTGCTTTTTCTGTTTCAACATCTTTGACCCATGGATGATTAGCAAGTATAGTTTCATCTGAAATTGTGCCTTTAGAATTAGTACAGTTCTGAATTTTCTCCGATTCATTAATTTGCATATCTCTGTTAAATACTACATCAATATCTGGCACGGAACTACTTCCAATACCATTTTCGCCGAGGTAGACTCCAACAAAGTACATTAGAGTATCAAGGGCAAATTTAAACTGTGTTTCCATGGCATTAGCTTTTAAATCCAAACCTGCATACATAAATTTCAATGCAACTCCGGAGGGGGAAGCTCCAAACTTATCTAAGTCCTTGTTAATTGTCTGACCATCTTCCGTAATATCTCGCTTAAGCTGTTCATAGTGTTCTCTAAGTGCTGTAATGTCCATTGAGGGTGTCAATGCATCTACACCTGCACCATCTTCTTTTGTCGCATCAAGCGGGATTGCCCTATCCTCATTTAATTTACGCATAAATTCATGAATGTCTTGACCACCGTATCCATATAGAATAAAAATAAGATTTTTTACCTCTTCTACATAATCGGCCACGTCAGATCTAGAGCTATCATAAGCATCCAAAAGAGACTTTACAAATACAATATCCGGCAATTCTAAATGATTATTCTTAAATGGAATAAACGGAACCTTCCCCCATGTTTTCCACTCTTCTCCTTTTTTAAAGTGTGCTATGGGGCCATTCTGTTCTTGATTTATAACATTGTACGGAATAAGGAGTGAAGTACCTGAAAGTCGATAATATTTAACACTGTCTTGAGTCCAGACTTCAACGTTCGTAACTGTCTTGCGTTGATTAAACTCCCATACAAGTGTTGGATAAACCCTAATCATGGTGTCTAATTCTTCATGAGAACTATCACGCCATACTGGGATACACTGCTCTGCTGGAATAACCATAGTTTTTAAATTACCATTTTGATCAATATATGGTTGTAACCATCCAATCCCCTTGTTACTTGCTCCGTATCCCAGTAAGGAAAGCTGGTACTGAAAACGCTTACCCAGTATATCTTTTACCTGTTCTACTAAGTTCTTATCTTTCCCTTTTAGCGTAATATCTCGGGAAAGTAGGTAAGAAACTTTTTCATCCACTTCCCCTTTATACTTAGAGTGTGCAAGCTTATTATTTGCCTTTCCCTCTTTGCTCTTCCGATTCTTAATATCGTTTCCAACACGGTAATATCTCTCCCCGGTTTCCATCAACGTACGCCTCTCAGAACTGTTAAACTCATTTATAAGAAACAGTATTCTGCTATCATTCAGCTCTTGATTCGCTTCACTAATTGCCATAATACCTGCTTTCACTCCTTTCTGCAGTGTCTTGATCAGTCCCAGTGCTATCACCTCCAATAAAAAAAGAACCTAGAATGTTCTAAGCCCTCTACCTTTGTATAGTATGGTATAACAGAAATATCGAATTGCATCCATAGCATGGTCATGTTGTTTAATAGGTTTATCTTCACCTCTCTCAGATGCTTTAATGTCCCAGATATAAGAACTAAACTCTAATATCGTATTTACGCATTCCGCGGAAAAACATATTTTTTCTTGATTTAACATAGAAGCTACGAAACGGATTCCATCTAACACATCATTTTTAGCTTTTTTTATGTAGTAACCTCGTTTTTTTAATTCTGCTATAAATGAAGCTGCACTTGGGTCAATGATTATCCTTGCTGGTTTTATATCACCTAAGAAAGTTTTTAGATCATCTGCATATTCCGTATCTGTTTTCTGACTTTCCTCATCCCTGCCAGAATAGTAATACTCTTTGATGCATACCCACTGCCCCCTATTGTTCTTACACCATAGAAGAAATACCGTGGCATTTTGGGTACCGTAGTCAATGCTGACATAGTAAATATCTATAACCAACTCTGTAACTGCATCAAGCACATGCTTTGCTTTATCAAACATGTCATAGATAACACCTTCGGCAACTACCCATAACCCTAATATATATCGCTGGAAGAATACACCTGAATACATTGCCCTGTAACGAGCCTTAATCTTCTCAGATAAGGACAGGTTGTCGTCCATGGTGAAATGTAGGTAGATAATATTCTTTTCAACAATTTTATCAATCCAGTTTATTTTGAACCAGTGATATGGTCCGTCAGGGTTGCAGTTAAACCAGAACTTTGAACCTTCTACTGAGCAACGCCCTGTAGCCTGGTTGACAAAGGATTCGGGCATCAATGCAACTTCATCGAAAAAGACCCCAGCCAAGGTAATACCCTGAATAAGGTCCTGTGAGCGTTCATCCTTACCACCAAAGATATAAAAGTAATTTGTTACTCCTTTTCGGGTAACTTCCAGAAGATTGTCAGCTCTGTGGTCTTTCCATTTGTACCCTCTGGACCAAAGCATCAGCTTAAGCACCGTAAGCACATTACGTCTAAAGGACCCTATCGTCTTACCGCACATGGCAAAGTTCTCATCAGAGAAAGTGTACATGGCCCACATAATAAAAGACAGTGCCATTGACACCGTCTTTCCTGATCGGATTGCTCCGTCTGCTATTATTCCATCTTTATCATGTACTGGAGAATTAGGAAGCCACCAAGTAAGTATCTTAAGTTGCTTATTTGAAAAAGGCTTGAACTTAAATATAGCTTTTTTTACTCTTGCCATACGTCATCAACCTTTCCAGAAAGAGCTTCCATGAACCCATCATCTTCATTTCCATTATTATCAGGATCATCACCCTTAATCTTAGCAGTGTTTGCTTTCAGGTTCTCAATACGCTGCTTCTGTTCCTCTGTGGCCAGCTCCCAGTTCTTGTGCAGCAGTTCGTCATATTGCTTCATCATACCTTCTAGAGTTTTCATAGCTCTTGACTGTGCATTCAGGAAAGTAGCATGTTTATCCCATGCCTGTTGCACTTCCCACTTTTCACTACTTCCTGTATCACTGTATCCTTCACCAATTTTAGTTGTTGTTATATCTTTCTGGTCCTTTACATACATGAGCTTCTGCGCTCTGATAATAGCGGTGTACTGCAGCTGAATATTATCCCAGAGAATATCAAGCGGGTCCAGGTTCTCTATGGACTTCATAATCTCCGCTGTCTCAGCTGGAAGCCACTTAGAAAAAAAGCCATGCTTCTCCGAATTTTTATTTCCCTCCGGAGCCCCATGGCCTACTGCATTTTTATTATTTTTAGGAGCCCCGGATCGTTTGGAACGTTCCGTATTTTCTGATTGGAGCGTTCCATTCAACCGCTGTTCCCATTTGTCTTTATTCTTCCAGCCTCTGACGGTACCAGCTGACAATCCAAGATTTTGTGCAATATTCACTAAATCAACTTTTCCGTCATGTTCTTTATATATCTCAAAAGCTTTATCTCTGTCAGGACTTCTTGCTTTCGGCATCACCTCACCCCTTGCTTATTGTTTGTTTTGATGCATTAAAAAAGAACCCCTTAGAGCTCTTTTATTTTATCCATTTCATATTCATGGTAATTATTATCATTTTTATATTTTTCAAGTTCTTTGAGTAATTTATTATTTATAGTTCTTCTGTTGTAAAAAGAAACGCCTTTACCCTCCTTGCAGAATTTCTCAATGTTTTTAATTCTATAAACCCCTTCTTGTAAATCATTTTCATAGCGGCGCTCTTTTATTAAGCTTTGGAATTCGTCCCAAAATTCAGCTTTGATAAACCACATTTTTTCACCTTCTTTTTCACTCAAGAAACCACCACCGAGGTGATTCTAAACTTCATTGCGACATTTTTATTAATTGTATTATGGCAACCACGGTATATATTACTGTTAACACAGCAATTGAAACTGTGAGCCAATACATTCTTTTTGATATCTTGTTACTGCTATTGTTAAATTCTTCAACGGATAGCTTTAACTGGTCTACTATACTTTTTATTTCATTAAGGTTCATAGTAGTATCAAGAAGCTTTTTCTTATATTCTTCGTCTTCCTTATGTTTCTTATCAATTGCTCTCATGTTTTCTTTATACTGTTCATTAATATTATTGGAGATTCCAAATGGGTCCATTACTGCCTCCTCATTTTTACCTTTATCATACTACCAAATAAATAAAAAATCTTAAAAGAAGTAGTTTCGGCTACTTCTTTTGTTTTATATTGTTTAAATCCTAACGTATATTTTTAATCTAAAAAAGTGCCCTCGATTATTTCCTACCTAACGAGATGTCATACTTGTCATATGTAATACGTTTTGCTTCGTCAAAACTTAGATTCATATAATCCTCTTGAAGTGACCATATTCCTTTCTTAGAGTCAGGCTTTAAAGCTCCTATTTTTCTTAAATAGCTTCCTGTAAATCCAAGTTCTTTATATGCTTTTTTTAGCATTTTGGTAGGTAAGTTGAATTTAAACATCACCATGTAAACCACTTGCACATAGCTTAATGTTCCGTCGTTTTCATTTAAAATCTGCACCACGTATGGCATCAAAGTCCTGTTTCCTGGTACGTGTTTATAATCTTGTTTCATTTTTTAGTTTTCTCCTTTTTCATTTTATCATATTCCCAATTATTCCATATTTCAACAAACATGATTCGACATAATATGACAAAAGAAATACCTGCCAGATAACCCAGCAGGTATAAAAGTGTGTGTAACGGGGTTCAAAAGGAGAAATTCTTTACATCTTTCACCAATACCATATTACTACAGTAAAAATGTCATGTAAATGTCAGCTTTTTGTCACATAATAGTCAGTCGATAATATCTCTTTACAATAGTAAATTCAATCCTTCCACGCCATATAAGTAAATACCCAATTTATTCACCATTTCTGTACGCCATCTCCTTACTGTACTTTCAGAGCAATTGAGTCTTATTGCAACTTGTACAATTCTTTCACTCCAATTCAACTTTTGCATCAGAGGATCTAAATGCAATAGATGTATTATCTTGTACTTAGTCATCATGTCAGAGTTGCTATCATTCTTGCATTTTTTATAAAGGCAATTTAACGCTGTATCAACATGATTCAACATAATCAAGGTCACTTCCTTGCTACGCTTTAAACTTCGTACAGAGATTTCTTCTCCCGTAACCTGGTCAATGATCTCATAAAGTTTACTCTGTTCCACATCAATTGCGTATGCACTTTCGTACACAACATTATTGCAGAATTCCTTAAGTTCCAGATAATGCTCCAGTAAAAGATTTGTATTCTGAAAGGCTCTTTTCTTTTTGTCCTTGCGTTCCTCTTCTCTTATCATTTTAATAGCTTCTTTGGCAGCATCTGTAGCCACCATCTTTAAAACGTCTTGTTCTGCCATCCTATCACCTCCCAGCTAATCCTTTGCAGTATGTAACTTGTTGATATTTAAAACCGTCAACATCCCGTTGCTTATTTTTCTCTGCCTGAACCATTGCCTGGTACTTAGCATACTTTTTCCTATATTCCAAATAGTTCTTACATTTCCCCTGACATGCCGGTTCCCTGGTACTGCAATCCTTACATGGTGGCAATGGCTGCTTCATCGGCATATACCCCTCTATACTTTTCAGCTATCTTGTTGTATTCAACTATGTCAGCAAGGTCAATAATTTCTCCGCTGTTCAATTTTTCAGTAAGCATGGACACCTTGTCTGAATAAGCATCCATATCACGCTTAAACGCTAATTCTGCTTTTTCTCTGAAGTTAATAACTCCTACTGCTGCGGAAGTTTCACAGGGAGCTTTTACAGTACCATCAAAGCTATAAGCCGGATCTATATCTTGAGCAATGACCGGTGCAACATCATCTACAGTTCCCTCTGGTGTTTTCTTTGGTGGAAACATATCCTGTACTGCAGCTTCAAATTCAGGATTAATAATTGCCGGCTTTTTCTTAAACATATCTTCCACGCTCTCTCCTTTTAAAGCTTTATTCTTGTTTTCGATGCTGCTCATAATATTATCAACATCTATACGATTTTTCTCAATAATTTCCTGTGCCTTAGCTTTGCCATAATTAATGCCTTCAGCTTCAGTTATGACTTCTTTTGCTGGCTCCTTAATGTGCACCTCTAATGCTCCGTGGGTCTTTCTAAGATTGTCTATGTGTTTCCCAACCCTTGTCTGGCTACCAGTTGGGACATTCAGCTTTTTAAAGATTTCCTTATTGTCCAGTCCACTTTCAATTAAATTAATATATTTATCCTCCGAATATTTTGCTTTACCTGACATTATTTCATCCTCCTCATTCTCAATTGAACTTCTCAGTTCTTCGTTAAGTGCAACCACATCAATGCCTCTCTCGTTTGCATTAGATGTGATTTTATCTATGCTCTTTTCCAATATTTCAAATTCCTCTTGGCCCCATCCAAATTCTTTTGCTGTTGCTGCCCGGAATAATAAATTAGACAAACCCAGGTAATCATCTTTGCCCTGGCAGTATCCCTTTTCTATGCCTTTGCTGTAACCTTCTCTATAAGCTTCTTCCATCAGCATAAAATTCTTATTAGGCGTAATTTCTTTTTTCTTACCTGCCTTTATTCCTCTTCCCATAAATTGCTCCTACTTGTATTTATCTATTCTTGCTTTTAAGCTCTGCATTAATGATTCCTGAGTTGCACTCTTATCCTCAAGTGCTTCTATAACGTCCTCGTCTCTGCCGCCTTCAACAACAAGATGGTGTATAATAACTTTCTCTTTCTGCCCCTGACGATGTAGTCTTGCATTGGCCTGCTGATAAAGTTCTAATGACCAGTTAAGCCCAAACCATATCACATGATTTCCACCTTCCTGAAGATTAAGTCCATAAGCTGCGCTTGCTGGATGCGCAAGAAGAATATCAATCTGCCTGCTGTTCCAATCGTCTGCATCTTGTGGAGTTTTGAGTTCCCTAACTTCAAGCCCCATTTTGGCTGTAGCTTTAATAATTCTCGCTTTATCATGCTGGAAATTATAAAATACTAATGCCGGCTGGCCATTTAAAGCTTCCACCAGTTCTGTAAAGGCTTCAAGCTTGCAATTGTGGATTTCTACTACTTCCCTATTTTCGTCATATACTGCCCCGTTACATAGCTGTAAAAGCTTATTTGTAAGCACTGCTGCCGAACCTGCGTCGATAGTATTCTCATCAACTGTAAGTAGCATTTCCTTCTCCAGTTTTTCATAAGCTTTTACAGCTTTATCATCCAGAACCACAGGAACCGTTACTGATAAACAATCAGGCAGCTGTAAGTAGTCTTCCGCTTTCATGGAAACGCATATGTCTGATATAGCTGTCTTTATTGCTTCCTCTGCTCCTGGCTTTGGTGCGTAACTGAAAACATGATCTCTGTCTCTCTGATCAGGTTCAAAATACCTTTCACGATAATGCGTTATCTTTTTACCGAGTCGCTCCCCTTTATCCAGAAGATACACCTGGGCCCATAAATCCAGAAGTCCGTTTGGTGCAGGTGTACCGGTAAGACCTACAAATCTGTATATCTTATCTCTTACCCAGGTAAGGCTCTTAAATCTTTTCGCCTGGTGACTTTTAAAACTGGAAAACTCATCTACGATAACCATATCAAACGGCCACGCATTTCGGTAATATTCAACTAACCACGGTACGTTTTCGCGGTTTATAACGTATATATCAGCGGGTGTATTTAACGCTCTGATTCTTCTACTTTGGCTGCCAAGCACAGTAATGACTCTTAGTAACTGTAAGTGATCCCATTTAGAAGCTTCTTTTCCCCACGTAGTTTCAGCTACTTTCTTTGGGGCTACTACAAGGATTTTGCTAACTTCAAACCGGTTATACTTAAGGTCATTAATTGCGGTAAGAGTGATTACCGTTTTACCAAGTCCCATATCGAGGAACAATCCTAAAGCTTTATCCGAAAGCATTCTGTTTATACAATATCTTTGATACTCATGCGGTATAAACTTCATTCCTCCATCACCTCTTGGCAACAGGAAATAAACCGGTCAACATCGTCCTTACTGTATGCCACAATCACATCACAGCCGAGATTTTTAAGTTCTCTAATCTTGTTTTTCTGTATGCTGGATAATCTGCCTGTCTCATTTTTCAGCTCTACAAAACAGATTCTCCCTCCCGGTAACACCACAAGTCTGTCTGGTACACCCGCATTGCCCGGCGATTCAAATTTATACGCCTTGCCTCCGAGACCTTTCACTCTTTGTCTCAAATATTCCTCTATTACTTTTTCTTTCATGCTATTTCTCCTTTGGCACAGTTATTGCTACGCGCATACGCATACACATGCGTATCTTTTTACGCGTGTAGGCGTGTCAGGCGTGTATATATATGCCTATTTACCTATTTATTATCTATATAGATATAGAATGTAGACAATGTAGACACATATAAATAAATGTGTGTTTTTCAATCTTTTTAACTGTCTACATTCTTGTCTACATTTTAAATAAGAATGTAGACAATGTAGATTTTGTTTGTCTACATTCTCCGCAAATGTAGACGAATTTTTAAGAATGTAGACACTAGAATGTAGACACTTTAATATAACCTCTTTGAAGCCCGTAAGTTCCAAACCTCCCACTGGTTTTTTGCTTTTTCCAACCCTGCAAAGTGCCCAGAATTTCATTGATTTCTCTGGTATCAGATTTCTTCATGAATTTAGCCTCTCCGTTAAAACATTCGCACCATATCTCTACTGCGCATATCTTGTCTCTTGGCATCGTTTCGCCTCCGGTCCTGTTAAACTCACCACTCCAATAAAGACGCCTCTCACCAATATTTCTTTTATCCCAATCAGGAGGAATCGGTCTTTCTAAGAACTCAATTATAAGGCCTTCCTTACTGTTGCACTCTCTGTGTTCTTCTTGCTGCTTCATGGCTTCCTGTTCTACTTCTCCGGACATGTATAAAGGTTCTCCCAGTCTCCATACCGTAAAAGCTTCAGCCCATATCTGTCCTACTTCATCTTCGAGCTGGCTAAACACATTTTTGATCGGCTCGTTAATTCCTACATCCACTGGCCAGAATCTTCTATTTCCCGTTTTATCCCTTAAGAACTCACTGTCATTTGTAGTCCCGAAAAAAACGCATCTACGTGGAAAACTGGAAGTCCTGCGGCCATACGCTTCTCTGTATATATCCACTGTCTTAGATAGAAACTGCTTTACCGAATTGGTCTCTGATTTAGTAAGCCCGTTTAATTCGCCTATTTCATTTATCCAGGTTCCCTGTACCATTTCCGAAGCTTCTTTGCCTTCAAAAGTCTGCAAGCTGTCAGAATACCAGTGCTTCCCTAAAAGCCTTAAGAATGTGCTTTTGCCAAGTCCCTGAGGACCTGAAAAAATAGGCATATAGTCATATTTGATTCCAGGCACAATTACCCTGGCCACAGCGGCTGCTAAACTTTTTCTTATTACTGCTCTGGTATAGTTGCTATCCTCTGCCCCTAAGTAGTCTGAAAGCAAAGTATCAAGGCGCTTAACTCCATCCCATTCAAGTTTGTTTAAATAGTCCTTTACGTCATTAATGGTATTCTTGTGTGCTACTAGTGCAGTTGCATCAAGCAGCTTCTCCTTGCCCGTTATCCGGTATACTTTTTCTATGTAGTGTCTCAGCCCTGCATCATCCACATCTGTCCATTGCCGTCTTTCCTCTCTCTTGTCCCATGGCAAGTTTCCTAATACCAGCCCCCTGTTTGCAAATTCATCAAATGCAAGCTTTTCTTTAAGCAGAGGGTCATTCTCTAATATGATAATAATATTATCAATTGTTTTATCCGGATTTCCTGACTGAGGTGCTACTGA
This sequence comes from Aminipila sp., assembly GCF_032051575.1. Lineage (NCBI taxonomy): Bacteria > Bacillati > Bacillota > Clostridia > Peptostreptococcales > Anaerovoracaceae > Aminipila > Aminipila sp. Next base: position 250,112 of record NZ_DAMBYD010000001.1, on the reverse strand, counting down.
GAGAAGTTTAATCCAGTTCTCCGTCTCTTTTGGAATCTGGCCGAAACTTTCTACAGCGTTATCATATCTTTCTGCATTAAGCAGCGCTGTTACGTTTATATCAGAGACTGCAAATTGACACATAGCCGTGTAAGAAGGCAGTTTGTTTGTAGGAGTATCGGGCTTGGCTTCCTCATCAAGTTCACCGAATTTATGAAGCCTTACCAAATCAAAAGCATTACATAGCCTTCCTCCTGCGGGGTCCGTAGCATGATGTGAGTAAATAAATTTACCGTTTTCATATATAACTGCTCCCCCGGTGGTAGATCCTCCGGTAAATGTAAATCGTTCTCCAATATCACAGGGTTCATAGGTCCCTGGAATAAGTTCATCAATTACTTTGTACACGTCATAAATCTTACAGAATGCCCCCACTACACCATTCTTTTCTGTTGGGTCTCCTTGTTTTTGTAGGAGCCTTTGGGTGCTTTGCAGTGTACCCGGTATCTGTGGCCACTCGGACATATTATGCCAGTCACCATACATTGCAAGTACTCCATCGGCTGACAGCATAGGTTTATCACTGCAGGTGAAAAGATATTTACTGTCAGCGCAGCAGCTTGGCCAATACATTAAACGTGATGCCTGGAATGTGGAAGGGTCACATAGTTCTATGCCTATAATCCCTGCTATTTTTCTTGCTATTGGTTCGTATTCATCAACTGTGACCGTCCTGTCAATTGGCAGTAATATTCGAAGTCTTGGCCTAACTGGTTCATGCTTTCTTGTACTGTATATGGCATATCCGCACCCCAGTGCTTCTATTCTGCATATAACATCATTAGTTGCCTCAGAGGGGATGTTATCAAGGTCAAGAGTAATTAAATCTCTTCCTGTTACATTGGCTGCTTTTCTCTGACCCTGTACAAGGCCTCCTACAAATCCGCCAGCATCTTTTAATTCATCCTGCTTTGATTTAGGCAGTGCAAGATAGGCTTCCAGTTTTTCTGTTCCTCTTACGGGTATTTTTAATTTTTCTACAAATTCACTCCACCACAGAGTCTGCTGTGGCCATGAAACTGATTTTCTGTTTCCTGCTGAGCTTATTTTAATTTGACGGTCATAATTCATAGCCGATTACTCCTTCTTATAGTAGTTTGTGGTAAATCCCTCTGCTTTTAAAATCAATCCCGGCGCCCATGGAATAGGTTCTCCCATGATTGTGCACATATTATCTATGTCAGCGTCTAAATCATCACATATCACTTCATCGTGAATATGAAAAACCGGGTGGTATCCTGCCTGAGATAGTCTCGTGATGCTTACCATCAAGCAATCCCTGGCAATCGCCTGCACAATATTTTCAACAAGTTTTCCTCCGTAAGTGTCTACCACTGTCCATTTTTTTGTCTGCTGATCCATACCATAATAATGGATGCTATCATTACCCCATTGGTTAGGAGATAAAAAAGGCTTTACATAGAACAATTTTCTTCCTGAGGGCAGCAATACTGTTAAAAAATCCTGACCTGTCCTATAGTCTGCTTCTCTTGCGAAAATCAAGTTTTTCACTCCTGCCGGCTGTCCGTTTTTCATTACTGAAATAGCTGCATTTTCAATTGCATACCAAAGATCAACAATTCGTTTATTGGAGCTTCTCCACCTTCTGACAATGTCCGGTAGTTCTTCCTCGGCTAGTCCCATTTTCAAAGCTCCCATAGTAATTAATGCCCCTGAAGCTCCCTGGTAACCAAGAGCAAGCTCCGCAATCTTTCCTTTCTGCCTTAGGGCGTATTCCGGATTTCCCTTTTTTATCTTCTCGATAGGTATACCAAACATTGCAGATGCAGAGGCCTCATATATTTTTCCATGAGTAGCGAATACATCCAGTCTCCATTGCTCTCCTGCTAACCACGCAATAACCCTGGCTTCAATGGCTGAGAAGTCTGCTACATAAAATGTTTTGCCCTCTGCAGGTATAAAGGCTGTTCTTATCAGTTGTGAAAGAGTATCAGGAATGTTCCCAAAGATAATTTTTAAATCTTCCAGCCTTTTTTTTCTTACAAGCTCCCTTGCTAGACCCAGCATAGTATCATCCATGGAATTTCGCGGTAGATTCTGCACCTGAACTAATCTTCCCGCCCATCTACCGGTCCTGTTCGCTCCGTAAAACTGTAACAATCCTCTTACTCTTTCATCGGAGCACATAGCCGTGTCCATAGCCGTATATTTTTTTACAGAAGTCTTAGAAAGCTCCTGCCTTATTTCAAGCATGCGTCTTGCTAAATCGTTTTCCGTATCCTTTATTAAATCTTTTACGGTTTCCTTTCTCAGGTTGTCTACTTCTTCTCCTGTTTCAACTTCCAGCCATTTAGTCAGCTGCTGTACACTTTTAGGATTATCAAGGCCAGATATTTCTACCGCCTCGGCCATTAATTCCTGTGTAATCATTTCGCTGCAACTTAAGGCCCCATCAATTAATTCTTTGTCCAGGGCAACTCCTCTGGCATTAATAATCTGGTCAAGCACCCATTCACTTTGCACTTCTTCTGGTACAGGGAAAGCTGAAAGGCGTCTCTCGATTTCCATTTCTGTTACTACATCCTGAACGCAGTACTCTTTAAAAAGACTCCACTTTTCAGGTTCATGTGCTGGCCAGTTTCTTTTTCTTCCGCCGTTTGACTTTGTCGGTTTACAGGGAGTGCAGAACAATTTTATTAAGGCCTTTCCTGTTGTAAGCTTTTTCTTGTCTTTTGGTAAACCCAATGCGTCACCTGTGGCCGCCAGTCCCGCTGTATATCCGCAATAAAGGCCGTGCAGCATAGTACATTTCCACTGTTCAAGCGGTGAATGTCCGTACTTATTCAGGCAGTACCATTCAAACGCTGCATTATAGGCATGCTTAATTACATTTGGATCCGCAAGTGCGAACAAGACTTCCGGTGGAAATGTTTCTCCGCAAGCAAGATCTATAATCTTTACCGGCTCACCATCAAAGCTATAGGCAAATAGCAGTATCATAAAATCAGGGGACTGTACACACTTGTACAATCCCGCTTTTGTAATATCCACACTGCTGAAAGTTTCTATATCAACTGATAAGTGCCTCATATTCCCATAACTCCTCCTGGAGCAATTGGTAATCCCGTTACTGGATCAATCTGCGTCACAGGCTGTTGATATGTAGGCTGTATTGGTTGAACTGGCTGACCATAATTCTGGACTGGCTGCATGGCCTGTGCAGGTTGTCCATAACTTTGAACTGGTAGAACTTGCTGAACCGGCTGGGCAAAATTAGTGCCACCAAAAGCAGCCTCCGCAGAAATACCGCCTCCCAAAGGTTCTCCATCAGAAACCTTCTGTACTGGTCCAAGCCCACAGCCTATCCCCTTCTTTCCATTACTGTTATATGGGAAGAACTGTACAGACACTCTGGCAAACATGCCACTGTATACCTCACTTTGATTTAGTATGGGCTGAATATTCATATCAACTACTGAAATCGGTTGCTTACTTGAAGCTGTAAATACCCAGTGCCCCTTGCATTCTGCTCCAAAAGGCATGCCATCACTTGGTCTAGCACCGTCTCCGTCGTATACGGGTATTGCTAAGATAGGAGGTCTCTGTCCGCCCCACTTTTCAGAAATACCGGACTGAATAGCTGCATTGACTGCTTCATCAATTCTTTGTTTTGTTGCAATATCTGATTTTGGTACTAAGATAGTAGTGCTGTATTTTGCGTCCTGCCCTGGCTGATGCGCATAAGGCTGAAATAAGTGAGCATAGCTCAAACGTACTGTGCCTGTTGTTACTTGTGTTAAATTTGCCATAATTATTTATCCTCCGTATTCTTGAATGCCTCTTCCGGCGTTATTTTATTTTGTATAGCTTCTCTTTTATCTGACTCTGCAGCAAGGGCTGGCTTACCTTCTTTTTTAGCAACGCATTCTTCCAGGATCTCCTTAAATTGTTTTTTGCCAAGAAGTTCCTCTACCTTTGTAAGGGTTATGGGTTCCCTCTTATAAAGCATAGTTTCCTCTACGATTGCTCCATCAATTAGTTTTTTAAACGCTGAATCCTGGTCAATAAATTCTCGGTTGCTGCGCCCCTCTACTGCTTTCCACCCTGGGATTATTCCACCAGAAAGGCAGGTGTTCAACGCATATTCTTCAAGATTTTTTACCCATTTTGCAATGTCTCTGGCTCTCTGCAGGATAGCTCCTACTTCTTCATTTGATATGAGAGGTGGCAACTTTCCTTTTTCAGGTTCCAGTTCCATATTAAAATCCATTCTTGCCCTGCAGAGTGACTTCGCCCTGCAAAACTTGCAGGCATATTCAGAAGGCATAAACTCTCCTTCCCCGTTAAATGCTCTTATGGCAACAGGTTTAATAAGTTCACCCCACATAAGTAATTCTGACTTTGAAATTTCATATTCCGATGTACTGTCTAATCTTGGCTGAACTATTGTCATGCGTATTGTTTCAACAGGATAAAGAAATGAATATTCCATATATGCTCCAAGTGCATAAAGCTTCATCTGAGGATTATCCTCTGCTGAGACCGGAACACCTTTTCCATATTTAAAATCAATTATGTGCATCTTTCCCCCGCCGATTATAATGCAGTCAACGGTTCCGAATCCCTCCGGAACGAAAGCAGAAAAATTAATTTTCTTCTCTACGGCAATGTAAGGCGGCGATGTAAATCCATGTACTGTTTTCTCTATGTAATCCAGGTATTCATCTGTAAAGCCCAGCATTTCATTTTGGTATAAAGGCTTCTGCTGAAGCTTCTTTAGTGCGTTTTTAAACTTTGTAGGAGTCATAGGCTCTATAAACGTCTTTTTAACTTTCAGTTCCCCAATTTCATGGGCAAGTGAGCCTTCATCTGCATATTCTGAAGTCTGTTCTGGCAAGGTTTCTTCAAGCCTTGCTGAAGGTGTACAGGTCAGCCACCTGGCTGCAGCAGATGCCGACAGCAAGGCATGCGCTCTCTCCATATTTTCTTTTGCCATTAAAGTTTAGCCCCCATTTCCCTAAGTTTTGTTGCATAGGCGCCATACTGTTCTTTTGGCAGTTCAGTAAGTGCTGATACACCAAAGGATGTAAGTAAGGCAACAACTTCATTTCTCTTTCCAGCATCACATACCTGCATACCTGCCATGGCAAGCTGTTCCATTGTATATACGGTTTCTGTTACCGGTAATGCACTTTGCTGCATAACCTGTGGCTGCATCTGAGGTTGCTGAGTTGGTACTGGTGCTGATACAGGCATTGTTGTTGGAATCGGCTGCTGAACGAATGGAGCCTGTTGTACCTGTGGAACAGCAGTATTTTGTTGAACTGTTACGGGGACAGTCATTCCCGGTGCTTCAGTTACAACAGGAGCTGCATTTGTTTGTTGCTCTGGCTTTCCGCAATCTATTGCACTGTTCTTTTCAAGATTCTTAATCGAATCAGCTAATTTTGCCAGACTGCCGTCTGCAAGGGTCTGAGATAACTCATGAATGTTTAACTCAAAAATTGTTTTCATCTATCTAATCTCCTTTAAATATTATTTAATGCATCTTGACAGCTTTTACTGTCTGATGTATTCTTAACTTGATTATTTGAATGTGCACTTACGTCTGAGGTTGCCGCCTCTGTAGGTGCTTTTTCTTTGTCTAAATTTATTCCATGCTCTTTTAATGCCTCTGTCCACATTTCTTTCACTATATCTGAACAATGTTCCATTGCATCTAACCAAGTAGGTCCTCTACCATTTTCCATTTGAAATCTAACTTGATAGTAAAGACTATCTCTGTTATGTGGCATATTAGGATCATGTTTAGTAGCGCATATAGGGCAAGTCCCTGGCGCTGCTGGCATTAACATCATTGTCCCTGCATTCTCAACTATCTTCATATTTCTATAAACACCTCACTCTCATACACACCTTTTTCAATAGCTTCCTGATGGCTCCCTACAAACATATCAATCCGGTTACCACTTATTCCACCACCGACGTCCTCAGCCACAAAGGCTTGTCCATCTATGTACACTGTGCTGCCAAGAGGTATGACCTCCGGATCTACACCAATGGTTCTACCGACAGTTGCTTTTGTTCCGGTATAGGTTATGCCATCGTCTTTACCACAACATTTTGAACAACTGCAGTAATGAGTTATCCTAAATTTTCCTAAGCTAACTAGCTCCCTCTTCTCCAGTTTTGTTATTGGATCCGCATCTGTCAGCTCTGGCTCCGTATACATTCTGTGGTACATCAGAGTATTGAGTGTATCGGTCTGCTGCATTTTCACTGTGTCCAGTTCCTGCTGTAGCCTGTAATCTGCATGAAAATTAATTCCTGTACAAATTAGCATTGTGCCGAAAATTACAGTTGTGCAGCTTCGTATTAGTTGTTTAAATCTTCGACTACGATAACGCTCTAGCTGCTTTGACACATTACCACCTCCTCTAATTCAATGTACAGTTCTTCCAACCTTTCATTGCAACGGTCCAATTTTTTTACAGCTGCCTTTCGCGCTGTCTTGACCTTCTTGATTTCTGTACTAATTTCTTCTTTTGAACGCATACTTTTTACCTTCCTCTCTTAAATTCTTAACTATCTCTATATCAGAGGGCTTAAGCTGCCCTATTAGAGCTTTATGTATCTGAATGCTTGTCCTAGATTCGCGCCGTTCTAGTTTACGTTGCTGCGCATATGTCATTAGAATCACCTTCTTCTTGCTGTCTGATAAATTCATCAATGCTCTCTTTCCTAAACAATAACTTTCTTCCCACTTTAAAGTGTGGAATTTCACCACGGCGGGCGCTCTTAATTACTGTGTCATAATGTATATGTAAGTACTCTGCTGCTTCGTGGCTGTCAAATACTATGTTTTCCACGTTATTACCTCCTAACTGCGTATTTCATTAAAACCTAACACTTCACTTGGAGTTTTATTTATTGCAATGCATATTTGTGGTAGATAGTCTACCGTAAAAGTTTTTCTTCCATTTAGAAGTGCATTAAATTGTTTTGCGCTCATTCCTGCTTTTTTTGCAACAACATACTGCTTGTATCCTTCATCACGAATAATTAATTTAATTTTTTCTGCTACCGTCATATTGTAGTAACCTCCTTTCTCTATCCCAACATATTGGACTTTTTCTATATATTAACTCCCATTTCGTTGGATGTCAATAATTTTATCCAATATTTTTGGATAATTTTATCTTGACATTCCAAGATTTTTAGGTATTATATAGATAAGAGGTGAAAAAAACATGGGACTAAATGATAAGCTTAAAGAAGCTAGGAAAAAAAAAGGCATGACGCAAGACGATGTGGAGCAGAAAACTGGAATAAACAAAAAGACTATTTCTAATTGGGAAAATGGTGTAAGCCGCCCTGATGTTGATAGTATTTCTTTATTATGTAAGATATATGGAATTGACCCTAATGATTTATTTGAATGGGATTCTGTAAAAGAAAAGCAACAAGAAGGATACTATCTTGACCCAGAAGCTGCAGCAATAGCTCAAGAAATATATGAAGACCAAGATTTAAAAATGCTATTTGATGCCTCTAGAAAAGTCAGCAAAAACGACATTCAATTGGTTATTGATATGGTAAAAAGATTAAAGGGTGATGAATAATTGGAATATATACAGGTGCATCTATTAGACATGCCTACCACAATAAGAGGTCTCACGATATATAATACTGATGATAGCTTTACTATTTTTATAAATGCAAAGCTTAACTCTGAAACACAAATAAAAGCCTATGACCACGAGATGGAGCATATCAACAATAGAGATTATGATAAAATGTATAGTGTGGATGTATTAGAAACTTTAAGACATGTTGGATAATTTTTATAATTCGTCAAAATACGACAGCATTAATTTATTAAAAAGTGTAGTATTAACTATATGACATGTATTTTAATAAATTAAGGAGAAGATTATGAGAAAATTTTTATCAACTATTTTAACTGTACTGTTAATTACAAGCTCAACAACATTAGCTTTTGCTGGTGTTGGCATTGATATTAATGGTACAAAAGTAAACTTTAACAATAGTACAGGTGCACCATTTGTGGACAACTCTAATCGTACGCAAGTCCCTCTAAGAATTGCTATGGAATCCTATGGATGTCAAGTTAGCTGGGATCAGGCTTCTCAAACAGCAATTGTTGAAAAAGACGGCGTAAAAGTTGAAGTACCAATCGGAGCAAATTACATTTTAAAAAATGGTGTAAAAATTCCAAATGATACAGCTGCACTTGTTAAAGATGATAGAACGTACCTCCCTATCAGAGCCGTATTAGAGGCTTTCGGAGCAAATGTAAGCTGGGACCAGACAACCCAGACTGTAGTTATAAAAAACGGTGCTAGTGTAACTACTATACCAGTTGCATCCGAAGCAAAGGTACATTTTATAAATGTAGGTCAAGGGGATAGCATACTGATTGATGCAGGCCAATTTGAGATACTTATAGATGCAGGACCAAAGGAATCAGCTCAGACTGTTGTTAATTATATTAAGCCTTATATAGATGGTGACTTAGATGTAGTGGTAGCCACTCATGAGCATGAGGACCATATCGGTGGACTACCAGCGGTACTTGGAGCTTATAAAGTAGGCAAGGTCATTGACAATGGCAGAATAGCGGATACAAATATTTATAAAGAGTATGCAACTGCTGTAACAGCTGAAGGGTGTGCTCATACAACAGCTACAGACCTTACTATTGACTTAGGTAATGGTGCTAAATACAAGGTAATGAAAATGGACGGTTCGTACGGTGATCCAAATAATAATAGTGTAGTATCAGAGTTAGATTACAATAATACTAAAATATTATTTATGGGAGACGCAGAACAATCAGTAGAAAAAGCAAACTTAAGCAAGTTTGGTGATATTGATGTGTTAAAGGCTGGCCATCATGGTAGTAGCACAGCATCAAGTGCAGATTTCTTAGCAAAAACTAAGCCTGAGACAGTAATAGTAAGCTGTGCGACAGGTAACACTTATAAGCATCCGCATTTAGCCGCATTACAAAGATTTTCAGGCACAAATGCTAAAGTGTATGGTACAGAGAAATCTGGCAACATAGTATTAACTACGAATGGTAGTACATACAGCTTAAATACTTCAACGCAATTAACTATAGCAGATGCTGGAGATAATACTTCAAACATTCAAAGCGCTACACCTGCTACCAACAATCAGGTTAATAATAATAATACTACATCAGTGACTCAGGCAGAGGCGACTTATGTAGGTAATAGTAGCACAAAAAAATATCATAAATTAGACTGTAGATATGCAGATAGCATTAAAGCTGAAAATGTAGTTTACTTTAAGACAAAGACTGATGCAACTACTGCAGGATATGAACCTTGCAAGGTTTGTAAGCCTTGATAACTTAATATAAAAACAAAAGCCCCCATTGCTGGGAGCTAATGCATATAGGTTGTAATGATACAACCCATGTCTCGCAAACATATTGTATCATTACCGCCCTTAAAGCACAAGCATTTAAGGGTATTTTTGTACCCAAAATCAAAACACCAAGGAGGTAATGACATGCCGGGAACTTATAGAAAGAGGGGAAAAGATTCATACCTTTTAGAGGTATGTATCGGCGCCGATTTTAAAGGCACAGCGAACAGATATAGTAAAACGGTACATTGTAGCTCAGATCGTGAAGCTGAAAAAGAACTTTCTAGATTTTTTGTTGAATGTGAATCTGGAAGTATAAGTAAAGCAAGTACCATTACTGTAGGAGCTTTATGCGACTTATTCTTTGAAGAATACGCAAAACTAAATTTAAAAAAATCATCACAGCTCAGTATAAAGACTTCAATCAAGGTTGCTATTAAACCATATTTCCAAGATAAGAAAGCCTCTAAAATAAAACGTCTTGACATTCAGCAATGGATTAACGAACTCTACAAAGGTCGTGCTGATAATGTAGATCTACCAAGAAGAGCTCCCAAAACAATTCGTAACTATTACTCTGCATTTAGGACAATATTACAGTTTGCAGTAACTTTTGATATTATCCCTCAAAATCCATGTAGAGATATTGTACTTCCAAAAAAGGAGCACAAGGAAGCCAACTACTATGATAAATCAGAAGTTTCAATGTTAATTAATTGCCTTGAAAATACGCAAAACAACGATTTAAAATTTAAAGTGGCAATATATATCGCTTTATTTGGAGGATTGCGTAAAGGCGAAATTTTAGGCCTAAACTGGGAAGATGTAGATTGGGAGAAAAAAGAGATAAAAATAAGAAGAACCAGAATGATTGAGAGAGGTCATGGTGTGTATGAAGATACTCCTAAGACCGATAAATCAAATCGTGTAATATCTCTACCTGTAGAAGTAATTGAAGTGTTACAGAAATTGAAGTTACAACAAAGTAAGGAGCGTATTCGTTTAGGAACAAAGTGGGAAGAATCACCTGCGATACTAAAAGGAGAATTTGGGCAACCAATGTATCCTCAGGTACTGCAAAGATGGTTCACGCGATTTCTAAAAGAAAACAACCTACGAAATATAGGCTTGCATGGATTAAGGCATACACACACTTCAATGCTTGCATATCTGCAAAAAGATAAGCTACAGATTAGTAAGCGGTTAGGTCATAGTCAACTTTCTACAACTCTAAATATTTACACTCATTTATTTGAAGAAACAGATCAGTCAATTGCTGCTGATTTGTCAGCTGAATTTATTAAGAAAAAGGCATAGAAAAAGTGTTTTACGACAATTTTACGACAAGTGCCAAAAAATGAAAAAGGAACGTTGAAATTTCAGCGTTCCTTTGGCGGAGGACATGGGACTCGAACCCACGGGGCTGTTACACCTTACTCGCTTTCCAGGCGAGCTCCTTAGCCACTCGGTCAATCCTCCACATAGTTATTCTTTTGTTTATATTGCTTCTTTTTATCAGACGCATTTGCTATTATACTACAATATTACCAGCATTTCAATATTTTTATTATTTTTTGTTTAAAAAAGAATAAATCTATAAACAAAAAGAATAATTTTGCAATTTTTTTGCAAAAACTACCCATTAGAGTAGGGACTGTTACATCTTTAATGGATATACTATAAAAGTACCCTTACTATATGACCTCTGCTTTACAGTTAATGTTCTAGTAGAATCCCACCTCTAGTTCAATAATTTTAAAGCAGTTGTCATATGCCAATTTTATTTCGAAAGATTTTTCACTCTTTCTTCAAGAATCTTATTGTAATCAAACACTTCATGTTTATATTCACCATTCATGTATTCCGAAGATATAAGAAAATCCGCAGTTGCACGATTGTTGGCAACTGGTATATCATAAACAGCAGCAATACGAAGTAATGCCTTTACATCTGGATCATGGGGCTGAGCTTCAAGTGGATCCCAGAAAAATATAAGCATATCAATCTCACCTTGAGCGATTCTTGCGCCTATTTGCTGATCTCCTCCTAATGGCCCACTTTTAAATCCTTTCACAGGAAGACCTGTTGCTTCTGCAATCAATTTTGAAGTAGTGCCTGTACCTAACAGAAAATGCCTCTTTAATGTGTGCTTATTTTCCTCACACCACGCCACTAATGCTGCCTTCCTGTTATCATGAGCAACAAGAGCAACCCTTTTTTGCTTTTCCATAGTATGTATTACTTGCTCGTAATTCATCCTCTACCTCCATCTTAAATAAAAGCTGTCTCAAACTAATTATTTATTTAAGACAGCCTGTAATCTCACTATACTAATAAAGCCTTAATTGATTGTTTCATCTGTTCAATATCAAGTACACCTGTATGCCTGATTTCTTTATTTTCAAGGTCCTTTAATCCAGCTGGAATCCTCACGCCAGTTTTCTTATTAAGTGCTTCAACATATGCAAACCCATCTTTTTCTTCACCTAATCCAATAGACTTAGCTACACTGTCTGCAAACTTATAGGCACTTGCAGTGGATGCTATGACAGTAGGCGTATTGTCTCCTGTTGCTGCCACATAATCCTGATAAACTTTATACGCAACAGCAGTGTGTGTATCCATAAGATAACCATTCGCTTTATACATTGCACCAATTGCATTATTTGTTTCGTCAATTGTAGCAAATCCTGCATAAAAGTCTTTTAATCCACTCTGAATCTTGTCCCCTACTTTATAAATTTTTTCTTTGTCAAGGCTTTCCATAAGTCCCTTAATCTCTGCAGCATTTCCACCAGATAAATGATATAATAATCTTTCAAGATTACTGGAAATTAAGATGTCCATTGATGGTGAATTGGTTAAATAGAAATCTCTCTTAATATCATATACCCCTGTATTTATAAAATCAGTCAAAACTTTATTTTCATTAGAAGCACAAATTAATCTTCCCATAGGAATTCCCATCATCTTTGCATAGTAAGCAGCAAGGATATTCCCAAAGTTTCCTGTTGGAACAACTACATTCATCTTTTCGCCTGCTTTAAGCACACCTTTTTCCATCATCTTTGCATAAGAATAAACATAGTAAGCAACCTGAGGAACAAGTCTTCCTATATTAATGGAATTTGCAGATGATAATTTACAGTTTATTTTAGCCAGTTCTAATGCAAATTCCGTATCGTTAAAAATTCTCTTAACGCCAGTCTGAGCATCATCAAAGTTCCCTTTAATGGCAAATACATGGGTGTTCTCTCCCTCTTGGGTAACCATCTGTCTTTCCTGTATCTGGCTAACTCCCTGATTCGGATAAAAAACTATGATTTCAGTGCCCGGTACATCAGCAAAGCCTTCAAGGGCTGCTTTTCCCGTATCCCCAGACGTAGCAGTCAGTATACAGATTCTTTTATCCTCTTTTTCTTTCTTCATTGCAGTAGTTAAAAGATAAGGTAGGATAGAAAGTGCCATATCCTTAAAAGCTGCTGTTCTTCCATGATATAGTTCTAAAAAATAGGCTGAACCACCTTTTACAAGAGGTGCTACCTCCTTCTCTTCAAATTTGCTATCATAAGCTCCCTTTACACAAGCCTGCATTTCTTCCTCCGTATAATCTGTAAAAAATGCAGATATTACTTTAAAAGCTATCTCTTGATATGTCTTTCCCACCATTTCTCCTAATTCAAATGGCAGTGTTGGCAGCTGCATAGGCACATAAAGGCCTTTATCTTCTGAAATTCCCTGTATAACAGCCTGTGCTGCTGTTTTATCATTTATACTTCCACGTGTACTTACGTAATTAATCATAACCGTTCTCCTTCATCTAAAACTATTGTCCCCCATTTTATCAAAATATTTGGCAAATTTCAAGGAATTCTAAAGGATATATTGATAATTTTTTTGCTGTGGCGCTTTAAAAAAATAACTTTTTTTGTGGTCCTAGATATTGGGTTTATGTTATACTAAGATTATATTATTTAGCTTATAAGGAAGGTGTCAAAATGTATTTTGGAAGTGTTCGTTTTTTTAAACATATAATATTAATAGTTATGGCTCTAGTTGTTATTTTTTCTGTATCTTCATGCGTATTGATGGGTATTTCTAATCACCATATGAAAAAAGTTCTTCAAGAAAATGGCTTAGCCGTAACTGCTAAAAGCCCTTCCGTAAGTTCTGATTCCAATATGCTCTTAGATCACCATAATTCTGAAAATTCCACAGCCTCTTTTGAATATCAAAAGCTATACCCAAAGCTGGCAATTGAAAACGATTTTAAATACAATAACGATTTACCAAAATCCGTTTATTTATCTTTTGACGATGGTCCTTCCAGTTTAACCCCCCAAATTTTGGATATACTTAAAGAACATAACGTAAAAGCAACTTTTTTTATTAATTATAGTGATAGTATGGAATCTCAGGCATTATACAAAAGGATGATTGATGAAGGTCACACCATTGGAGTTCATAGTACTTGTCACCAATATGCAACTATATATCAATCAACCAGTGAATTCTTAGATGATTTTGCACAGACCGCGTTAATGCTTGAACAAGTAACAGGTGTAAAACCCGAAATTTTTAGATTCCCAGGCGGCAGTATTAATTCCTACAACAGAGCTGTTTATCAGCAGACTATTTCAGAAATGTTAAGAAGAGGCTATACATATTATGACTGGAATGTTTCCGCAGATGATGCCACCAGTACTGTTACTAGAGATCAGATTTACACGAATGTGGTAAACGGTGTACAAAAATATAATAAGTCTATTGTTTTGATGCATGACTTAAGTAATAAATCCGATACATTATCTGCTTTACCAAGTATCCTAGAGGATTTACAGGCTAAAGGTTATAAATTTTACCCACTTACAAAAGATGTTAAGCCCGTAGCATTTGATTACGTTGACTAAATAACAAATGGAGGAGAAATATGAATTACAATAAATTAGCGGATTTGCTATTTCCGCATATTACTAAGTCACCTGCTGATTATGAGGAAATATTCCCAGAAAGACAATTTCCCGCAGGTGCAAAAGTCACCCGATTGGGGCCAAGCCCAACAGGTTTTATTCACTTAGGTAACCTTTATGGCGCTTTTGTTGATGAAAGGCTTGCTCACCAAAGTGGTGGTACTTTCTATCTTAGAATTGAAGATACTGATGACAAGCGCTATGTGGATGGTGCTGTAGAAGTTATTATAAATTCCCTTCGATTTTTTGACATCAACTTTGACGAGGGCGCTACTATTGACGGTCACATTGGTAATTACGGTCCGTACTACCAAAGTCAGCGAGGCGAAATATATCAGTGCTTTGTAAAAGAACTGATACAGAAAGGACAAGCTTACCCTTGTTTCCTGACTTCTGAGGAACTTGAAGAAATCCATGCAAAACAGGAAGCAAACAAGGAGAACTTTGGTATATATGGCAAATGGGCAGTAAATCGTAACCTTTCTATTGAAGAAATTGAAGAAAATATAAATGCTGGTAAATCTTATGTTATTCGATTGAAATCTGACGGTAATCATGGACTTCCAACTGAAGAAGTAAAGGCTATATCCGTAGAGGATGGTATCAGAGGGACTTTAACCATGCCTGAAAATAATCAGGATGTAGTAATCTTAAAAGCCAATGGTATTCCAACCTATCACTTCGCACACGTTGTTGATGATCATTTTATGAGAACTACACACGTGGTAAGAGGCGCTGAATGGTTACCATCACTTCCTATTCATGTTGAATTATTTGAAAAACTTGGATTTGAAATGCCAGTTTTCTGTCACACAGCGCAGCTTATGAAGCTCGACGAAGAAGGCAATAAAAGAAAACTTTCCAAACGAAAGGACCCTGAGCTTTCATTAGATTACTATAGAAATGAAGGTTACCACCCTGCTGCTGTCAGGGAATATCTTATGACCATTCTAAACTCAAACTTTGAAGAATGGCGTATAGCCAATCCTGATGCTCCTATTAATGACTTTGAATTTACCGTTGAAAAAATGAGCAATTCTGGTGCGTTATTTGACTTAAACAAATTAAATGATATCTGTAAAGATGTCCTTGTTAAAATTCCTGCATCTGACCTCTGTAAATTTATGAAAGACTGGTCCAGAGAATTTAAACCTGAGATTCTTTCTCTCTTTGAAGGGAATGAAGCGTATATCGAAAAGATTCTTAATCTTGGACGTGAAGGTGCGAAGCCAAGAAAGGATTTAATCTTTGCAAAACAGATATTTGAATTTATTAGTTACTTTTTTGATGATTATTTCAAGATTGAAGATGTTAATCCTGAAAATGTAAGTGATGAAGATGCAAAAGCCATTTTAACTGCCTATTTAGACAATTATGACCATAACGATGATCAGTCTGTGTGGTTCGATAAAATCAGAAGTATTGGTACCGAACTGGGATATGCTGCAAAACCTAAGGATTACAAAAAGAATCCTGACCAGTATAAAGGCCATGTTGGTGATGTCAGCACAGTTATTCGTATTGCTGTAATGGGTCGTTCTCAATCACCTGATATCTGGGAAATTCAGCAGATTCTTGGTGAAGAAAGAACGTGCAGCAGAATAAAAGCGAGAATTTAAAATGTACACATATAATGACCGTGTAAAAATGAGTGAAACTGACAAACGCCGAAACTGGACTATTCCTGCGATTATAGATGCTATGCAAAACTGTGTAATGTTTCAATTGGAGGACTTAGGTGTAGGTCTTGATCATTTTGATGAAAAAAACAAACTATTAGTAGTTACTTGCTGGCAAGTGAAAATTTTTAGTCTACCTAAACTTTTTGACAAAATAACGGTTGGTACTCAAGCTTATGGTTTTAAATCGGCCACAGGACTTCGTCACTGCATGATATGGGATGACAAAGGTGCACTGGCTATCGCCTCAAACTCTGTGGGGGTTTTTATTCATGCTGAAACCGGACGACCTGTTAAAACTCCACCCGAAGAGTGGCAGCAATATGACATTAATCCAGATACCCCGTGTAACTCCGTATCATTCCAGGATAAACATATATGTCTACCAGAAACTACCAAAGTTGTTGAGGAGTTTGATGTTAATATTCATCATCTTGATATAAACAATCATATGAATAATGGTCAATATGTAAGAATTGCCTATAATTATCTTCCTGATGATTTTAGGGTAGCACAATTCCGAGTAGAATATAAAAAGCAGGCCACTTTAGGGGATAGAGTTTTTGTAAAACTATCCACTGACACAAAATATCAGTCCTCTGTTATTTGTGTTTCTATATGTGATATAGAAGGCAGCCCTTATGCTATCGTTGAATTTAGTAACAAATAAAAAAAGTAGGGCGCTTCAATTGAAGCGCCCCTTTTCTGACTTTTGATATGGGTTGATGTACTACTAATTTAGCTATAACAATTACAGAAGATAATCACCAATAGCAAGAAGAAAAACAGTAAGCTAGTATCAACGCCTTCGCCATTAAATAAACCACAACCGTTTGACATTTATAATCACCTGCTCCTTTAAAATTTATTGTTTGTATGATATGATATGTCTTTTCTCCATAATGTGTTACTATTTTCTAGATTAATAAATCTGTTTTCATTTTTAATTTTTGTATATATGAAATACTCAATAACTAATTTAACCTAGTCCTATTGGTTATTATACCTGCCAGCTGTTAAGATACTTTTCCTGTTCAGGAGTAAGCTTATCAATCTCAATGCCCCAAGCTTCAAGCTTTCTAGTTGAAACAATATCATCGATTTCAGCTGATACATCAATCACACCATTCTTTAAGCTCTTGTGATTTTCCTTAATATATAGTGCAGATAAAGTTTGCACCGCAAAACTCATATCCATAATTTCTGCTGGGTGCCCATCTGCAGCCGCAATATTTACAAGTCTGCCTTCAGCAATAACATTTACCATTCTGCCATTAGCAAGTTTGTAACCCATAATGTTTTTTCTGGTTTCCATTTTTTCTACGGATGCTTCTTCCAGCCCAGCCATATCGATTTCACAGTCAAAGTGTCCTGCGTTTGTCAAGATTGCTCTATCCTTCATAGTAAGCATATGTTCCATAGTAATCGTATGGTTACATCCTGTAGCTGATACAAACATATCTCCTAATGGTGCAGCCTTAGCCATAGTCATTACACTATACCCATCCATACGGGCTTCAATAGCCTTCACTGGATCAATCTCTGTAACGATTACGTTTGCACCCATAGCTGCTGCTCTCATAGCAATGCCTCTTGAGCACCATCCATAACCAGCAACAACAACAGTTTTTCCAGCCACTATTAGATTGGTATTTGTCATAATACTAGCCCAAACAGACTGACCTGTGCCATATCTATTGTCAAATAAGTGCTTACACTGTGCATCGTTAACCGCTACCATAGGGAACTTAAGAACGCCTTCACGTTCCATCGCCTTAAGTCTAATAACACCCGTTGTAGTTTCTTCGCAGCCACCCCAGACTTCTTCAGCAAGATCAGGCCTCTTATTATGAACCATACCAACAAGATCTCCACCATCGTCTATAATAATGTTTGGTCTATGTTCAAGGCTCATCTCAATATGTCTTTCATATTCTTCAGAAGTTGCTCCATGATATGCATAAACCATAAGCCCATCTTCAACTAGTGCCGCAGCAATGTCATCCTGTGTAGAAAGCACATTACTTCCGGTAACTGACATCTGTGCACCGCCTGCTGCTAATACTTTACATAAATATGCAGTTTTAGCCTCAAGGTGTACTGAAAGTGTTATCTTAATGCCCTCAAATGGCTTTGTCTTTACAAACTCTTCTTCAAAACCCCTCAGAAGCGGCATGTTATTTTTAACCCACTCAATTTTTTGATGTCCGGATGGTGCTAACGCAATATCTCTGATTTCATATTTATTCATTTCTTTATCTCCTTCATTGTGTTTTCTTAACATTTTCCGTTTATTTAAAGGTGCTACTTAAATAAGCTCCCTGTGAAAGGCTCTGTAGTATCGCAGTGGCCCATAAGCGTTTCAGCCTCTTTACCATCTACTAAAAATTGTACTCGTTCTATTTCATCGAAACTGTTTATAAGAGTTTCTACAATCTGACTTATAAACACTGTTTCTTCAAGAGATCCGCCACTGCCTTTCAAATCTTCTCCGATTAAATCTACATAAGCAGTTCCTTCTTTGCATGTAATGTTATGCATTCCAAACTTTTCAGAAACTAATGTGTCCGCATTTTTTAACTCTTTAGGTACTTCCCATAAGTGAGTAATAGCCTCTGTATATGCATAAGAAGCAGCCTCTTCATCTGTCATTCCTTTAGGCGTCTTTTCAGGTAAATAGATTGATTCATCATATGCTATTAATGCACCCTTACTTTCATCACCAGTTGCAATAAAGTCATTATTTACAAAATAAAGCTTCAATTGCTTATTTACTTGTTGTTCTTCTGCTGTTTTATGCCCACAGCCAGATAGCCCCACTAAAGATGCTACGATTAACACAGCGCCTATAGTAAAGCAAAATAATCTCCTCATGAATCTATCCATTATCATACTTTGTTTTTCTCCCATTTCTAACCCCCTAGTAATTTACTTCTGGTCTTGACGAATCATAAACCTTATTCACATCATAGTAATATTGATTTACGAAATCTGGACGTTTCTGCATGGTATACCCATCTAGATTTACTCTTGGCATAACCATTATATCTTTATAAAATATAGTTCTCCTGCTGATATCTACAGGGCAGAATATTTTATATCCACTATCCGCAATGTATCTATGTATTGAATTTTTGTTATCCCAATGCCAGCCAAAAGGGGATATGTAAATATTAGTTTTCCCCACCCAAGGTTCAATTTTTTGTTTCCATCTGTCTGTATCATACTTCATTTGAGCCATGGTGACCTTTCCAGTTCTAAAATAGCCATTATGTGTATAACTATGACAAGCAAACAACCATCCATCAGCTTTCAGATTATCTGCAACAGCTTTAACCTCCTGCTGCCATTTGGCCTCTTCTGGTAAGTCATCCGTAATTCTATATCCCAATGCTCCTTCATAACCAGTCAGCGCTATCACACCCTTTGCACCTTTCCATGAAAAGTCCGGATGTTTTAATACAAAGTCATCTAAAATCGGCATTACATCGCCATCACGAGTTAATTGGGTTTCTCCTTTAGGATTTATTACTTCAGTCCATACTCTTTTATCCGATCCGATAACTAATCGATTAGCAAATCCATCTGGCTTCATATAATCATAATAATTTACATCATCTATAGAAATAACTAATGGTTTTTTACCCTTTGGCAAGTAAATGTCTTTAGGCATTATGCTTCCGTCTTCATTCACTTTAATGGTTTCATTTAAAGGATAAAGCACGTAACCCCTTTTATAAAGTTCTGGAAGCATAGCTTTAAATTCTTTAACAGTAGTCATCCACATATTATACCCCTGTGCTGGATGTCCCTTCTTATCAAAAGCCAGCTCCGGATAAATAATCAGACTGTGGAAAAAAACATGTTCTACTACGCCTTCATATTTTATTAAAGAATCTTTTTGTTTTTGTATATCAGCTATCTTTAGCTGAATTGCATCCCCAGTAAGATTTTCATCCGTCAATTCCGGATTTTTTTCCAAAACCTCCAATGCCTCATCATAAAAATATCCAAGTGCCAGTTTGTCTGCCTCAGCTATTACAGTATTCTTTTCAGAACTTGTGTTTTTTGCTGAAACAGCCATATCTTCATCAAGAGCGCTCTTAATTATTATAACAGCAAGTACTGCTACTGCAATAACACCCGCAGTTACAGCCAGCTTCAAATATCTATCTGATTTCTTATTGCCGTCCCCTTTTAAAACTCCCATGAAAATTCCCCTTTTCCCAATACACACTTTAAGTTTTAATAAGTTTTTAAATGGGCAGTATAACTATTCAACAGTTACACTCTTAGCCAAATTCTTTGGCTTATCAATATCGCATCCTCTTTCCTTGGCTATATAATAAGCCATAATTTGAAGTGGCACTACAGAAAGAAGAGGTGACACTTCATCTATACAATCTGGAATATAAATAACCTTATCTGCCTGCTTCTCAATCTCCTTATTACCTTCTTTTGCAACGCCTATTACATAAGCACCTCTTGCTTTTACTTCCTGAATATTTGAAAGCATTTTTTCATATAACTTATCCTGAGTAGCAATAGCTATTACAAGTGTATCCTTCTCTATAAGCGCAATAGTGCCATGCTTCAATTCACCTGCTGCAATTGCAAAAGAATTTATATAAGAAATTTCTTTCAGCTTTAAGGAACCTTCATAAGAAACACCTGCATCAGGCCCTCTTCCAATAAAGAAAACCTGCTCTCTCTTATATAGCTCTTTTGCTAAATCGCGTATTGACGATTCACCTTCTAACAATTTTGTCAGCTTTTCTGGGATTTCCTTAAGCTCTGACATATACTGATTATATCTTTCATCAGCAATAACACCTTTAGTGCGCCCCATGTAAAGTCCTATTAAATACATACACATTAACTGAGTCGTATAAGCCTTAGTTGATGCAACAGCAATTTCCGGGCCTGCCCAAGTGTAAAATACATCGTCTGATTCCCGTGCAACTGAACTTCCTACTACATTGACAACTGATAATATTCTAGCGCCTTTGCTCTTTGCTTCTCGTAGTGCTGCTAACGTATCCAGCGTTTCGCCAGATTGGCTAATAGCGATAAACAATGTTTTGTCATCTACAAATGGGTCTCTATACCTAAATTCCGAAGCCACATCGATTTCAACCGGAATCTTTGCAAGATTTTCTATTACAAATTTGCCAACTAACCCTGCGTGATAAGCCGTGCCACAGGCAACAATAAATACTTTGTTAAAGCCTTCGATATCTTCCTTCGTCATATTAATGCCATCAAGCTTGATACTACCATCTTCTTCAATACGTCTATTTAAAGTCTCATAAATTCCTTTTGGCTGTTCATGTATTTCCTTCAGCATAAAGTGGTCATAGCCTTCCTTTTCAGCTGCTTCAGCGTCCCAAGTCACATGAAAAACTTCACGTTTTATCTCTTTACGGGCCTCATTATAAATTTTCACATCATCTGCTGTAACTACAACGGTCTCATTGTTTTCAATTAAATAAATTTTTCTAACATGCTTTAAAAGCGCAGGAATATCAGAGGCTATAAAATTACATCCTTCTCCAAGTCCTGCAATAAGAGGAGCATCTTTTCTTACCGCAACAATTTTATCAGGTTCAGATGCTGCTACAACACCAATTGCATAAGCACCTCTCATTTTGTCAACAGCTTTGTAAACAGCCTCCTGAAGATCTCCATCATAATAAATACCAATAAGATGCGCAATCACTTCCGTATCCGTTTCAGATTTAAAAACAACTCCAAATTCTTTTGACAGCCATTCTTTTATTTCTACATAGTTTTCAATAATACCATTATGAACTACAGCTATTGATCCATCGCTATTGCAATGTGGGTGTGAGTTCAAATCAGATGGGGCCCCATGCGTAGCCCATCTGGTATGACCTATACCTATATTACTGTTTAAAGTCTCACCTGCCATAAGATTTTCAAGGTTCGTAATTCTTCCGACATGTTTTCTTACTTCAAGTCTGCCTCCTATATTTAAAGCAATACCTGATGAGTCATATCCTCTATATTCTAATTTTTTTAATCCATCGAGAATGATGTCTTTTGCATCTCTTATATTCCTTTTACCTACGTAACCTACTATTCCACACATATTAAGTGTCCTCCTATCCCAATCTCTTTGTTATCAAAAGTGCTAGTTCCTGCGCTAATTTTGTTATATCTTCTATATTCTGCCCCTCAATCATAACTCTTACAAGTGGTTCTGTTCCTGAAGGTCTGATTAATACCCTTCCTTCTCCAGCCATTAATGTCTCTACCCTTGCAATTTCTGCACTGACTTCAGGGTCCTCCATATACTTTTTCTTATTTTCATTTTTGATGGCTGCATTTTTCAAAACCTGCGGATAAATGATGATTTCATCTGACATTTCAGAAGGTTTCTTTTCACTGGCTTTAATAGCCTTAACAAGCTGCAATGCAGATAATATACCGTCACCAGTAGTCGTATAATTTAAGAAAATAATATGCCCTGACTGTTCTCCACCTATTACACCACCAGTTTTAAGCATACTTTCCAGAACATATCGATCCCCAACCTGGGTAACTTCAACATTACATCCCATTTCTTCTACAGCTTTATGAAATCCGAGATTGCTCATAACTGTAGCCGTAACTTTATCCTTTGCTAGAAGGCCTGTGTCTTTAAGCATTTTTGCACACATTACTATAGTTTTATCTCCATCAATAATGCGGCCGAGTTCATCAACAGCAATCAATCTATCTGCGTCACCATCAAAAGCAAGCCCTAAGTCAGCCTTCTTTGCTATCACTCGAGCCTGTAAATTTTCAGGATGAGTAGAACCACATCCTGCATTAATATTAATCCCATCTGGGTTATTTGCTATTACTGTAATATCTGCACCTAAGTCACTGAAAACTCTTTCTGCCACTTTATAAGATGCTCCATTTGCACAATCTAAAACAATCTTCATTCCATCAAGTCTGGTATCTATCGTGCTCTCAAGGAATTTTACATATAAATCAAGCGCATCATCCTCTGCTGCTAAGCATCGCCCTAGTCTATCCCCTGTAATGTGGCTGTTTATATCAATATTTCTAATAATAATGTCTTCAATCTGTTCTTCTAATTCATCATCCAGCTTAAAACCTTCTGAATTAAAAAATTTAATGCCATTGTACTCAAAAGTATTATGTGACGCTGATATTACTACACCAGCTGTTGCTTTATAATACTTTACAAGATATGCAACTGCAGGCGTAGGTAAAACTCCAACCTTTATAACATTTCCGCCCATAGCAAGGATGCCTGCACTTAACGCATCCTCCAGCATATCTCCTGATATTCTTGTATCTTTACCAATTAGAACAACTGGTCTCTGCTCTTCTTTGCTAAGTACATAAGCACCCACTTTACCTAGATTAAAAGCCAGTTCCGGAGTCAGCTCTGAATTTGCTATGCCTCTTACTCCGTCAGTTCCAAACAATCTACCCATTAAAATAGTCCTCCTAAATGTATGTATAAAAAATGTGGCTTCGCCACTCCGTATTAAAAAATACGAAAAACGAGGTTATACAGCCTCGTTAATCGTTATATGAATTTCACTAGGTGTTTCCACAATCTCAGATATGCCACCTTCTTTTTCAGCCTTCAGAGGAACCGTATAAATTCCTGCTCCAAGCCCTGTCAAATCAATAGAAAGCCCAATGTCATCAGCTGTTAGTTTTTCTACATCGGCCTCTTTCCCTGAGACTTTGACCTTAACACTCTGTGTATTTATTACAAGTGAAAGTTTTTCTCCAAGTCCGAGTGCAGTAATACTGCTGCTTGGTATCTCAAATTCCTTCACACTTATGCCTTTTATATCTATGCTCACTGCTGCCTTTTGTGATTCTTGTGCCAGCATGACTCCCTTAGGCAGTTTTACAGAGAGCGGGATTCCAGTAGTACCGGTCACTTTACTTATATCAATCGGATCTGCCGTTACTTTACTTATTTTTTCTAAATCTTCTTTTAATCCCTTTATTTTTACCTTATGTGGAACGTTCATATCCGTAACCTGATACGCCTTATCTACTTCACCTTTAACTTCCACCTCTAAAGGAACTTCTTTTATTTGATATACGGCTGCTTCAATATCAGCAGTATCAGAGGACAATTTAATGTTCTTTACACTTTGGCCTTTTGAATCTACAGTAGATAACTCCGTTGTAAATGCTTGAGATTTGCTTGTAAGCTTCGATACATCAATAGTTGCATTTACTGATTTCACACTAGCAACTCTTGATTTAGCACCTTTAACTTCCACTTCCTCAGGAGTCATGCTAAAGACTGTAGCCTCTAGTTTAGAATCAATAGCCCCGTTAAAGATGACATTTACCGGTTTATATACTGAAACTAGTTCTTCTATGTTTATAGTAAGCCTAGTGGTTTTCTGGTTTGCTACACTTACTGAATCAGGAAGTGTTACCGTTACTGGGATATAATTTTCACCTACCCCATATCCAAACACATCAGCTGTGGCAATTATGTCATTAGCCGAAATCTTTAATACATCAGAGCGAGTTCCTTCTATAACAATATCCATAAAATAATCTTCATCAGAACTAATGGCCAATCCTCTTTGATTTAAGCTCTCTACATTTACAAGCTTAATTGGCACGTTTGGTATCTTAACTTTTGTTGGTGGATTCTCAACAGCAGCTACGTATACCCACAAGAAAATCGCCAACACTATTGAAAGTAATTTCGTAAAATTCTTATTTTGCAGCATCGTTTTTTCTCCCCAACATATTGAAAATTGCAGCCAGACTTTTTGCTGCTACATTCTTTTCATCACCTGTGGCATTCAAAAACAAATTAAGCAAAGTCTTCTCAACCGTTTTAATATCCAAGAATCTAGATAATTTGCCATCCACAGCTATTGAAATAATTCCCGTTTCCTCTGAAACAATAAGCGTAATGGCGTCAGAATTTTCCGTAATACCAATACCTGCCCTATGCCTTGTTCCAAGTTCTTTGGATAAATTTTTATTCTGCGTTAATGGAAGCACGCATCCAGCCGCATAAATTTTATCCCCTCTTACAATAACAGCACCATCATGTAGTGGAGCCCCCTCATAGAAAATGTTTCCTAGAAGTTCGGTCGATATCTCCGCATTTAATATAGTACCTGTTTCAGCAATATCTGTTAAAGAGGTTTCTCTCTCTAATATAATAAGTGCACCTACTTTATTGGCCGAAAAATCGTCAACTGCTTTTATAAACTGAGCAGTAATATTTTTAGCTTTATCCTTATCAAACTGTCCGAAAGGTGCCTTTACTAACTTGCTTCTTCCCACATATTCCAATCCTCTTCTTAGTTCAGGCTGAAAAACTATAACTAAAGCCAAAACTCCCAACGTCATCGTTCCCTTTAATATCCAATTTAAAGTGTACAGATGAAACTGCTCAGAGGCTAAGGTTGCAAGCACTAAAACAAGCAGACCCTTTACTAACTGCTCTGCTCTTGATTCCCTTATAAATCCCAGTATTTTATATATTATAAATGCTACAATACAAACATCTATAGCATCCGTAATACTAATACCAGAAACTATGTTGCTAATATAATTCTGCATATGCTTTCCCCTATTCTATCCCCATTGGTACCCTCCTTCCATTGTACAAAAAAAAAGTAGTATTTTCAATAGCTAAAGTACAATGTAAGACGAAAAAATAGCAGGGTTTTTATCCCTGCTATAGTTTTTATGTTTTAAATTTAATATACAGTTTCAATCAAGCCGTAATTGCCATTCTTTCTTTTATATACTACATTTACAGATTCTGTATCCATATTCATGAATACGAAGAATGCATGTCCTAACAATTCCATCTGCATAACAGCTTCTTCCGTGTTCATGGGGCAAATCTCCATTTTCTTTTTCTTTACAACCGTTATCTCTTCTGTTTCATTATCATAGTCTGGAATTTCTCCAAACATGAACCCCTTATTATCTTTATGCTTTCTCTGCAATTTTGTCTTAAATCTTGACATTTGTGATGATAGTTTATCAACAACTCCATCAATCGCATCATAAGCAACATTTGCAGACTCCTCTGCTCTAAAAATAGTTCCTCCTGCATTTATAGTTGCTTCTATCTTCTGTTTATCACTTTCCGCAGAAACCATTACATTTGCTATAATGTCATTAGAGAAATACTTACTAAGTCTTTCCAACTTCTTCTCAATTGCATCCTTTAGATAGTCACTTGAACTTAGGTTTTTACTAGTAATTATAATCTTCATATAAATGCCCTCCCTTTTATTGAGTTGTTAAGTATATTATATCACCCACGTTCGACATTTTCCACAATTTTCTGAAAAAAAGATATAAAAATATTGAGATAGGGTGACTGTTCAGCTGACCTGGTCTTTGACCCCACACTTGCCTTTACCTGACTTTGTCAGAGGACTTACTTCTAAGCTACGCCATGATCACTGCCGCCTCGCGGATCAGCTTACGTGGATCCTTTTGCCCGTAACTGGCTTGGACTTTCAACCACAGACCTGAACAGTCACCTTATCTCAATATATATTTTGCTGCTATTAGCATAATAATTTTATTTAATTAGCTCCTGCTGCTAGAGTCAATACATAAACTTTATCGGCCCCCGCTTCCATTAAAATCCTGCTACACTCATCCACAGTGCTTCCTGTTGTGTATATATCGTCTATTAACAATATGCGTTCTCTTTGCAGTCTTAGGGATTCTTCTGCTATTCCATAAGAATCTTTGACATTTGCATGCCGTTGCTCTGCATCCAACTTGTTCATGGGGGCTTTATAATGTTTTCGAAGGAGCACTCGATTATTATAGACTACACCCAGTCCTTTGGCAACTACTTTCGCCATAAGTTCTGATTGATTATACCCTCGTTTCAACTGGTTTTTTGGATGCATAGGAACTGACATAACCATGTCCACCCTCAAATTCTCCAGTAAAATCCGATCCAGCAAAATTTTGCCTAGCTTTTCACCCATATAGGCACAACCATTAAATTTATATTTATGTACCATTTCTTTTTCTACAGAACCATATTGCATACAAGTGAACCCACGGTCAAAGTAAAAATTGTTATTTTTACAGTCATCACACAGTTCCAGCTCCTCTCTGATTTCATCAAGAAGCTTTCTTTTTTCAGTATCAGCCAGAACCTTCCCACATTTACTACAAGTTCTGCCATTGGCCCAGTTTAAAGATTCCAAGCATTGGTCACATAAAGAGTACACTCTGCTCTTATCAATTAAATTTCCGCAGCAAATGCAATAAATATTTGATGGAAAACATAAATCTAATATCATTTCTCTGAGACTCTCAACTTTATCCAGATTCAGTGTCATCTTTACCCCCAGTTTTTAATGAAAATCCCACCATATCTCTTCCTACTTCCGTAAAATTACAATAAGCTTTGTAGTCTTGCTTTCAATCCTGTAAATCTGTCCGTTATTCTATTGTTTTGGACCATAGCATACATTTTGTTCATAGAACCTACTAAAACAACAGCCTGTTTTCCCCTGGTCACAGCTGTGTAGAGCAGATTTCTGGTAGCTAGTACTGGCGGGAACCAAGTTACAGGCATTATGACTATAGGGAATTCACTTCCTTGGCTTTTATGAACTGTCACCGCATAAGCCAATTCCAGCTCATCTAGGTGTGTTACATCATAAGTAACATACTTACTATCATCAAATACAACGACGACCTCGTTAAATTCCTTATCAATATGGCTTATAAATCCCACATCACCATTAAAAACACCCTGACCTTCTGTAAAATCTTCAATACGCTTCCAAGTCATTTGATAATTGTTTTTTATCTGCATTACCTTGTCATTAACCCTAAAAATCTTTTCTCCATATTTCTGTTCCGCCAAATCAGGATTGGATGGATTCAGCACAGCCTGCATTTCTTTATTTAAATTAATACTTCCCAGCAAGCCTTTTCTTACCGGAGTAAGAAGCTGCATGTCCTTCATAGCATCACACTCTTTAAAATATGCCGGTAACCTCCTAACACATAAATCCTTGATAGTTTCTAGCATATCCTTTTCGCTATTTTTTTGTAGAAAGAAAAAATCCTTATCCTTTTCATTACAGTCTGGATTTTCCCCTTTGTTAATTTTATGTGCATTTACAACAATCAAACTTTCTTTGGCCTGCCTAAAAATTTCTGTAAGTTTTACTGAATAAATAACTTCACTATCAATTATATCTCTAAGAACATTTCCTGCCCCAACTGATGGCAACTGGTCCGAATCTCCTACAAATATCAGCCTGGTCCCTGGTACTATAGCGTTCATCAGTCCATTCATAAGTAATATATCAATCATAGAGGCTTCGTCAATGATTACCACATCATAATCCAAAGGATTTTCTTCAGTCTTTCCAAATCTCATCACATCTTCTCCTTCAGAATAATAATATTCCAAGAGTCTGTGTATAGTAGACGCATAATACCCCGATGTCTCTGTTATACGTTTTGCAGCTCTTCCTGTAGGGGCAGCTATGGCTGTCTTCATACCACTATGATCTAAAATATTCATGATTGCATTAATAATTGTGGTTTTTCCAGTCCCAGGTCCCCCTGTTATAACAGAAACTCCATTCTGCAGTGAGCTTTTAACTGCAAATTTTTGGTTTTCCGAAAGTTCTAATCCTTTTTCATTCTCTGTAATACCTATAAGGCTGTCAAGATCAGCATTTATTATTTTAAGTGCTGCATTATTTACTGCAATTAATCTTTTACATACGTTTTGCTCCGCCATAAAATAAGGCATCAAGAATACGACAGTCTGCCCTTCCAAATTTTCAATTTGAAGGTCACCTTCGAAAGCCATCCCTACTAAAACATCACTTACTGCTTCTGTGGAAATGTCCATAAGCTGTCCTGCTTTTTCACAAAGAAGTTTCTGTGGTATATATGTATGGCCTTCGTTCACATAATAATTTAAGGTAAATTTAACCCCACTCTGGATACGGTATTCATCGTCTTTTGCCAACCCTATCTTTTCTGCAATCGCGTCTGCTTTTTTAAAACCAATACCATAGACATCACTAACTAGCTGGTATGGATTTTGAGATACAATATCAATAGCTGCCATACCATATTCTCTATATAAACGGATAGCATAATTAGCCGTTATGCCGAATTGCTGTAAAAACATTGACACTTCTGCCACCGCTCTTTTCTCCTTAAAAGCCTCACCAATTGTATCTGCCTTTTTAGGACCGATACCTTCTATCTCTGACAATCTATCTGGTAATTCTTCCATAATCCTTAATGTATCTAATCCAAATTTCCCAACAATTAAAGCTGCAGTCTTCTTGCCTATTCCTTTTATGGCTCCAGATGCCAAGAAGTCTTCTATGCCTCTAGTTGAAGTGGGCAGCATCTCTTTCGCCTCTGTCACCTCAAATTGTTCCCCATAAGTGGGATGTGTCTTCCATGTACCAATAAATTCATAGCATCTGCCGTTGTCTGCAAAAGGCAAATATCCCACAGCCGTAAAGATCTCATCTTTATCTTCATCTTCAACTACTGCTATGGTATATCCATTTTCTTTATTTCTAAAAATTATGTCTTCAATTGTCCCTTTTTTTACATCAGTCAATGCCATATTTTTTCCTATCTATTTTATATATTTAAGTTTTTTAAAAGTTGCAGCCCATTTATTTTTGCTATATTTCCGTGCATGTTCAAGCATATCTTTTTTAGTATTTAAATTAGGCTTCATATGTGATAAATCTAAAAGTTCATCTAGAATTCTGTCAAAATCCTTTTCATCTATGCCCTCATCCCTTAAATCTTGTTGGCCAATTGCTAAATCCTCCACAAAAATAGGTTCATTAAATTCTTTTATATTGTCTAGAACATATTGTCTTGATGTTACACGGTTCACGGGCAAATCGTACACAATTCTTTGAGCCTTTGAAAGATTATTTAAAAATTCATATCTTTCCAAACCGTATTTTACAAGAAACTTTTTCAAATCGTACTTATTGGTCAAAAAATATATTTTATCTAGTAGATAAACTCCATCTAATAGGAAATTTTCATCTTCCTCACTATACCCTAATTTTTTTATGGCGGCCTCCGCTTTTTTAGGAGCCAAACACTTATAAAACAATGCTATTCTTCTTAATCTTGTTTGCATTGTTTTGTCAATATTTTCTACATAAATAGAGAGATCTTCCTTTTCAGCTTTAGACAGCTTTTGTGTTACTTCATCCCCCAAGATACAATCCAACGCCCCAACCCGAGCTAATAAAGTAAGACCTTTGCCCGCCCGCTTAGAAGAAATTATCTTTTCAAACAGCGTTCTAATCTGATCAACTGAGACACTATCTATCAGTTTGACTTTAGCTACTGCTGCATCAAATACAGTTTCATCTAAATCAAACTCAGCCTCACAGGCAAAAGAAATAATCTCAAGTATTCCTATTGGATTTTCTTCAAATTCCTTACTTGGATTTTTAACTATATCACTAATTTCTCTTGGCAAAACGACCATATTTTGATTCTCCTTTACTCTCCTAATGGCTTGTAAATTTTTCTATTATCTAAAGTCCATACCCTATCAGAAAACTCACCCGGCTGCACGCCTTGTAGTGCATCTGCCATGTCAAACATTCTTGCATCGATAATATCCAGATAATGTAATATCTCGGCCTCAGGAAACATTGGTTTTTTAGGGCTTCCAAACTCTGGTTCATAATGATGAGTTAAAATCATGTGTTCCAACATAATAGTCTTTTCTTTAGGCATCCCAATTTCTTCAGCAACTTTTTCAATAGACTTGATTCCCTGCACTAAATGTCCCAACAATTGCCCTTCAAAAGAATACCCTGTAGAAATACCCAGCTCATTGGAGTCTATTTCATTTAATTTTTCCATGTCATGTAATATCACGCCTGCAGCTACTAAATCTGCATTTACATTTGTATATACTTGACACATTCTTTCTCCGTTCATTAGCATTCTCTTTATATGGTATAAAAGACCTGCCAATTGTGCATGGTGGTTTTTCTGCGCTGCTGGATAATACATTAGTCGTTCTTTATTTTCATTCAGAAGTTTAATGCAAATAGCTTTTAAATGCTTGTCTTCCATATCCTCTGCGCGTTTATATATGTATTCATACATATCTTCTGCACGCTCTGGCGCAGCTTTTATTAAATCCATCAACTCTATAGGATCGTTATCAACTTTTTTTCGTACCTTCATAACTCTAAGCTGTTTCAATCCATTCCACTGTGTTACTACAGCCTTAATTTTAACAATATCTCCATCTTTAATCTCATTAATAGATGGTAATTCTGAATCTGAAATATCCCACTTCTTGGCAGTTACTTCTCCTGTAGAATCCGCTACTAACAGATCTAAGTATTGTTTCTTATTAGAACCCAATTTTAATGCTATAGTTTTTATGATAAAAAAGTCTGTTATCTCTTCGTCTGTTTTAAAATCAGCAATATAAAATTCCTTCATGAGTCATACCTTACGACATATTATCGTCGTCCTTTCCTTACCCAATCTAATTGCATATGGGCACATATAAGTATATACTAAATCCTTTACTGCGTGCAACAAATTCAAAAAAACTTTGGCCGAATCAGCAATTGAATTTCACAAACATCGATGAAACCATCTGGCTTATCAAAAGTAATAATTAAATTGTCCCACAATACAATGTCATTTTGAGCAAAGATAATTATTTTTTCATAAATGTTGTTTACGTATTTCTCATCGTTTAAAAGTCCAAAATGTTCCCAATATGATTTTTTCCTGTAATGCTTATGTAAATATTTTACATTTATATTATAATATGTAAAATGTTTATAGTCAATCTATTTTAATTTTTTTGTTTTTTTATATTCACTTTCTACACTTTTTTGTTATATGAATTTCTAATTTTGATTTAGTTATTGGGATATTTAGTTATTTGAGGCTTTTGGGTATTTGACTGATTTTAAGAGAAAATCCCTAGTTTACCATTTTACTTCCATTTTTGCACTAGCTTTATCTTTAAAATAGGATTCTGTTGTATGCTCAGGTCACGAAAGAGGGCTGTTAGCACTTTACTTTGCTAACAACCCTCTATAAAGGATCAAGTTTCTTAAAATATAGAGATTAAGACTTTTTATCAGGCAGCTTAAGTGCTGCCTGCACCAATAAATTAGATTCTTTAATGATGCCCCAGTTTCCTTTAAGATTTGTTAGTATTATGACACTTAGCTTTTCTTCTGGAATCTTTACGTACATGTTACTAAATCCGATGGAGCCACCCTCTGCCCATAGGGCATCTAACCCATTGTTAGTAGTACTATACCAACCACAACTAAATTTTGCAGGCCTATCAGTAGTACTATCATAGCACCAAAATTCATTTAAATACTGCCAGTGTTCAACTATTACCCCCAATTTCATTGCTTCGTTAAAAGTTTTATTACTTACCAATTGGCTCTTATCAATTGCCTGATCCCAAAGATACATATCATTTACATTTGAATAAATCCCCCCATCGCCAAGGGTTCTGCTATAAGCATGCTGATCACCTATTACAAACTTTCCATCTTTAAGTATAGTGCCATAAGCCCTGTCACCTACCGAGTTATAGCCTTCTACCAAAGCCGCCGAATTATCCATACCCAATGGTGCAAATATATTTTCATCCACAAAATCCTGATAGTTCTGACCGGTTACTTCTTCAACAATTAGAGCAAGAATGACAAATCCGGCGTCATTACTTATCTCAGCATATGACGATTCTGGAAAAGATGGGCGGGGATGTTTTTTAATGATTTCATATAAATCCCTATCTGATAAAGATGTACCATCTTCTGGATATAAACTATATATTTCAGGTAGCCTTGCGGTATTCGTCATTAAATCTGCAATAGTGACATCTTCTGCGTAATCAGGAAAATCTTTAAGAATCTTATTGACCTTCCAATCTAAGTCTATTAAGCCTCGTTCTTTTAACATTAATATACTTTCAGAAGTAAAACATTTTGATAGGCAACCTAGTCTGTAGCTTGTATTTGGGGTTGCGAGTTCTCCAGTTTCTACATTTTTGTGTCCATATGATTTTTCCAGAATCTTTTTTCCATCCTTCACCACCAAAATGCTAGCAGATGCTGTGTTTTCACCTTCATTTAATTTTCCATATATATTGTCTGCAATATTTTCAATATCTTCTGGTGTAGTTGTAGATTGACATCCAGATAAAAAACCGGCAGATAATATTAAGCTTATTGCTAAAACCGTTGCAAATGCATATTTTCTAAAATACATTTAACGCCCCCCTAATTTAACTCACTTCTTTTTTATCTTCAGTATATACCTGGATATGTAGTAACTCAATAAAACAAAAACGACACCCTCCAATTATTCAAAGTAAAGAATCATTCAAAAACGCAGAAAAGACTTAGTTTCTGACTAAATCCTTTCTTTTAAATTCATACTCATATTTAATTAAGTTGCAATTATTCTAACTCAGCCAGCCACATGGACACATCTGCATCACTTGGCATTCTCCAATCCCCACGAGGCGACAGGCTGACCGATCCAACTTTAGGCCCATCCGGAATACAACTTCTTTTAAACTGCTGGCTAAAAAACCTTCTATAAAAAGTCTTAAGCCATTTCTTTATAAATTCTTCATCGTAGTCATCTGCAAATACTTGCTTTGCTATGTTAAGCAGCTTCTTTGGCGGCATCCCATGTCGCAGGGTATAGAAAATAAAAAAGTCATGCAAAACATACGGTCCAACGCTATCCTCTGTTTTCTGTGCTATATCACCGTTTTCGTCAGGCGGCAAGAGTTCTGGGGAAATAGGGGTATCCAAAATATCCTGAAGCGTTTTTTTTAGCAAAGCATTGTCTCGACTAAAACCCTTATCCTCTGATGCTCCACTCAGCAAATTGTCCATAACCCATTTTACTACAAATTTCACCAAGGTCTTTGGAATACCTGCATTAACGCCGTACATCGACATATGATCTCCATTGTAAGTGCACCATCCAAGTGCCAGTTCTGACAAATCACCAGTACCTACAACAATTCCGCCCTCTTTGTTGGAAACATCCATCAAAATCTGAGTACGCTCTCTAGCCTGACAATTTTCGTAAGTCAGATCATGAACATCTTTATCCTGTCCGATATCTTCAAAATGTTTTAGGACAGCGTCTCCAATAGGAATTTCCCTGATTTCTGCTCCTAAAAGCCTCATTATGGTTAATGCATTATTATATGTTTTTCCTGTGGTTCCAAATCCGGGCATAGTAACTGCAACTATATCACAAGCAGGCTTATCCAGCAATTTGTGTGTTTGTGCTGTAACAAGCAGTGCAAGCGTGGAATCCAGCCCCCCTGATATTCCTACAATACATTTTTTTGCATGGGAATGCTCAATTCTTTTTGCCAGCCCAGCAGTCTGAATACTAAATATCTCACGGCAACTGTCATCCACTACCGCAGGATTACCAGGCACAAATGGATTCTTTTCATAAGGTCGCTTCACCTGCATGTCAGAATTTACTAACCTTATGGGTTCTAAGTCTACCTTTATGCATCTAGTTCTATCACTATACGCAGTGATGCTATTACTAAACGTCTGACCGTGGCTTCTTTCAAACTGTATCCTCTGAAAATCTATATCCCCAACTAGAATAACGTTCTCTCTTTGAAATCTCATTCCCTCTGCAATCAGGGAGCCATTCTCTGCAATCAAAGTCTGTCCACTAAACACAAGGTCTGTAGTGGATTCATTAACTCCTGCTGAAGTATATACATAACCACAAGTACTCTTTGCACTTTCAGAAAGCGCTATACTTTTTCTGTAACTTTCTTTTCCAACCGTTTCATTACTGGCTGAAGCATTAAAAATGATATCTGCTCCATTCAAGGCCAGATGGGTACCTGGAGTAATCGGCATCCACAAATCCTCACAGATCTCTAGGCCAATCCCAAATCCAGCCTGCTCATCTCTAAATACAATAGTACCAAAAGGAACTTCTTCCCCAAATATCCGAACGGACTTAACCTCTTTTATAATATTGGAACCTGCGGCAAACCACCTATCCTCATAAAACTCTTTGTAGTTAGGAATAAACATCTTAGGCACAATTCCCTTAATCTTGGCATTTTGAATTAATGCTGCACAATTGTACAAATTACCCTGAATTTTAAAATAAAACCCCACAATTGTTACAAGTTCTAAACCCTTTGATGCTTCCACAATCTGCTTTAGCCCCTTCAAGTTTTGCTCATACAAATGAGGTTGGTAAAATAAGTCTGCACAAGTATATCCTGTAATACATAATTCGGGAAATATAGCAATCCCCGCTTTCATTTCCTCACTTGCTGCCTGTCTCATGCACTGAATTATTTCATCTGAATTATACTGCGTATTAGCCACTTTAACCTTGGGTGATATAGCAGCCACCCTGACTAAGCCCATGTTTGTCATCATTTTCCCCTCTCAATTAATTCATATCCGCCAATAAATATATAGTATCCATTTTAATTTCTGTAATACCGATCAACCTTCACCTAATATTTTTTCATTATATAAAATCACTGCTTTTTTTGCAAGATATCCCGTCGTATTTTGTAATACAATGTTGATTTCTGCCATTATTCTTTGCTTGATACAATTTATCAAAAATATTTCCATACTTCTTCAAGTTTATACTAGTGTCGTATACATGTCAAACAACTATGTATACAAAAACAAGAAGAGGTATATAACCTGTGGGCCTATACCTCTTCTTTAAAACTATTATAAATCGGGTGAAATTTGCCTTTACTGGGCATCTACATATTTATTTAACATAACCTGTGCTTTAAACAAATCACCATCAATAACCACTTCAAACCAGCCTTTTTGTAGCTTTACTAAATCTTTTGCAATAGCTAAGCCTAATCCACTACCCTCTGTAGTTCTAGACTCATCACCCCGCTTAAATCTTTCCATCAATTCATCAGCATTGATGTTTAAAGGGTTTTTAGAAATGTTTTTCATTTCTAAGGTTATTACACTGGTAACACTTTCACTTTTAGTCCCAATTTCTTTAACATCAATATAAACTCGGCTGTTTTCAAGTGCATACTTTAAAACATTACCAAAAAGATTTTCTACTACCCTCCATAGCAATTGGCCGTCAGCCATCACATAATATTTGTCTCTATCTGCATTTATAATAAAATCTAAACCTGATGCCTGAATCCTTTGATCCATTTCACCTAATCCCTGATTGATCAAAGATAGGAGTTCAACTTTTTCTAAGTGTACAGGCATGGCTCCGCTGGAGGCCTTGGCCGCTTCAAATAAATCCTCTGTTAAGTGACGCAGACGCTCTGTTTTTTCGTCTAGTATCCTCAAATATTCAGGAGCATTCTCGCTGTCAAGACCTTCCGTTTTGAGCAAATCTATATAAGTAACCATAGAGGTTAGCGGCGTCTTTAAATCATGCGATACATTTGAAATCAAATCTGTTTTCATTCTCTGATTTTTCAATTCATTTTGTACTGCAACATTTGAAGCCTCTGAGATTTCGTTTATACTTTGTGCAAGTCTGTCTAATTCTCCATCTCCCTCTATAGGAATTTTATAAGTTAAATTACCGTTTTTCACTTCTTCTATGCCTTCTTTAATCCCTTCAAATTTCTTTACCCATTTTGGTGCGAAGACAACTATCACAAGAAAGACTAGTGGTGCTAAAAATACGGTAGCAGAAAGCACACATACCCCTAGCGTGCATATAACTATCTTTTTCATTAAGCTGCTGCCATTATATATATCTTTAACGCTATTCCATAATCTTCCACACCATCTATAAAAAACTAGATTCCAAAGTTTATAAATTAGTGCCTTTTTTATAAAGCAATGCGCTTTAAGCAATCTTACACAAGAAAGAATAAACCATAAACCAATAACAGCGATTGCCGCACAAATAGCTGCCAAAATAGCGATTTCCATTGAAGACATGGTTCTAGAGTACTCCCAGTTATCTAATGTTGAAGCCACTACCCAAAAGCCTGCTGCTGCCGACGTCACAATTGCTGCAATTTGAACTTCTGTCCAGATTCTGTCTAAGATATAAAGTTTACGCTTTCCTTCTTCATCTTTTCTTCCAGTAGTTACTACAAGATATAGGAATAGAAATAAACTTCCAGCCGCACATCCAGCAATCAAAGGAACCAGCTGAATAATATCTGAAGTATCCTGATACGCTAACTGTTTCTCATTAATATAATGGTCATTAAAAGCAAGATATACTTTTAAATTATCATTATATAGTGTAAAATATGAATCTTCAATTGATTGGTCAATATCCCTTACCCATGAGGTGGCATTATCTGATGATTCCGGTACTTTTGTCAGCTTCCCGCCTTTATAAATCATATATGCGGGATTTTTTTCAAATTCCTTAGTATCTGGAACAACTACTTTACCCTGTTCTGATGCTGTCAGTTTCATATTGGTAAGCGTGTTGATACCATCTGTCACAAAATATATCATGTTTTTTTGTGAATTTATTTCATCTTTTAGCGAATTAAAACTTCTTAGCTGATCTTTAATCAGCGTATCTTTTATTTCTTCAATTTGCTGTTTATTTGCTTCAATAAAGGCACTTCTCACAGTCTGATTATTTTCTATATCTGCATCATAAGTAACATATTGATAAGCATAATCTTTCGTTTCTTCGGCATCCATATCCTGATAATCATAAATATCTTTTTCCATAGGATACTGAATTCCGTTAATAATCATTACGGGTATATTTTTTCCATCCTTTTGCACTGAATCGTATGACATCTGCAATTGGTTTGCTACTATTTTCTTACCCCCGCAGTAGTAAGTTCCATCAAAATAAAGCTGTGCAATAGCCTCATACAATGGACCTTCATTCTCATCTAATAGTTTGCCTGCCTTTATATTTGCTTCACTCTTGTAATCTCCGATTAACTGTAAAAGATCATTAGATTCTTTACTAAACTCCCCTTGTAAATCACTACTCTCTATGTAGTTTTTGGTACCAAATATTTCATCTAAAGTAAAACTTCTGCCTGCCTTTTCTATCCCAATAACAGTAGCAATACTTCCAATAAGAGCTGCCACAAATAACATTACGCACATAATCAAGGCAAAAATTCTTACTGCCAGATTATCATTAAATTTTTTCAATTTTGTATCCAATGCCCCACACCACCTTTAAATATCTAGGATCCTTCGGATTAATTTCGATTTTCTCCCGAATTCGTCTTACATGCACAGCCACTGTATTTTCCGGGTTATATGCGGGCTCATTCCAGACTGCCTCATATATTTGCTCCATAGAAAATACACGTCCCGCATTTTCTGTTAGTAATTTTAAAATTCCGTACTCAATAGGCGTTACAACCACCTGCTCACCATCTAGTGTAACAGTTTTCTGTTCATCGTCTATTTCCAGTCCCCCTGTTTTAAAAACCCCATTTTTTTTCTCAAGGCTGCCAAGGCTTACATACCGCCTTAGTTGTGATTTGACCCTGGCAATTAGCTCTAAAGGATTAAATGGTTTTGTAATGTAATCATCAGCGCCTATGTTCAGCCCTGTGATTTTATCATAATCCTCTGATTTAGCAGAAAGCATGATAATAGGAATATTCTTGCCTTCTCTGATTCTCATAGTTGCACGCATGCCGTCAAGGTTTGGCATCATAATATCCATCAAAATAAGATGAATTGGGCTTTTGTCAACTATTTCAAGAGCCTGAAAGCCATCGTATGCTTTAAAAATCTCATATCCCTCATTTTTCAAATATACTTCTATGGCATTAACTATCTCTTTGTCATCATCACATACTAAAATATTCATTCATACCTCCACTACAGAAAGCCATGCTCCTGACTGCGCATCTGGCCATTTTGCCTTCTTTCTGATTATATTTATATAATAAATTCTAATTCTTACAAGAAAACTGTCGAAACTCTTACAAATTTCTTAAGGTTAATAATAACATAGTTTAAACAAAGTGGCAAAGCTTAGGATATAACATAAAAAAGGAGATGTTACCTCACAATTTGCTATTTGGCAACATCCCCTAATTTTAATTAAACAATTTATTTATTCATTCCTTAAACTTTCAAGTGCGCTTAAATTCATGGCACGCTTCGCCGGATAGTATCCTGCTATTACTCCGATTGCAGTTGCAAATACAACTGCTGCCACTGCAAGCCAAATGGGTATTCTTGAAATGGAGGATCCTCCACCTCCGCCTATACTACCAAGTGCTATGCTTATTATATCCTTAAGTACGGTATTCATTAGCAATGAAACAATAAAACTGAAAGCCAGCCCCACTACACCGCCTAAGAACCCTATTAAACCTGCTTCAAGCAAAAACATTTTACGGATATCACGAAGATTTGCCCCAATTACCTTCATAACTCCAATTTCTTTTGTTCTTTCGTAAATGGACATAATCATTGTATTTGTTATGCCTAAAGCAGCAACTAACAGGGAAATACCTCCAATGCCGCCTAGTATACCCTGAATCATTTTAGCAGTCTCTTTCATGGATTCAAGCCAGTCACTAGGACTTGAAGTCTGGAATCCCTGATCTCGAAGCTGTTCACTTATTTTGGCTGAATCATTGATATCTGTTACATATACTAATGCCTGATCATACGTTTTAGACCCTGATGAAAAAGTACTTTCTTTTTTAGCCTTTTTTATTTCCTTAGATATATCTTCAAGCGCTTCAATATTCATATAAGCGCAATATGCCGAATCATCATCAGGGTTTTCAAGTACCCCAACAGCTCTGGTTTCATATTCTTTATATACTACCTTATCCGACTCATCTTCGCCTGTGTTTTGTTTTTTCTGCCCATAATTCTCATCCCCAGTAATAATCATTTTCTTCACTGACATTACATCTAATGGTGTTCCACTCCAGTCACTACTTTTTGGATCTTGAAACCAAGTTGGAACTTGATTACCAAACAAAATTTCGTACTCATCTGTAGAATTTAAAAGTCTGCCACCATCTAGAACCTTATAGTTAAACTTTTCTAACACTTCAGGGCGGATACCCTGTACCTCAGTCTGTGCAATCTTCTTACCCGCACCAATAACAAGATACTCACTTATGACTGGTGTGACAGCTCCTACACCCTCCATTTTTTCCATATCCTTAAGTGCCTTATCATTAATTACTCCTTTGGCATCCTGCATTTGCTGCATCATCTGCCCGTTGCCATTACTCATAACCGTAATCATATGAAGATTACCATAACTTTCAATCTGTTCCTGATAGCTGTCTGTTAATCCAAATCCAATGGACATCATTACAACAATAGCGCAGGTACCGACAATTACACCAACAACTGCAAGCAGGGTTCTTGTTCGCCGTCTGAGCAAATTGCGAAAACACAAGTCAATTAAATCTCTACTATTCATAACCTCTGCTCCTTATTTGCCCTCTGGCTTTTTATTTACGTCCTCAGTCTCCGCGATTTCTATGTCATAGTCATCTTCTATCTCAAGCGCTGCATTAAGCTTTTTCTTTCTATGTTTTTTAAACAAAATACCTGCAATAATACCTACCACAACAACGCCTCCTGCTATAATAAGAGCCCATGGAGTGTGTTTTTCAGGCTGCATGTCTTCAGGATTCTCTTCATCATATACCGGAGCCTCCATAACTTCAAAAGTAAATGGCACTTCAAGGAATTGAGCTTCTCCTTTTCCGTCTTCATATGTAAATGTTATAGTTCCTGTCATTGGGCCTACTTCTTTTGGTACAAAATTAAATCTGTAACTGTCACTTTTTCCACTTTCCATGTTTCCCGCATAATAACTATTGGATTCCATAACATCAAAATTGCCTTCACAGTTTGCCCTTAAATTACTTAAAACCGTTTTCCCCATATTGTAAAATTCTAATTCGCAAGTACCCTGCTGACCTACATATACTTCTGCTGGTGGAACAATTTCATCCACAACCAGTTTGGTTTTTTGTGTTACCGGAATAGCTATAACATCATCTGCCTCAAGGGGATCTCCAGAACCAGCCTCATATGTCATTTTTACTGTTATAGGTGTGGTTTTCTGCTCTGCCTGCGGTTTTGTACTTAACCTGATACTTTTTGTATAATGTCCTTTTGCTTTAATACTATCAATAAAAAATGAATTACTTCCACCTACCGGTACAAACACACCATCTTCATTTGTTAAAGAAACTTTAACATTTGAAAGGGTTTTACCTGAAGTATTAAATAGCCCTATATTTAAATAGAAATCTGTCCCAGCCTGAACAACACTGCCACCATAAGAATAATTGTCAATTAACAATTGTGGTTTTTTTGCAGTTGATCCATCCGATAGAATAGTAACTGTGGCGTACTGCGTTACACCAGTAACGGTATCCTTTTCCGAAGTAGCGGCATTAGTAGGAGATGCCATTATTTTAATAGGGTAGCTTTTTTGATCTGCCCCATCAAAAGAATAAAGCTTGATATTATATTGCTTACTGCCACCTTTTGGAATATTATCTATAAAAATATTTCTTGATTTATTAATGATACCTTCAGCAGGTTCCACTGCTACTTTAACATTTTTAATCTCTGAATTCCCAGTGTTTTGAACAGTAAATGCAAGATTAAAAGGTTGTCCTGAGTTGACCTGCTCTGGAATATTTACATTTGTTATGGAAATGTTGTCAGTACTAACATTCCCTGATCCTTCTATAGGAATATAGAAAGTTTTCTTTGCTTCAACGTCTCCATTCATATAGTTAAGACCTAAAACTTCAACCTCTATTGGATAGTTCTTGCTTTCTATGCCTTCTTTTACCGTAATAGGGAACTCTACTGTCTTTCTTGTCCCAACGGATACATATCCCAATTGGGTTTGATTACTTCCATTATAAATGGATAAACCCTCTGGAAGATTCAAAGAGACTACTGCATTTTTGAGGGTTGTGTTTCCATAGTTGTACACTTCAATTGTCAATTTGTTATCGTTGCCCTGAACAAAGCCTCCGGCAGGTTGTACTGCATGAGAAATATCCACTCCTGCTACAGTTTTAGAGTCTCTATTATCTGTGGATAGTCTTTCATAAACCGTAAAAGTTGTACTTTGTTCCAAAGTTTTTTGATTAGGCAAATCTGCTCCCCCAGAATCTTTCAGATTTGCAGAAAACCTGCAATTTCTTTCTCCTGTGTTAGCTGATTTTGTTACTTCTACCATAAAACTTACCGTTTGCTTGGCCCCTGAGGGTATAGACACACTTCCTGCATTTTGGTTAATATTAATACCTGCACCTTCAATATTCAAGGTCAAATTTTGTACATTAACCGTTTCATCTCTATTATTTTCAATTTGAAAACCTACAGAAATATTTTTATCTCCCTGCATTCCTCCTGGGGACCCTATCGTTTCTATTTTGACTCCGCCATTAGTGACTGCATAAGCAACACTATCATTTACAAGTGCTGGCATAAATCCTGGTGCTAAAGAATATAAGAACACCATAGCTATTGCCATTGATAGACCCAACCCACGTTTTACAATACTTCTTTTACTGTTCATCGCTCTTTTCTCCCTCTTCTTGTTCCTTCTCTACACTATCCTTTACAGTAACACTTAGTATATTTCCATCCTGAATTGTTACTACTTTATCTGCATAATTTGCAATGCTTCTGTCATGAGTTACTATTATTAAGGTCTGTTTATGTTGTCGTACCTGATTTACAATAAGGCTCATTACTTCCTTAGTGGTATTGGTATCCAAATTTCCTGTGGGTTCATCTGCAAAGATAATTTTAGGAGTTCCCGCTAATGCTCTTGCAATTCCAACCCTCTGCTGTTGTCCTCCACTCATTTGTGTAGGTCTACGATTTCCATACCCTTTTAGTCCTACTGCTTTCAGTGCATCTTCTGCAATTTTATTTCTTTTTTTCTTATCGATACCTCTAAAAATTAAGGGAAGGCTGACATTTTCAGCAGCTGTCAGCATTGGTAGTAAATGATAAGCCTGAAAAATAAATCCAATATTTTTTTGTCTAAATAAAGTTACCTTCTCTTCATTTAATTTATGTATAGGTATCCCTCCGATAAAAATCTGGCCTTTTGTAGGTTTTTCAAGCCCTGCAACCATATTTAGAAAGGTTGATTTACCCGACCCCGAAGTCCCTAAGAAACATACAATTTCTCCCTTATATATTTCCAGGCTTACATTATTTAGAGCTACAACTTTTTCATCGCCCATTCTATATATTTTTCTGACATTTTTTACTTTAATTAGCGGTTCCATCAGTCTCCCCTCTATTTACAACAAGTTTAAAAAGCGAACTCCACCCCTAGAGTTCGCAGTTTAAAGCAATTTAATTGTTTGTCTTCATATGTCAAGAGCCCCCACTCTTTTATGACATACTACTTCACAATACACCTTCTGTGTCTACAGTGTACTACTTGTAGTAGTACACTGTCAATCCCCTGTTTTAGATATTTTTTGACAAACAATTACTTTTTTCGACAATAAAATCTCCAGTCCCAATAATCCTATACTATATAAGACGTAACCAGTTGCAAAAACGTTTCACATTTTTACCAATTATTTTCAAAAATTTTTCATTTCTGCCAATTACCCTCTCAATTTAACCTTTTATTCTTAAAAAACTCTTTATATAATCTTAAGAAATCTTAAGATTATATAAAACAAAAGCCATCTCAAATAATAAAATTTGCAGATGGCCTCTTTTGACTTTTTTCCGTTTAGCTCTCAATGATTTCTTCAACCATTTGCAGCAGTTCTTCTTTTGTCAGCTTATCATCGTAACATTCTAAAGAATAACTAATTCCATCTTGTTCCCATCCCAGTATCTGGATATGCTTTACACAATCATAATCTTCTCCGAAAGAAAATACATAAGTTTCATTAGCTTCATCAATCTTATCCTGTTCTGTCATAACGTA
Organism: Aminipila sp.; assembly: GCF_032051575.1. Taxonomy (NCBI): domain Bacteria; kingdom Bacillati; phylum Bacillota; class Clostridia; order Peptostreptococcales; family Anaerovoracaceae; genus Aminipila; species Aminipila sp. Next base: position 206,053 of record NZ_DAMBYD010000001.1, on the reverse strand, counting down.
ATCCGCCGGCTTAAGTTTATTTAAATAATCATAATAATACACATTATTTTTCCCTGAAACCGCAATTTTTTTTCCGTCTTCTAAACCATTGTCAAACTCAACACCTTCTGGTTTTTCCATAATATATAAATATAGTTCTGAATCCCCTTTTAGGTAAGTAAAATCTGCGGATTTTAACATTACTGTTGTATTGTTCTCTACATTTTTACCTTCATACTCACCCACGAAACCTACTTTGAATTTGTACCCATTTTCAAACTCCTCAAGATATTTAGGAACAAAACCAGCAACCTTTTCCATTTGTCTCTCGCTAGGATAACTTTCGAATTTATTATCTAAGCTTCCTGAATAATTTACTATTTTTGTTGCTGCAAAGCAAGCAACCGTTGTTAACACTAATAACATACAAGCAACTAAAATTCCTCTAGTCTTTTTACATCTGCCTGTTTTCATATATTGTTCCTCCCTATTTCTACTTTCAATTTTCATATTAATCACTTCAAACATATCCGCAGAAGGATTCATTTCTTTTGCCTTCTGCCCAACTGCTTGTTTTAACTCATCCTCAAACCTTATAAATGACCGCATCTGTCACACCCTCCCCCGTACCTGTTTCTTGTATCTGCAGACTTTTCTTTAGATTTTTTCTTGCAGTATGCAGCCTTGATTTTACCGTTCCTTCAAAGCATCCCATAATACTTGCAATTTCTGAAACAGAAAATTCATTATAATAATAAAGCAAAACTGTTGTTTTTTGTTTTTCTTCAAGCCTATTAACAGCTGACATAATCTTTTCCGCATTTTCTTTATTAATAAAATCCAGTTCAATTTGTTCTGTGTCTTTGTAATCAGCAAGCTCAAATATATTTTCAACAGGTACAACTGTTTTTTCTTTTGCAGACATTCTCCATGCAATTCTTGTTAAGCTCTTAAAAAACCAGGTTTTAAATTGCATTGGGTTTTTAAGGTTTCTAATTTTTAGATAGCATTGAACGAAAGCCTCCTGGGTAATGTCTTCAGCTAAAGCTTTATTATTCGTTAAAAGGTATGCCGTCCTTACTGCTTTAACTTTATATAACTTAAAAATTCTATCAAAAGCAGCTTTATCCCCCTTTTGCAGTCTTATAACAAGTTCTGCACTATTATCTTCCATGTTTATCTCCTTTCCGTGTACACATATATAAGAGACGACCTTTTGTATTTTGGTTCATTTTTATTAATTGCTTTCTGTATATTTTAGCCTCACTGATATCTTTTAGAATAAAGGATTTATGTCCGAAATTCAATTGCCTAGTCTGTCCTGATAGCTTCAAAAAAAGAAAAGGTGCCCCCTTATTGGGAGCACCACATTGCTCAGTTTCTAACTTTCAGAATCTCATTTTAAAGCCTTTAGATTTCTACCTTATGGAAGGTCTTCTTACCTTTTTTAATAATAATGGCACCTTCTTTAAACATATCTTTTGTAACCATCATTTTAGGGTTTGTAACTTTTTCATCGTTAATTAAAAGTCCACCGCCCTCAATGGTTCTAAAACCTTCTCCATTGCTAGGCACTAACTTAAGCATCTTAATTAGGTTAACTATGCCCATTCCGTCTCCATCAAAGTCAGCAGCTGCCATTTTAGTTGTTGGAATATTACTCATATCACCACCGCCACTAAATGCAGCTCTGGCCGCCTCCTGAGCTTTTTCAGCCTCTTCTTCACCATGAACAAGCTTAGTAACTTCAAATGCCAGAACTTCTTTTGCTTTGTTAATTTCTGCATCCTGAAGAGACGATAGTCTTTCTACCTCTTCCATAGGAAGAAAAGTTAACATACGAAGACATTTGTTTACATCAGGATCTGCAACATTTCTCCAGTATTGATAGAACTCATACGGAGTAGTCTTTTCAGCATTCAGCCATAAAGCGCCCTTCTGAGTCTTACCCATCTTAATGCCTTCACTGGTTGTAAGAAGAGAGAAAGTCATGCCGTAAACCTGTTTGTCTACTTCACGTCTTGTCAAATCAACACCCTGAAGTACATTGGACCATTGATCATTTCCACCAAATTGCATCTTGCAGTCAATATCTCTAGCCATTACCATAAAATCATATGCCTGCATAAGCATGTAATTAAACTCAAGGAAAGAAAGGCCTTTTTCTAATCTCTGCTTGAAGCATTCTGCACGCAACATATTATTTACAGAGAAATGTCTTCCAATATCCCTGATAAATTCAATATAGTTAAGATTCATAAGCCAAGACGCATTATTTACACAAATAGCTTTTCCCGGATCCGGCTCCTTATTTGCCGAAGCCTTGCCAATAGTTTTACCATCTCCGCCTGTATATACCCATTCATTATCAAAATCAAGAAATTTGTCAAAAAGTTTCTTAAAAGCATTGCAATTGTTCTGTACAGTTTCAGTCGTCATCATTTGACGCATATCCGTTCTGCCTGACGGGTCCCCTACCATTCCAGTTCCTCCGCCAATTAAAACAATTGGGGTATGCCCATACTTCTGCATGTACATCATGATGATAACCTGCATAAAGTGACCTACATGCAGGCAATCTGCGGTTGGGTCAAATCCTATATAGAACTTTATTTTTTCTTTTCCTAAAAGTTCCTTAATTTCTTCCTCATTCGTACACTGCTCAATAAAGCCTCTTTCCTTCAGCACGTCAAATACATTATCATGCTTACTCACGTTATCTGGTATAAAATTCATACTACTTCCTCCAATCAGCCACCTTTTCTGCACTAGTGACTAAATCCTACATTTGAAGTCCTGCCCACATCAGTGATGTGGATTGCAGGTCTCATACAGAATTTCAGCAGTTATTAGCTGCTAGAAATTTTCAATTATTTTGTACCGTATAAACGGTCCCCAGCATCGCCCAAACCTGGAATAATATATGCATTTTCATTCAACTTTTCATCTTTAGCCGCAATAAAGATATCTACATCCGGATGAGCCTTTTGTAAGGCTTCAATCCCCTCAGGAGAAGCAATCAAACACATAAAGGTGATGTCTTTTGCTCCCTTGTCCTTTATAAAATCAATAGCAGCAATAGCACTACCGCCTGTAGCAAGCATAGGGTCAACGACAAATACCTGTCTTTTTACAATATCCGTTGGCAATTTGCAGTAATACTCTACAGGAATGTGAGTTTCTGGGTCTCTATATAGTCCAACATGTCCAACCTTTGCATTTGGAACAAGTGCTAACATTCCGTCTACCATTCCAAGACCAGCTCTTAAAATTGGAACTATGGCAATATCTTCACCCTGAAGCATCTTCATGGTTGTCTTGCACATTGGTGTTTCAATTTCAACATCTTCAAGTGGAAGATTTCTAGTAGCCTCATATCCCATAAGCATGGAGATTTCTCTAACCATTTCTCTGAAATCTTTTACACTTGTATCTATCTTTCTAATCATTGCTGTCTTGTGCTGAATTAACGGATGATCAAATACATATACTTTACCCATTTATTGTTTCCTCCCTGCATTGCTTGCATTTAATTATTTAATTTATTACATATTGTTTAACATATCTATACGGCGCTGATGTCTGCCGCCTTCAAATTTTGTATCCAGCCAAGTCTGTGTAATATTCTTTGCTGTTTCTACATCTATAATTCTTCCACCCATAGCAAGGATATTCGCATCATTATGCTTTCTTGTCATTTCTGCCATGTGTGCATCTGTACATAATGCACATCTTACACCCTTTACCTTATTTGCTGCAATCGAAATGCCAATGCCTGTTCCACAGCAAACAATTCCTCTTTCGACTTTGCCTGAAGCTACCGCCTCACCACATGCCTTTCCATACTCAGGGTAATCAACAGAATCTGTTGTATTTGTTCCTAAGTCAAGAACTTCAATTCCTTGTTCTTCTAAATACTTTTTAATGCTTTCTTTTAGTTCTAAACCGCCGTGGTCACATGCCATTGCTATTTTCATATTTGCTTTCCTTTCTTTTGCATATATGGTGTTTTTATACATTTAAAATGCTGTATCCTGCTGATTTCAGCATTCTATTCATTACCGCAAAGCCTACTCCATCATTAGAATCTAAAGCTCCTGCCAAAATCATATCCACCGCTTGTACATCAAAGTCTCGAAGTTTAGCAAAAAAGTCGTGAGCCGCCTCTTTGAACTGGTGGTCTCCAAATAATATCACTCCTACGTTTTTTCCTTTTGCCTCATTCTCAGCTTTCAATTTTTCTATTTCAGCCTTAACTTTACTTATTTCCCCAGAAATTATCAGCATCTCTGCTTTTGGAGCATAATGCTTATATTTCATACCAGGAGCCTTCGGCTTAAAATCCTTATCGGAAACGTCCCTTGGGCGATTCACAAATAAAGCAGGGTCCATTTCAACTTTCTTGCCTAGCTTTTCTACAGCCTTTTCTAAATCTTTCTGGGTGATAATACCTGGTCTTAAGATGGTAGGTATATCATCCGTTACATCTACAACTGTAGATTCAATCCCTACCTGACAATCATGCCCCATAAGGATTGCATCTATTCTGCCTTGTAAATCCTCTACCACATGCTCTGGTTTTGTAGGGCTTGGTCTTCCTGATATATTGGCACTGGGAGCCGCGATGGGACAACCCGATTTTCTGATTAATTTCCTTGCAATCTCATCAGAGGGCATTCTAACGCCTACAGTGTCTAATCCCCCTGTTGTAGCATCAGGAATGCCCGGCATTTTTCTTACTACCATAGTAAGTGGACCTGGCCAAAATGTCTCCATTAAAGCTTCCATAATTGGTGTAACTACAGGTGTAAGCCTGGCTAGTTCCTCTTTCTCTGCTATATGAACAATCATCGGATTGTCACTGGGTCTTCCCTTTGCTGCATACACTTTCCCCACTGCCCGGCCATTCATCGCGTCTGCTCCAAGTCCATAAACAGTTTCTGTAGGAAAAGCCACCAATTTGCCATCAGCAATCAGTGCAGCCGCCAGTTCGATATTTTCAGTTGTTACGTCTAAAAGTTTAGTTTCCATCTATTCATACCTTAAAAGTTTTTCATCTTCTCTGCCTGGTCACTTGTAATCAAGCCATCAATAATTTCATCTAAATCACCATCCAGGAAATAATCCAATTTATATATAGTAAGATTAATTCTGTGATCGGATACTCTGCCCTGTGGGAAGTTGTAGGTTCTTATTCTTTCACTTCTATCGCCGCTCCCTACCTGGCTCTTTCTTTGGTCGGCGATTTCCTTATTCTGTTCCTGCTGCATTAAATCATACAATCTTGAGCGTAAAACCTTAAAGGCTTTTTCTTTATTCTTTATTTGTGATTTTTCATCCTGACAGGTTACTACCAATCCTGTTGGCATATGAGTAAGTCTAACCGCTGAATCCGTTGTATTTACACACTGCCCACCATTACCAGATGAACGGTATACGTCTACACGAACATCATTTGGGTTAATAGAAACTTCAACGTCATCAACCTCAGGAAGTACTGCAATAGTTGCAGCCGATGTATGAATACGTCCTGAAGACTCTGTTTCAGGTACACGCTGTACTCTGTGAGCACCACTTTCATATTTCAGTCTGCTATATGCTCCCTTACCCTTTATTAGAACTACCGCTTCTTTAACTCCGCCAATACCAGTGTCATTCATCTCAAGAATCTCAGTTTTCCATCCACGTCGTTCCGCATATCGCATATACATTCTTAAAAGGTCAGCACCAAATAATGCTGCTTCATCACCACCAGTTCCCGCTCTTACTTCAAGAATAACATTTCTCTCATCATTAGGGTCTTTTGGAAGAAGTAAAATATTCAGTTCATCTGAAATACTTTCAATAGCAGGTTCCAGTTCATTAATTTCCATTTTTGCCATTTCACGAAGTTCTTCGTCGTTTTCTTCAAGCATCTCTTTTGCCGCTTGAAGGTCCTCTTTGGCTTTTTTATACTCTTTGTACTTATTTACTATAGGCTCCATTTCGCCCATTTCCTTAATATGCTTCTGCCAAACCGGCTGATTGTTAATAATCTCTGGGTCAGAAACTTTCAAAGAAAGCTCTTCATACTTTTCTAATATAAAATCCAGTTTATCAAACATTTATCGTTCTCCTTAATTTATTGGTTATCTATCTAAACGCCGAACCAGGACCGTTTGGCCCAAATGCCCAGTCCTCTCCATACTAACTATTTAGTATAACATAATTTATCATAAAAAAAAACTGGAAATTAAAATTTCCAGTTAATTTAAAGCTACTTCATTAGTCGATATTATACTTTGTCTTAAACTTTTCAACACGACCGCCACGGTTAATGAACTTCTGTTGTCCTGTAAAGAATGGATGACAAGATGAACAAACTTCAACTCTGATCTCTTCCTTATTTGACTTTGTCATGAACGTGTTGCCGCATGCGCAAGTAACTTTACATTCCTTATAACTTGGATGGATTCCTTCCTTCATGCTATGCACCTCTCTTGCTCTTGGCCCCGCGGCCTCCGCATTATTACTGTAAACTACAGCTTGTATAGTATATCAAAAGCATTGATTATTGGCAAGAGGTTTTTACAAAAACCCTTTTATCTAAATTTGCCGATCTGCCCCTGCAATGTTAGCTGCCACTAAATCAAATATCATTATCACAATAGCTACAGTTATTGGTAATACCCAATTTCCAGAAAAATCATATATGGCTCCTGCCAAAGTGGGCCCAATAGCAGCCATCACATAACCTGCGCTTTGGGCAAATCCTGATAAACGGGCTGCCTGTATGCCATCAGAGGTTCTCATACCAAATATCACTAAACTCAGACTAAAAGTTCCGCCTAATCCTAACGCTAGTATTCCTGTGCTTATAGCAAATAATAACATAGACTTCGCAAATAGTATTCCTAAGAGTCCAATAATTCCAAGGCCTGCCACACTTACCGCTAATCTGCTTTGATTTTTAAAGTACCCCGCCAGCATAGGTGTTGCAAAATTTGCAGGAATTGCAGCTAACTGTAAAATTGTAGCAATTACTCCTGCCGACATAGCAGAAATTCCTCTGTCAGTAACTATTGTAGGCAGCCAGGTAACCATTATATAGAATACACAAGACTGTCCTCCAAACATTACAGCTATCCACCAAGCCAACGGAATTTTATATAATGGTTTCTGCGTTTGACTTTTTACTTCTGTCTTTGCACATGAATCGCTAACATTTGGAATTCTTTTAATCTGAATTATAGAAATGATGATTGCCAGCAAAGCAGTCACTGCCCAAATACAGAAGGTCCACCTCCAGCCCAGTTCCGCCGCTAAAGGTACACTGATGCCCGCTGCTACTCCTGAGCAAATTGACATGGTAGTCGTAAACACACCCGTCATGGTGCCTATTCTATCTGGAAAAAAACTTTTTATAATTGCCGGAATCAACACATTGCCAAAAGCAATGCCCGCTCCTATTAATGCCGTGCCCAAAAGTAATCCAAATATGCCACCAAAAGATCTAAGCATAATTCCCAATAACATCGTAACCATTCCTAGCAATAATGCTTGGATAATACCAGTTTTCTCACTAATCTTACTGATGCAGGGTGACAAAACAGCTATGACTATTAAAGGTACCGTAGTAATAGCGCCTGCAATGGTGTTGGATAAATTCAGGTCTTCTACAATGCAATATAATATAGAGCCCACCGATGTAATGGGAGCTCTAAGACAAATAGCTGTTGTAATTATAACGAAAAATATAAGAACTCTGTTTTCCCTATTAGCATTCATTTAAACTAACTTTCTCTATTTCACTTGAGTTTTACAGATTAACACTCTATCAAACTCATTATAATCTTTTTTAACTTCTATATCTGTATACTGCACCATATGTGCAAGTTTATCTGCTAAGATATTGCCCTGGTTGTGTCCAACTTCCAAAAATAACATTCCACCTCTATTCAAGTGTTTTGGAGCTTCCTTTAAAATCTGTCTGTAAAAATCTAAACCGTCTTCTCCTCCATCCAAGGCAAGCTGTGGTTCATGTACTCGAACCTCCTCCTCTAATGTTGGAATAACTTCAGACTCTATGTACGGTGGATTAGAAACTATTATGTCAAATTTAGTATTGCCCATACGACCTTTAAAGGGATCGAACATATCTCCTTTTTTTATGGTTATATTTGCTTTTAATGCCTTGGCATTCTCCCTCGTAACTCTTATAGCATCTTCACTAATATCACTGCATACAATTTTCATATTTTTGCAAAGCTTTGCTAAACTTATTCCTATGGCACCACTTCCACAACAAAGATCAAGCACCGTTATTTTACCCTTAAAGCAATTTGCATAATCCATAACCGCTTCTGCCAAAAGTTCTGTATCCAAACGTGGAATCAAAACATTCTTATCTACTTTAAAATCATATCCCATAAATTGCTGTACGCCAGTTATATGCTGCAAAGGCAGTCTTGTTGCTCTAGTATCTATCAGTTCAAAGTAACTATTGCATTGACTGTCATCCATAGTTTTGGACCAAATCATAAACAGCTCTCCTCTTTCAAGTTTGAGCATGTAGCATAGTAAGCGCTCAGCATCTACCTTTGCATCATAGATACCTGCTCCTTCTAGTGTTCTCTGCCCCATTTCCAGCATTTCTTTTACAATCATCGCCATTTTATATGTTCCCCCTTGGATTGGTTATTTACCTAATAAAACCTCTTTTGTATATGCTTCATAGTTTGGCATATAAAGGTCTAATTCTTCTGTTTCCTTAGGAACCATAACGGCTTTCATGGCGATTATAGCCACTTCCAACTGTTTTTCATCAGGTTCCTTGGTTGTAAGTTTCTGTAAATATATTCCTGGCAAACTTAAAATTCTTACTAGGCTGTTATCACTGCGGCCTGCCCATTTTAACAATTCATATGAAAGTCCAGCTATGACAGGTATCAGTAATATTCTAGATGTCACTCGCCAAATCAGATTTGGCCACCCTAATAGTGAAAATAGGATTAAACTAAGAACCATAATAAACATCAGGAAGCTGGTTCCGCACCTTGGATGCAAGGTATAAAACTGCTGACAGTTTTTCGGCGTAAGTTCTAATCCATTTTCAAAACAATGGATGCTTTTATGTTCTGCTCCATGAAATTGAAATACTCTCCTAATGTCCTCCATCTTTGAAATCAGTAATATATATATTGCAAATAACACAATACGTAATATACCCTCAATCAAGTTGAGAACCACTTCATTCTCAGTTAATACACTGCACCAGTTAACTGCAATTGTTGGCACAACGATAAATATTCCTACAGTAAAGACAAGCGCAAGCACAACTGAAGCATAAATCATAATGTTCCATGCTGCTTTTTCACCAAAGTGCTTTTCAACCCATAAAGTGAATTTGTCCTTTTCGTAATATTCTGGTCCTTTAATACTACCCTCGTCTGTTCCTGCCGCTCTTTGCTCTTCGCGCATTTTAGCCAGCTCTTCAGCATGGTCGTTTTCATAATTCTCCAAAACTTCAGCAGAGTACATCAGTGTTTTGGTCCCTGTAACAAGTGCCGATCCAAAGGATACAACCCCCCTGACAATGGGAATTTTATCCAGTCTTCCCCTCGGCTTAAGTTTTTCGGTTTTCAGGTGAATGGTACCATCTGGCATGCGTACGGCTATTGCAGTGCGCTCCTCCCCCCGCATCATGATACCTTCCATAACCGCCTGTCCGCCTACGCTAGTGGGGCAGGCTTCTTTTAAAAATATTTTACTTAAATCCATATTTTGCTCCTATTGTAAGTTCTTGTACATTCCTTACTTCTATTTTTGTTCTGCAAGCTTACTCTTCTTTATTACTTGAATAAAATCTGCGTTATTTCTTGTATGAGCAAGATTATCAATAATTGTTTCCGTCACTTCCTGAGTCCCCAGATTAGCCATGGCTCTTCTCATCATCCATACAGCTTCGATTTCTTCTGCACTCATCAGTAAATCTTCACGTCTTGTTCCTGACTTATTTAAATTAATAGCTGGGAAAATCCTCTTTTCAGACAGCTTCCTATCCAAATGAAGTTCCATGTTACCAGTTCCTTTGAACTCTTCAAAAATAACATCATCCATACGGCTGCCTGTTTCTACTAAAGCTGTTGCCAATATGGTAATACTGCCACCCTCTTCAAGTTTCCTTGCTGCACCAAAAAATTTCTTTGGCTTGTGTAATGCTCCTGGATCAAGACCCCCAGATAAGGTTCTGCCTGAAGCCGGTACCACAAGGTTATACGCACGCGCCAACCTTGTTATACTGTCAAGAAGTATGACTACATCTTTCCCATGCTCCGCCAATCTCTGGGCACGGGCCAAAACCATCTCTGCAACTTTTACATGATGCTGAGGCATTTCATCAAAAGTAGAATAAATAACTTCTCCGCTAATAAGTGATCTCTTCATATCGGTCACTTCTTCTGGTCTTTCGTCTACTAAAAGAACGATCATCTCAATCTCAGGATACTTTGACTCAATCGTATTGGCTATCTTCTTCAATAATATAGTCTTACCTGCTTTCGGCGGTGCAACAATAATGCCTCTCTGCCCCTTTCCTATAGGTGCAACCAAGTCAATAAGCCTCATAGCTGTATCACTTCTGGCGTCCGTTTCCAAGGACATCCTTTCCTTAGGAAATATTGGTGTTAAATCATCAAAATCAGGTCTCTTTATAGCCACTCCCGGCTCATCACCATTTACAGTAAGAACATAAAGTAATGCGCCAAAGCGTTCCCCCTCATTTGGTTTCCTTGATATTCCCTTTATTTTATCACCGGTTTTTAAATTAAATCGTCTTATCTGTGACGGTGAAACATATACATCTTTATCACTTGTTAAAAAATTTGAAAATCTTAAGAATCCAAACCCGCCATCCGCCAATTCGAGTATACCTTCCACTTCTGGTCTGTCGTCTTTATGAGGCTTCTGGTCAAGTATTTCATTATTATCCGATCCTGTTCCTGCTACATTTACGTTCTCTGCCATTTCATTCTGTGCAGCTGTGGTCTCAGCTTCTTTTATAATATCTGGATCAATAATAACAGTTGGATGATTTCCATCTTGTGCATTTTCACCGGCACCAAGTGCTTCAAGAAGTTCTGCTTTTTTCATTTTCTCATATCCTTCGATAGAAAAAGCCTTTGCAATTTCCCTTAGCTCTGAGATTTTTTTATTTTTTAAAACATTTTGTTCCATAAAAATTCCCTTTCAAAAATATTATATAACCCCCAAGCCCGGGGGTATATAATACATTTCTAAATTATTTCGACAAGCTTCACTCCGTCAGCTAAAAATTTGACATATTAATCTGTCGTTACTGCACTCTCAGTGGTTTCATCAGATTGGACCGAATAGATCTGCCTTATCATATCTTCTGTTTTATCCTTATCTGGATAAACATAGAATGGAGGCTCTGGATCCGGGTTATTGGGAAGTGTGTACGTTGAAATGCTATCTCCAGAAATCCCAACAGCTTTACTTGCCAGTCCTATGGCCGTTCCCAGGGTAATATCTGAATCTACATTTTGAAAAACAGTTTTAGCAACAGAAGGGAGGCTTAAACCTATGCATTGTCTGAAAGCACTTTTTACAAATTCCTGTTGCGCCTTCACTCTCCCTAAGTCACCTTCTGCATATCCATGTCTAAATCGTAAAAACTGAACTGCATGCTTGCCGTCCAAAGTCTGTTGCCCCGCAGGAATAGCAATCTTTAAAGGAGGTGTGTCATAAGGATCGTTATAATACATACCACCTTTTTTCTGTATGTTAGGAATGTCCATAGGAACTCCACCCATTGAGTCTACTATTTTTTCGACTCCATCATACTCTATAACTGCGTAATAGTTAATAGGCATACCACATAGCAGTTTGCTTACTGCTTTTGCCGTATTTACAGGATTCCCTTTATATGCTGCATTTAGTTTTTTCTCCGCTAACCCATTATACCCTTTTCTTTCATAGTATGTATCTCTAGGTATGGAGATAACAGCAACCTTATTATTTTCTATATCGAAACTTACAAGCATTATAGTATCAGTCAAACCACCGTTTACTCCAAGCAATAACACATTCGCTCTTTTAGAATCTTTAAACGATTGAAAAAAAGGACTGTTTTCATCTACTAGAGATTCTAATTGTAATTCTTCTTCTAACACCGGAGTATATTCTTTCCCCGGGTCAAAGGGATTATAGTTTGCAATTTTGTCTATAGCCGAAGTTACTCCTAAACTTCCTGCTGTCAAAATTGCAAATGCAATAATAAAAGTCCTTAAAAATAATTTGCCACCGCTAGTTTGTTTTTTTACTTTTATTTTTTTCCCTGTTTTAGCTGTCTGTTCCATCTGATAATCTTCATAATAGTCATATCCAGCTTTTTCAACTTCTCTCTGTTTTGCTCTTTCTTCTCGTTCCCTTGCCCTTTGTTTCTTCTCAGCTCTGTTCATTTATCCGTTTATAACCTCTCTTGTTTTGTTTCCGTTTCCCTTTTTATTATTCCTGAACTTATATTTTATACTATTTATGCGTAAAAATAAATACTATAAATCAAAAATGTGGCTACAAAATCAAAAGAACTGCCGCAAAATTTGTGGCAGCTCTCTCCTAAGTATTTTGGTGAATTATTCTTTATCTTCTTCATTTTGTGCTTTATCTTCACTTGCAGATTCATCTTTACTTGGTGGATTATATATTTGTTCAATCATTTCACCAACTTTAGTCGTATCAGCAAACCAATAGGATGCTCCATTTACGGTCTTTGGCCCACCAGGTGTCAAATAGGTTGACATATTTTCAGTATCAAGGCCAATTGCTTTGGTTGCAATTTTTGTTGCCATACCCAAGGTTATATCTGAGTCTATTTCCTGTAATCCCAATTTTACTACGCTTGGTAGTTCTGGACCGATTGCCTGTTTTACTGCTGACTGAATAAATTGCTGCTGTGCCTTCACTCTTCCAATATCACCCTCTGGATACCCATGCCTATATCTTAAGAACTGTACAGATTTTTTTCCGTTCAGGGTCTGCTGTCCTTTCTCAATATATATATGGAGTGGAGGTTTATCATAAGGATCATCATACTTCATAGTAAATGGAATATCCATAGGTACACCGCCTATTTTATCTACTATCTTCTCTACATCACTAAACTCAATTATTGCATAATAGTTAATAGGAATACCCAGCAATGTGTCGCTAACAGCTTTTGCTGTTCCAATAACGCCTTCACTTCCATAAACGGCATTTATTTTTTGTGCTGCAGCCCCTTTATATTTAGGTCTTGGATAGTACGTATCACGAGGTACTGAAATTACATCTACTTTTTGATTTTTCATATCATAGCTTGCAAGCATTATTGTGTCAGTAAGTTTGTCATTATCCCCTAAAATTAAAATGTTTACACGATTACTTTTTGAGAATAACTCATAATACGGACCACTTTCATCCACTATATAATCCATATCCTTCATAATTGATTCGCTACCCCCGAATATACGAACCTCCCCAACCTTTCCTAATGCAAAACGCACTGGCATAAGGGCTATTGTGAATATTACAAACGATATTAAAAAAAATAGTGCAAATTGTTTTTTGTTATTCATTTCTACTTCCCCTTTTATACTCATTTCTTCAATATATACTAATTTGTACTATTTTGCAAGAAAAAATGTGGCTTCTTGCATCCATATTTCCCCAAAATTTAAAAGGTCATCTGTAAACAGATGACCTAAACATTTTTCTATATAAAACTAAGTTTTATTTGCTGTAATCGAAGAAACCAATACCAGTCTTTCTTCCTAGCTTATTTGCTCTAACCATTTTTCTTAGTAATGGGTGAGGTCTGTACTTTGTATCACCAAATTCTTTATAAAGAGTTTCCATGATAGCAAGACAAACATCAAGACCAATTAAGTCTCCTAATGCTAAAGGTCCCATTGGGTGGTTCGCACCAAGCTTCATAGCTTCGTCAATGCCTTCTGCATTAGCAACGCCATCAGCAAGTATACCAACAGCCTCGTTAACCATTGGAATTAAGATTCTGTTTACAACAAATCCAGGAGCTTCTGCAACATCTACAGGAGTCTTTTTAAGATTTGCAGTTAAAGCAAGAATTGTTTCTCTTGTTTCATCTGAGGTAGTAAGCCCTTTAACAATTTCAACTAACTTCATAGCTGGAACTGGATTAAAGAAGTGCATTCCGATAATCTTGTCAGGTCTGTTTGTTGCAGCAGCAATTTCAGTAATTGAAAGGGCTGATGTGTTTGTAGCTATAATAGTTTCAGGCTTGCAAAGCTCATCTAATTCCTTAAACAAAGCTTTCTTTGATTCCATGTCTTCTGTAGCCGCTTCAATAATAAGATCTGCATCTTTAACGATAGAGATATCAGTTGATCCGTGAATTCTGCCCATGATTTCCTCTTTGTCTGCAGCAGTAATCTTTTCCTTAGCAACCATCTTATCTAAATTCTTATTTACTGTAGCGATACCCTTTTCAACTGAAGTTTCTCTTCTAGCTCGAAGTACCACTTCGTATCCATTTTGAGCAAGGACCTGAATAATGCCAGCGCCCATAGTACCTGTTCCTAATACACCAATTTTCTTCATCACAATTGTCCTCCTTAGTTTATGTAATCATCCTTCTAAGCATTATCAATGCTATTGAATATATTATAACATATTCTTCAAACTTGTGTTGTTTTTTTTTTAACGCAATCAATGTTTGTATTTTGTATGCAACCCTTACAGTTCCCAATATCCGTGGGTTTTTGCTATTTTTCTATATTTTTATAACGTTATTTTTTTAACGATTAGATTGCTGCCATATTTGAATTTTCTGATTTAAGTAGCTATTCTGTTTGATTATATCATACAATAATGTAATATTTTGTCAAATTTTATTTGACTTTTTATTGTTCCGTATTAAAATGTAAATATATGTAAATCATTTTAGCTAAACCTATCTAATCTGGTAAAAAGTTATTTTCGTTTTTTGAGTTGTATTAATAGGGGATATATGGAAGAAATAAAAAGTATTTTAACCGCTGAATATCAATGGGAACAGACATTACTCATTAAATATCAAACGGAGTTAAAAAAGCTTCCCAAAGGCACGTTATGCAAAAAACACAGAAATAATAAGGTGTATTATTATCACCAATATAAAACGAGTACTGGGCAGTTTGAACAAAAACTACTTAAGCAGAATCAATATTTTTTTGTTGTGCAATTGAAAAGGCGTAGATTTTTAGAAGAATCAATAAAATCTATTTCTAACAATATACATCTTCTAGATACTTTTATTACAAAGTTTCAAGCTTATTCTCCTGATGATATAAGTAATAAATTGGCTTGTACATATAAAGACCTTCCCTTAATATGTTATAATGAATCTTACACTAAAGATGTTAAGACATGGATTCATGAGCAGTTTGAAACTACAGATAAATATCCTGAGCATAAAGTCCATCAAACTTCAAAAGGTGAAATGGTTCGCTCCAAATCAGAGGCTCTAATAGCATGTATGTTAGATGCCTATCAGGTTCCTTACAGATACGAAGCTGCTTTACGATTAGGTAAAGTAAAGATTTTTCCTGACTTTACTATACTTCGCCCAAGAGATAATAAAATCATATATTGGGAGCATTTTGGATTGATAGATGACCCGGAATATTTGGAAAAGGCATTTAAAAAGATATTATTATACCGAGAACATGGTATCAACTTGGGAGACCGCCTGATTATTACCTTTGAGAGTGCAGACGGCGGTATTGATGTTAAAGAACTTCAAGATATTATTAAGATTAAGCTTTTATAAGGATAAACGGATTAGTTTTTTTCCATTTGTGTCCTAAATTAACTAATTGAATTATTTTAGGGCAAGTTCTTCTAACTATCTTGCCCTAAAACCCTTTATTGATTAAAAATTAGGGCAAAATTAATACGCTAGATTCCATTTTGCCGCTTTACGAACATCTTATAACCCAAAATAGTTATTTTATGTGCCACAATTTTATAAAACCTTGCCCTAAACAGGAGAAAAGCATTGATTTAGGATACAAATCTTTATTTTTTCACTTTCCAGCTGATTTTACCTATATTCTGTACATTGTTTTCAGAGAACTTACAGTTGATTCTCTAATTTCAATTTTAGATAACCTATAGCTCCGTTAATCTTTTCTTCATTTCCCTTTTGTACTGCTCTACCCCAGGCTGATTAAATGGATTCACCCCCATTAAATATGATGTAATGGCACAAGTAGTTTCAAAAAAATAAATCATTTGTCCAAAATAAAAAGCGTCTAACTCTGGTATATCAATTTTAACCATAGGAATTCCTGCCTCTTCATGAGCAGACATTACACCTTCCATGGCTGCCTTATTCACCTGATTGATGCTTTTACCTGCCAACAATTCTCCTGCACTTTCAGGAATAATGATATCCTTGGAGGGTTTTTCTATATTTAAAACCGTCTCAAAGAAAATCTGATGTCCCTCTTGCAGGAACTGTCCCATGCTGTGTAAATCTGAACTAAACCGCAAGGAATCAGGGTATAATCCTTTACCATCTTTCCCTTCGCTTTCACCGAAAAGCTGCTTTATCCACTCAGCAAAGAATTCTAGCTGTGGTTCGTAATACTCAAAGATTTCTATGTCCTTGCCCGATTGCAAAAGAGCATAGCGGACAGCAGCATAATCTGCAGCATCAAAATCCCAGCTAGGTGATGTTGCCATTGCCTCTGCACCGGCCAGCATAGTCTTAATATCAATCCCAGCCACTGCCATTGGTAAAAGGCCTACAGGTGAAAGGACTGAATAACGGCCTCCGATATCATCTGGTACCACAAAGCTCTCATAGCCTTCACACTCCACTTCTTCCCGAAGCACCCCTTTAGCAGCATCTGTAATAGCATAAATTCTATTTGCAGCTTTTTCTTTTCCATATTTATTTATTAAGGCCTCTTTCAACACAGCAAAAGCTATGCTCGGTTCAATCGTTGTTCCTGATTTAGAAATAACACATAGGGACACCTCTTTTGTTCGAATATCCTCTAAAAGCTTTTTTAAATAAACTGCACTCATAGTATTTCCCGCGAATTTCACAGCAGGGTACAAACTTGAGGGTATACCCGTGCCATAAACTTCATCAAACCCCACCAATGCATGAATTGCCGCACGAGTACCCAGATAGGATCCTCCTATTCCAATCACAATCATCTCTTCGCACTGTTCCTGAATTGCAATTGCGGTATTTAAAATCTTCTCTAACTCCTCTTGGTCTATCTGCATGGGTAACTTGACCCAGCCTGTCATTTCTTCTTTTTCTGACCAAAGCTTTTCCATGGCATTTTCTATATCCCCTGAATATTTCGCTATTTCTTCTTTGGAAATACCTGTCTTTGTAATATCAATCTTTAAATCCATCCATGGTTCTCCTTCATATCGTCAATCGGCAATACGCTTTGCCGCTTTCTCTATTTTTGTGGTGTGTAATTGGGTACAATTTCATGAAGCCACTCTTTAACCTCTGCTTCATTCATATCCGATACTTTTTTCACTTCACTTTCTATGGATTCCTGTTGGTCTTCTGCATCCAGCATAGCTTTCAATGCTGGATTCGCCGGAAGTGGATGACCTACATAAATTTTATTATGTGCTGTTTTCTCTATGCCCTCTTCATCTAGTAGCAATTCTTCATAGAGTTTCTCTCCCGGTCTCAATCCAGTAACCGCAATATCAATATCCACATAAGGGACATATCCTGATAGCCGGATAACATTTTCTGCTAAATCCAATATTTTTACAGGCTCACCCATATCTAAAATAAATATTTCGCCCCCCTGTGCCATAGCGCCTGTCTGTATGACCAATTCAACAGCCTCTGGTATGGTCATAAAATACCTGGTTATATCCTTATGAGTAACGGTAACCGGACCGCCTTTTTCAATCTGCTTTCTGAAAATAGGAATTACCGAGCCATTACTCCCTAAAACATTTCCAAAACGAACCGCCGCAAATGTAGTTCTTGAATTTTGACTTTTTTCCTGTAATATCATTTCCCCTACACGCTTAGTGGCTCCCATTACATTAGTAGGGTTAACCGCTTTATCTGTTGAAATCATTACAAATTTCTCTGTTGCAAATTCTTCTGCTAGATCCATCATATTTTTGGTACCCAGAATGTTGTTTACAACTGCTTCTTTCGGATTTTTTTCCATAAGAGGCACATGCTTGTGAGCCGCTGCATGAAAAATTACATGGGGTTTATACTTGTCAAATACTTCTCTCATTCGTTTTTTATCACGGACAGAAGCAATAACAATTTCAAATTCTAAGAAACTATAGTTTTCACGAATTTCATTAGAAAGCTCAAATACAGAGTTTTCATAGATATCTACAGCAATTAGCCGGCGTGGTCTGAATTTTGCAATCTGACGGCAGAGTTCAGACCCAATTGATCCGCCTCCACCTGTTACCATTACAATTTTACCCTCTATATAACTGCTAATTTCTCGCAAGTTTACATGGACCGGATCACGCCCTAAAAAATCCTCAATATCTACATCTCTAAGCTTACTGATACTAACCTTATCATTTATTAAATCAATTAAACTAGGTAACATCTTAATCTTGCAGCGAGTACGCTTACACTCATCCATTATGGCTTGTATGGCTTTCTTATTTGCAGAAGGAATTGCAATAATGATTTCATCCACTGCATATTTTCTGGCCGCATGCTTAATTTCACCACGTCCGCCATAAACTTTTACCCCACAGATCCGATGTTTCTGTTTGGACACATCATCATCTATGGCAACCACTACTTTTTTACCATACTCATGGTGGTTCTTTATTTCATTTATCATAGACGCTCCTGCTTCGCCAGCACCCACAATCATTACTTTTGTAACGTTTCCGCCAATGAGGTCTTTCCTGCCAATCCTCAGTACAAAACTATTAAAAGTTCCTGGATTTCTTAAATTCCTTATAAAACGATACGAAATCCTGCAGGCTGATAACAAAAAAACCATAAACAAAAATGCCATAATATAAATCCCTCGTGGCATAGACAAAACAGAAAAGGTTACATAAAACATAACTAATAGCTGTGCCACTCCAGAAGCCCCAACTATTTTTATCAATTCCTCTGTGCCTGCATAGCGCCACATACTAGTGTATAAACCAAAAACGCTAAATGCAATTAAACATGCTATAGTAATTGGAAATAAATTATTGGCATATATCCCGAACCACGCATCAAATACGGAAGTATTTACATTAAAATCAAATCTCAGCAAAAATGCTGCAATATATGAAAGGTTTACAATACAAATATCTATCAATAAAAGTATTGCAATTCTTGAAAATTTAACCATCTTTTTTCTCCTGAACTATTCACTTATTATCTATTGTAACTACCCATTACCTTTGTCCTCTTCTACATATTATACATACAATTCATAAATTGGGGAAATGGAAATCCTGACCAGCATCAACTGGTCATAAATTCGTTGCAAGTATTTCTGCTATCGTAAAAATAGGGCGGGTAAAAGAACCCACCCTTTCTATCGCACTGGCAATATCTATTTTTACTATTCTATTCTATAGTCTACAACGCCTCTATAAGCTTCCTCGCCGTATTCATTTTTGACTGAGAGTCCAAAGCAAGGTTTACAAAGGTATCCGATAACATAGAATAATCTTCCTTCGCAACAGCTAAATATGCTATATTTTCTAAAATAAGCAAATAATTTTCTGAGACCTTTGAAAAATTATATAGAGCTTCCTGCGCCGCTTGCTCTTCCTCTGTCATTTTGCTTTTCTTCATATTATTTATAGCAATTGTCTGTTTTTCAGCAATTTTAAGATCTACACTAATAGAATCTGCCAGCATTACTTTCATGGCAGCATCTGTAGTCTTTTGCACATTTACTATTTTCTCTGTAGCTTGATCATAAATTTCAATAGCACTTTCGAGCTCTGCCTTTAACCGTTTTGTATATATAGAAGGCTCTGCTTCTTGCTCTTGTTTTTCTTGCTTATCACCAATGGTTATAGTTTTCGTAACATTGTCCCACTGTATTTGCTTCTTCATCATTCCTGATATGGATCGAACTGGTAAATACGTACTTCCTTCATATACAATTGGGTAAATACGATTTTCACTTGCATCCCTAAATTGCTGCACCTCAAAATCATACATTATGGTAATGTCTGATCTGACACTAACAGTTACCTGTGCAGATTTCCAAGTTGGCTGAACATAGTCTTCTTGATCAACCCCCTGTGCCGCCCCTTTATTTTCCGTACTCATTTTAGCTTTTGATTTGTTTGGATTATTAAACGTTTTCCCAATATAAACTGTTTTGCCATAGTTGTCCCACTGTATGTCTTCATTCATCAGCGCAGAAATTGCACGTACTGGAAGGTATGTACTTCCATTGTAAACGATTGGGTACACCCTCTGTCCTTTTACATCTTTGAAAATCTGCATCTCTTGATTTAACTGCACAACAATTTCAGGCTTTACATACGCAAGCACATTACTTGATGCTGTCTTTCCCGATACAGCTCCATACGCCAAATTAGATGTTCCTAATACTAAAGACAGCGACAATAAAATCCCTATAATCCTTTGATTCCTTTTCATGCTTCGTTCTCCCCAATGAACACTACTAGTTAGTTTTAAATTTACTATTTATAAATCCCTATTATTCTCTAGTATACCATTTTATGGGCAAAAAGCGCAATAATTTTTTAATAATTACATTTTATGTTATTTTATATTATCCTGTACACATTTTCCCTCTAAATATGTTATAATATAATGTCTATGCCTATGGTCTATATTCCCATATAATTAGAACTCAGGAGAAAATTCAAATATGATTAAGGAAAATCAAAAAGTATTAAATCAATTTAACATTTTTACAGATGGCGTTATTATTCTTTTGGCAATGGTGCTTGCATACATCATACGTTTCACTGTGTTTCAAGGTGAATCAGGACACGTAACACTAAAGATATATATAAGTTTAGGCCTTGTGGTTATCCCCCTTTATTTACTAATCTATACCGGCTTTGGCTTATATGAATCCTTTCGCCAAAAGGATTTTTTAAAAGAATTTGAGCTTATTATCAAATCTAATCTTTTAGGGATTGTATTCCTTTTAACTTGTCTTTTTATGTTTAAGAAGATTGACCTGTCCCGATGGACATTGGTGTTTTTCTTTATTTTTAACATAGTAGGCACAGCTTGTAAAAGATACTTTATGCGTGATATTTTGAAAAAATACCGTCAAAAAGGATATAATATCAAGCATATAATCCTTATTGGGGCCGGCCCACTGGCAAAAGAGTATCTTAACGCAGTATATAAAAATAAAGCGTTAGGCTTCTCTGTACTGGGTTACATTTCTGCCAGCAAAGCACTAAAACATCTACGGTATTTAGGAGATTATGATAACATTTATGAAACCCTTGACTTATTTAATGCCGATGAAGTTGTTGTCGCTTTAGAAGCCGATGAATTTCAGCTATTGCCTAAGATTATAAGCAGTTGTGAAAAATCGGGTACCAAACTATCCGTTATTCCTTTTTATTCTAGGTACATGCCTTCTAATCCATATATGGACGAAATAGAAGGGATACCTCTCATCAATATGAGGCGCATCCCTTTGGATAACTTGCTTAATGCTATGGCAAAACGAACTATGGATATAATCGGTTCACTTGTGCTGATATTATTTTCTGTACCTATTATGTTAGTGACAGTTATAGGTACAAAGCTATCGTCACCAGGTTCTATTATATTTAAACAAGAACGAATTGGATTAAATAAAAAGTCTTTTACTATGTATAAATTTCGATCTATGCGGGTAAATGCCGTAGAAGAAACTGGTTGGACAACCCTGGATGATCCCAGAAAAACTAAATTTGGATCCTTTATACGCAAGTTTTCTATAGATGAGCTGCCACAATTTTTCAACGTACTAAAGGGGGATATGAGCCTGGTAGGTCCAAGACCGGAAACACCCTTCTTTGTGGATCAATTTAAAGAAAGTATTCCACTATATATGGTGAAGCATCAGGTTCGCCCCGGCATTACAGGCTGGGCACAAGTTAACGGTTTACGAGGTGATACTTCCATAGAAAAACGAATTCAGCACGATATTTACTACATAGAAAACTGGACCATTATTTTTGATATTCGTATATTATTCCTAACGCTGTTCAAAGGCGTAATTAATGGGGAAAAATTATAGATTAATTAATTAAAACGGAGGGAAAAATTAAAATGACAAAAAAATTCACGGATCTGCTGCCTGCTGTATTTACACTACTTCTCATACTTGCTACCGCAATGATGGGTTCTTTTGATCTTATGGTTCAAAAGTGGACCGCTTTCATATGCTTAATTGTAATACTTGGGCTAATGCTTGCACCTAAAGTAAAAGATGTGTTTAAATCTTATACAACACCCCTTTTTATCGCTATTGTAGGTTATGTTATCTGGAACGGCATATCGATATTCTATGCTGCTGTTCCTAAAGGAGCTTTATTTGAATTTACTAAGTCAATTGCTGCTATTGCCGTGTTTTTTGTGGTGCTTACATTTACTGCACCAACTAAAAGGGGTGTTAAACTTGTTTCAGGGATAACCTCCATAACAACTGCTTTTTTTGCTATTGTCTCTATTGATGCAGCTTCAAATGGTCCCATCGCTGCTGCCTTTAAAGCCTTTATGGGCTTATTTACAGACAGTATGGCTAATTGGGGCGGATTTGAGGATGGCATTCGTATCACTGGTATATTTGGAAACGCCAACACATTTGCTGGTTTCATGGCTCTTGGCGTATTTCTTTCTATTTTTCTTGTTATTCATTGTGATTCAAAGAAAAATCGTACGATTTCAATAGTACTTTTGGCTATAAATTCATTAGCCTATATTTTGCTTTTCAGTATGGGTTCATTGTTTATGTTCTTAATTGCCTGCATCCTTATGATCGCTACAAGTAATAAATCCGAACGACTTTCAACCTTTATTCTAATGGCTGAAACGGCTGTCATTACTTTAGTGTTTACTGGAGTATCACTTATTACTCTAGGTTCTTCACCATTGATTCCTCTCCTGTCAATCGGTTTAAACGCAGTCGTTCTTTGGTGCGCTGACAGCTTTGTTCGTCAGCCTATTACTGACAAACTTGCTTCCAATACAAAGGGTACCCTGATTACAGGAGCTATTATAGTCCTACTAATTGTTGGCTATATTATTGCTGCGCTTAACATCACAGGCCCTTTAACTTTGACTGCTAATGAAACGGTAATGCGTGCACTTTATCTTGACAAAGGGGAATATAAATTAGCGTCTACGGATAGTTCAAGCGCAGGCCCTGAGACCTCTACTACAGTTAGAATTATTACACAAAGTTATACAAATCTTAAGGTACACACTTCTACTGAACTTTATAACGGACCTTTAAAAGCTGCTGAATTCTCTGTACCTGAAGATTCAAAAATTGTTAAATTATTTTTTACAGGCAGCCCAAGTGGGAATCGCATCGAAAAAGTGACTTATGCACCTGCCAATAATAATTCTGATTCTAATAAAGAAATGGTCTCAATTAAACTTGACTACAAACTTCTTCCTGCTATAGCAGCCAATCGTATACAAGATTTAAGGGCAAACGAAAACTCTGTACAGCGTATGGTTTTCTTCCAAGATGGGATGAAATTATTCGAACAAAGTCCTATCATTGGGCATGGTCTAAATGGTTACGAAGACGGAGTTGCTTCCGTCCAGAATTTCTATTATGAAACAAAATATGTTCATAATCACTATATTGAGACTCTTTGTGACCTTGGAATTGTTGGTTTTGGATTATTTATGTCTATATTAGTTCTATGTGTTATGTCTATTATTAAACTAGTTAAACGTAGTAAAACTGCTGACTATAAAAATGCTGGTGCTTTTGCTCTTCCTGTATTAGCAGCTTGCATATTCCAAATATTTGGTCAAGCGATTACTGACGTTACTTGGTCTACAGGTCCATTCTTGCTTATTGCTTTTGGAATTATAGCACTGCTAATAATAATCGATTCTAAGTTATTTGTAGATGAGGTTTCATTAGTTGAACATGTCTCATCAAATAGAACAGACTGCACAGATGAGGTTAGTGTAAAACCAAATGGTAAACTAGTGGTTACTGGGGGTATGGTTTCAAGAATAGTGATTATTGCTATAACTCTTTTAATGGCTGTGCTTGTTGCTCTAAACCTTTACGCACACTACAAAGCTGCCTCCGGCAACTGCACCATGGAACAAATGGCTGGTCTTACTAAAATTGATAAATTTGAAAGTGATGATTATAAAACTACTTATATTGTTGCTACCATCACCTACGGTCTTGAAGAAAACTATGATCAAGCAAATAAATTTGCTGCTGAATTAACGGATAATACTGAAGCAGTTTTAAATTACTTACTTCCTTACTACTTTAGTACAGAACAGGATAACAAACTTTTTGAAACAGGTTCCATTGCAGTGCGTAAAGAAAGGGCTTCCCCTGAAGTTTGGAATCGCTTATTTAAAATATTTGATACGGCTATTGATACTAACCGAGATGACCCAATGCTAGTTCTTGTGCACTTGTTCCAAAATAAAGATTATTACATTGAAGGACTTCTTGGATACTACAGAAACTTACAGGAAAGAAACGCCACCTATCTTGATGATGCTATGTTAGATGCTGGTAATGTCGCCTTGATTGGAAAGCTTCTTGGTATTGAAACTCTTGATAATTCCGGGCTTATTCAGGCAATAGATGTTTTTTCTAAAACCATTTTTAACTCTGAGTATGCTGTTGATGCAAACAACGATGCAATACCAGATAATGTTTCTGCTTTATCTGGAAGTACTGTCTGGGGACAGAACCCATCTAAAAAAGGAAGTGGTTTCGATGGAAGCATGAGAGCTGCAACAGGTACAACCATGGAACTTGACGCCTATTGTGTAAGAGGTGGAGAGTACACTGTAAGATTAGCAGGCTTAGCTGGCTTGAACGAGGATTCTGCTCCAAGAGATATATCCGTAACCGTGGACGGACAGCCTTTAACCGTTCAGTATGACGCAAGTGGCGCGTTCATTAAGGTTAATCTGAAGGGGGCCGTAAAAGCGGATGAATCAAAAAATATTCAGGCAGTACCTGCAAGTACGGAAAAAATTGTAATTAGCTTCCCTACAGGAGCACAAATGACAAAGGTTACTCTTAAGAAATAAGCATTAGAGAGATTTTCTGATTTGAAATTATTTAGATTTGAAAACTTTGATACAAATATAATGTGCGGATGGGCTTTGCCCGTCCGTATTTTTGTTTTTGAACTTGACTTCTAAGTCTACAGTGAGTTTGACTATGGAATTCCATGTATCCATATATTATAATCCGATATTAGTGGTTGGAGCCTCTGATTGCAATAATTGGGGATTTCCAGTGCTTAATCTTGGGAGAATTAGGGTTTTGTCATAATTAGTGCTTTTTACCTAGCCTTAGGTCAAGGTTTTCTAGCTTTTGTTGACTATTTTACGTTTTTATAGACTTAAAGTTATTGAAGTGTCATGCTTTCATTATGGCAGGAATCACTAACATTATTGCAAAAGGGAAAATATAAGTTTCAATGTCATTGAAATATTGTGGTATAATAGCAAATGAATGTTTTACAGCTCACCATAATTTGGAGGATAATAAAATAAAATGAATGATATTATTATAGATAAAGCTATTTTACATATATTAGATACAAGTATTGATGCACCTGTATTGGCAGACAAGCTAATGTCTTTCAGCCCACAGGCAAATGAATTTCTAACAACTCATATTGCCCGGGCGATGGAGGATGGGGATATCAAGAAAGGCGGCTTTAAAAAAGGTGGTTCCTCAAATGTAGAAGACACCGTTCACATGGTGGAACCTGGTTTGGCAACTGATGCTGTGGCGTCGACTGACAACTTTGATACAGAAGGATTTAAAAGTGCTATCAGCAATTTAGAGCCTGCAAACTTCATTGTTGTTTCTCAGCAGCTTGCGCAGAACATATTTGATCTGGCCGTGATAAACCCTGGCATTCCTGCTGCAGATGTTCTTATGTGTCACTTTAAGTATGATAATGGGATATACTTTGGCCTATTAAAATTTAATTATAAACAGTCTTACATACACCACTTTGCCATGGTCGGAGATGAAAAAGAAACAGGAATCGTACAGCAGAATGCAACGATTGCAAACGAGAATCAAAAGTTAGATGAATTTGCTTTTATACGATTAGATGATTTCACCGTAATGCTTAAAGAAAAGAAATATGAAATAAACGGAGCAAAGGAATTCTATCTATCCAACCGTATACTTAATGTTACTACTGATCTTTCACCAAAGACCAAAGTAAAGATTGTAGAAAAAGCTGCCGAAAAAGTTATCAAAGAATATTACGGGGATGACCCTTTAAAGGTGTCCCAATTAAAAACTGAACTAAAAACCTGCGTGGATGAAAGCAGTATCGTAGAAATAGACCGAATAACCAATTCTGTATTCGATGGCAATTTCTCTGCTCAGCAACGTTATAAAGATGAAGTAGCTCAGAAAGGTATTTCAGGACGTGCTTTTGAAGTAACCTCTGAGATTGAAAAAACAGTGGCCAGAAAACAAAAGATAACAACCGATACAGGCATTGAAATAAGCTTGCCCGTAGACTATCTTGAAAATCAGAAAAAAATCGAATTTATCATGAATGAAGATGGGACTATGTCAATCTTAATCAAAGCGGTAAACATCCGTTAAAAATGAAATAAGAGCCTTAGAAATGCATAGTATATGCATTTCTAAGGCTCTTAGCTTAAATTTAACTTGTAGAATATATCTCGATCCCAAATTCCTCAATATGCCTGATTAATTCTTTATTTTTGATTGAATTAAAAATAAGTAAATCAAATTCATAAGGCATAACCGTTTCTTCTAAAGCATTAAGAATCTGGGTAATAATTTTATGACTAATATTTTCACCAACTAGTGCAATATCCACATCCGAACCCTTTTTATAATTGCCCATTGCTCGACTTCCAAATACAATTCCTTTTTCTATTTGTTTATATTTCAAAAAACAGCACTTTAGCTGAGCTATCTCATTCTCCTTCAGTCCAAACATTATTCCATACCACCCGATTCACTTAATTTTTCTAGTAAAAAATTTTGTAATGAATCTAATATAGAAACATAATTTTCTTTAATCCTCACGACTGCTTTTATAGCGTCTTCTTCATCATAAGTGTGCGAAGTCAAATTTCTGTCTTCTAGAGCTTCCAACCAGGTATCTCCATCTTTTATAACACCTATCTGAAAAGCTTTTTTAATAGCTTCTCTTGGGGATGCTACTGTATAGCCTTCAACCTCCAAATAGTCTTTAAGTACCTTCCATGCCAGTTCAAAGGCAGTTTCAAAGAGCTGCATTAGACCAGCGCGTTCAAGTTCCGTATACTCTAACCTATCTGCATATTTTTCAAACAGGCAGAACGCTTTATCAAAATTTTGAAATCTTTGCTTCCATCGAATTTCTTTTAAATTTTTCACCCTACTCACCTCTTATCAAATGACATAATTTATTTTTTCGACTTTATTATATCATACATCTGTAAATTCCGAAGAAAATATTAATAACATTAGCCATTGGGTAGAGCACCCATTAAAACCCATCTACTAGCACTTAACAAGTTTATAATTTATAATTTAATCTTGAGTATTCATGAATATTACAAAATCCTATTTCCAATCTGACTTGCATCACCTGTGCAAAAGGCTTTCATCGTCTCCCATTTATAAGCACTTTGAACAATGTTTTCTATATTTGAATGCATAGGTTTCCAACCTAAGACATTGAGTGCTTTACTGTTATCTGCCACTAGTACCGGCGGATCTCCTTCTCTTCGTTCACAAATCCTTAACGGTACCTTCTTACCAGTAACCTTTTCCACCACAGATATTAATTGTAAAACGGAAACCTCTTCACCTGTTCCTAAATTAAAGCAATCAAAACCTTGCTGCTCTGCTGCCTGTACACCAGATGTATCGTTTAAAGAATTAATCCCCATCAGTCTCTCCAGAGCCATCACATGGGCGCTAGCCAAATCTTTCACGTGAACATAATCTCTTATGCAGCTTCCGTCTTTGGTGTCGTAATCCCGACCAAATAGAGAAAACATTTCACGTTTGCCAGTGACCGTTTCAAGCAGCAAAGGGATTACATGTGATTCCGGGTTATGTGCCTCACCTAGTCCTGCCTCATAGGCGGAACCGGCTGCATTAAAATACCTAAGTGCTACAGAATTCAACCCATAAGCCTGTCCATAATCCTGCATGATTCTCTCAATCATAAATTTTGTCCACCCGTAAGAATTGATAGGACATTGCTTTTCTTGCTCTGTAATGGGCACAACCTCTGGCAATCCATACGTTGCACAAGTAGAAGAGAATACCAACTTATTCACGCCCTTTAAAAGCATTGTATCTAAAAGTCTTTTACTGCCTACCACATTATTCTCATAATACTTAGCTGGGTTACTCACTGATTCCCCTACTAAAGAACTTGCTGCAAAATGTACAACTACTGCCACTTGATGTGTATCAAAAACACTTTTAAGCCGCTCTGTATCAGCTATATCGCCTATTACCAATTCACAATTTTTCAGTGCCCATTCATGCCCTGTTGAAAGATTATCATAAACTACAACCTCATAACCTTTTTCCTGCAAGACACGGACAGTATGACTGCCAATGTAGCCCGCTCCACCTGTTACCAAAATCTTCATTATAATTATCTGACATAGTAAAACTTAAGAAAATTTGCTATGCTTTTTCCTCCTGTTTGAGTTGTTTTTCATATTATATAATTGATATAATATATCATATTAGCTTATTAAATATCAACATTAGCCACATAACCATTGCCTGCGGCTTCAGCTATTCGTTCCATTTTCTGCGAAAGCTGTAAATATCCATCATAGGTACTGCCTACCTGCTTTCTAAGGTCATTCTCAACCACAATTTGTGTTTGCGTAACTTTCTCATTCAGTTCATCCAACATTTTCCCAAATTCATCCTGAGTTTTTTCTAAACGATCCATGCGTTCTCCCAGCCTGTCCATACGTTCTTCCAATCTTTCTGTTCTGGCTTCTAATCTGGCTAAACCTATTTTTAGTTCCGCAATGTCAGTTTTAACATTTCTCATGTCATCCGCAATCTGTAAAAGCAACTTGTATTCTTTCGTTTCCATTTTCCCCCTCCAATGTTACCACCTAAGTCCCATATTCGGGTTCATTATATTTTATAACAAAACTATATTCAAGCCTTGAAATTAATACTTTTTTTATATTTACCTCTTTATACTACCCTATTAGATTGCAAGTTATATACCAAGAATTAGATTGAGAAAATATATTTTAATCCATAATTACTTTGCACTTTCTCCACTTTTAATTCCAATAAATTTGCTAATGTAATTTATGCAGCATCTTCAAAAATTTCTTCGTCCTGTGGTTCAATCTCCGGATTGACATAAACATCATTATCTTTTACCTTCTTCAATATCTGCTTTTTCAGCTGCCTTAATTCCGGATAACTGTCAAAGAAATCAAATTTAGCCTGAATGTTCGGGGTATCAGCAGAATCTAAAAGTACATAGGCGCAGAAGCATTCCGCTAAGTCCTCTGCACACTCCGTTGCTGCATATCCCGTCACAAACTCTGACTGGTGGCGATAATAAAAATACGGATTCTCTGGATCTGTAGCCCAATCATTTATTATATCTTTCCAAAAGGCTTTATAATATCCCTGCAAATAAGAATCTTCTTTTGCCACACATTCCCAATCGCTATACCTGTCCTCAGGATAATACTTATCACTATCCCTGTAGTACTCTACCTGTTTTTCATTTAAAGTCAAATAGTGGCACATTTCATGTACAACGGTATATGGAAACAGCCCATCATCCGTTATATCGGCAGGGTCTACCGTCATACACCAAGTTTTACCCTGATCATCTACAGGTATTACATAAGCATATGTTCCGGATTCACCGTCACCACCAACTTTAAAATACTTAAAACTAGCAAATAATTCTTCTGGAAGAATGTCTGTAACCGCCTTCCAGTCTTTTTCTAGTTTCTTCTGTTCTCCTTTAGAAAGGGAGTCTAACCCATTCTTAGAGCCATCTTGATATACTGCCTTGCATTCAGGTGTAATACAAAATATTCCTAAATTTTTCTGACTCTTATCATCAAGCAGATTCAACTGAATTGCATCTGCATCCAGGCCCTTGTATTTTCCTACAATGCCTTTTATCTCTGCCACAATATCTACATCGTACTCCTCGTCCTCATTGGCTGTAGACTTAAAGTATTCATTTCTAAGCTTATTTAACTTTTCCCAGTCTTCCTTTGACAGTGTTTTTTTGAGGTTCGCCATAGTATCTTTGCCATAATCTAACTTTGGATTAGGCTCATCTTCTTTATAATTATCCTTCCCAAACTGCCTTATGGTTTCTTTATCCAACAGGCCAGTGATCTTTTCCCAAAGCACATACTCCTTTTCTGACATTTTGTAATTTTCTTTAGACTCGCGTTCCTGCCTTAAGTCCACAGCTTTATGTAATAATGTGCCTACATCCTGCTTAACTTTCTCTGGCGCATCTTTGTTTAAATCCCCCAGTAATGCAGTCAGCTTCGCCTGCTCATCTTCCTGTACTGGTTTTGAAGCAATTATCTTGCTATCTGTTGAACCCACACTGCCTTCAGGCAAATCTATACATGTGGTTGTAAATAATAATGCACAAGCTACAACTAAAACAACAACTAAAACTCTGCTAATCCCTTTTCCTCTTTTCATACGGGTCCCCCTAGTATAAATATATTTTTAAATAATGAAGTTTAATCCCCTTGTAGCTTATACTCCATTATAAAGTTCAAATCTATAGACCTGCTTCGTAATGTTATCTGGCCTACTTGGATCAATCTCCTCTGCAAACATATCGAGAGGCCTTACAAACATATCATAAGGCTCATATAGGGCCTGATAAGATACCATCCGTTCTCTAGTTTCTGTATGCATTACGATGTCGTAGACATAATAAAGCTTTCCTTTAAAATGCCTGTACGGCCTTTTCACGATAATTTCTCTAGCCATTATTTCCAAACCTCCCAAATCCATAACTTATTCCTGCGCAGGCAACCATACCACACATTGCAAATAAGCCCTGCATGTCCAAACTAAACCCAGGAAAAATGCCGAATATAGAACCGATCATAAGACCCAGAATCGCAAAATATAGAGCCTGCGGATGCTTTCTCAGCATAATCTTGATCAGCTTTATTCCAACCAAGCCTCCACTAGCTACCCCTAGCCCTGTGATAAACAGTATCATTAAACTCATATCTGCAATAGCCTTCATTACCAGAGTATAGCAACCAAATAAAAGCATCATAAAAGACCCGCTTATACCCGGTAATAGCATAGCAATGGTGCTAATAAATGCCGAAATAAAAAGCCATGCCAGCATAGTTGTATAAGGCAGCGATTGAACACCATTTGCTGCGTTTGCCACAGTATCCAAGTTTGCCTCATCATGCATAATCTTTAATATAGATATACCAATCATAAATATCAGGGTAAGAACAAAAGGGATCCAATTCTTCGCCTGAACTCCCTGAAATCTTGCCTTTTCATAAATCATAGGGACACTTCCTAGCACCAACCCAATAAAACAGAAATTTACAACCATATAATAATTTTCATATAAATATGTAATGACTCTGCTGAAACACAGAATACCAAAAAGAGTTCCTGCTCCCAGAAACCCTAAAAACACAATATTCTTTTTTATATGTTTCAAACTGAATGCAAATAAAATCTTATCGTACACATTTAAAATAACCGCCATCGTGCCACCACTGACACCTGGTATGACATTGGCAATGCCGATAATCACACCGCATAAAAAATTCTTAATAGACTCCATCTAAATTCCCCTTTGTTATCTCTTTAATGTATATAATTTTACCATAGAACCCAAAAAGCGACAAGCATACACTTGCCACTATATTTTACACTGTTGCTATTAACTTAACTCCTTCTACAATAAAATCTTCTAAGATAACTCACACTACACCGGTGCTTCAATAACAATGTCCTTAAGGATTCTCATTCCTTCTGAAAGCATACTTTTAGGTATTGGGGCTGTCGTATTTACGCTTATCAATTGATGTTCTCCACCAACCACCTTAATGGAAGAAGTCAACACTCTAGACGAATTAGCTAGCTCTTCTTTAGCATACTCAGCTCCTTTATCGCATTTACCACCGTTAAACAATTTGCCTATCTCACACCCGTTTGGACACTTTATGCAAGTAATAGTACCTAAATCTTTATATTTTACTTCTTCGAGCTTCTTGTTATATAGAAACTCCGCTTGTGCTTTTCTTGTTTGAAGTATATTTTTAGCTATATATTTTGACATCTCAAGCTTTTTATAATCTCCACTTAAATATGATTTTATCTCTGCAGCTACTTCTTCACCACTATTGGATACATCATCAACTAGCCCATGGACAAAAAGTGCATTTTTGCAAACAAAAATACTATCTTTTTTCGTTTTTAAAATACTATCTTCTGGAATAAGATCTGCTGAAATAATTATGGTATCACAAGTAATATGGCTTACTTGTCCTACAATTTGTCCATTCTCAACTTTTACAACATCAACCCCAGAAACCCTTGTCTTTCCATAAATATTTGCAATAACAGTATTAGTGGATAATGAAATATTAACGTCCTCCAAACATTGCTTTATGTTTTGTTTTAGACCTCCATAAGTATTTTGTTTTCTATTACGCAAATAACCTCTACGCCCTCTAAAGTAAGCCTACGTGCCATAATAAGACCAATGTCACCAGAGCCCACAATTACAACTTTTTTACCAGGCATTAAATTTTTTGAATTTATAAGCGCCTGTGCTGTACCTGCAGTAAAAATTCCTGCTGCCCTTGTTCCTAGTATTCCAAGATTACCTCTGCCCCGTTCCCTGCACCCTGTAGCCAAAACAACAGCCTTAGCTTTAACATAAGTTATATAATTTCTTTGCTCCGAACTCCTCCTGATGCTGGTAAAAGCTTCTGTCAAGGCGATTTGGCATAATTTTGTCCCTTTACTTGTTCTCCTTATTCCATTTATCATATCCGATGCCTTCCCATGGCATACCTCTGTCAAATGTATATCTCCACGGATATACCTGTTCTCCGGTAGTGGCATCTCTTAGTTTCTCTGTTTTTCCATGTTCCTTTGCAGGATTGCCTACAGCAATCGCATCTTCTGTAATATCCTTTGTTACAACAGAACCAGCTCCTACCAGTGCCCCATTACCAATCACTTTTCCAGGAAGTACCACTGATCCTGTAGCAATGATTGCAAATTCCTCCACAGTAACTCCCATTAAAGAATTTGATGGTGGATTAGGATCATTAGTCAGTACTACGTAAGGGAAAATCCATGCATATTTCTTTACAACACTGTGCATTCCTATATGAACGTTACTATGCATATTTACATAATCTTGGATTTCACAATGTCCCTGAATATCAGACAGGGTTCCTATACGCACATGTGAGCCAATTTTGGTCTTTTCACGTATGGTTACTCTATGACCAGTCTGTAAATAATCTCCAAAAATATTATCACCATATATAATATTTTCACTTCTAATAAGTGATTCTTTGCCAATATGCAACGGATGAACCTTATTTACTCTATCCTCGTAAAAATCAACTATGTATTCACCAAGTATGCATCGCGCACCTATTGTACTGTTTTCATCTATTGTTACATTGCTGTGGATAATCGTTCCAAAATCAACGTAAACATTGTCTCCAAGCACAATATTATCTTCCAAGATACATCCGGCTTTTATTGTAACGTTTTCGCCAATTTTTACATTCTCACCGATAATTACATTTTTTGCTATGCTATACGCCATCTTATGCCACCATCCTTTCTGCTCCTATTATTAGTAAGCTCAATATAGTAATATCAACAGATAACCATCGGCACCCTTCCTTGAATTGATAATTTATTAACAACATCATATCAAGAACACCTACAATCATTCCTACAGCCCCTCTTAGGGTTCCAACAAATACCAGTTCTCATAAATTTGCCACTGAGACAAATTGCCATAAAATTTAACTATATGCGAGTATATTAACACCGGTGTGCTAAATACAATCATGTTGACAGTAAGTTTTCTATGATTAAGTAAGATATAGTGCAGAATTATAGCCGCCGCAAATTTCAACAATTCTATTCGCCAATTCTGTAGCATTTACTTTCATGTTTTTACCTCCATCCAATTAATTCAAATACTTTGAATAATAATTGCTCATAACACTTCATCACGATTGCATTATCACTGTAAGTAATAGGAATACTGCAACCAAATTTTCACATAAATAATATATGTTATAAAAAAACATTCAGGGCATCTATGAGGCGACCCCTTAAAGTTAGACTTTGTAACGTAGTAGTTTTTTACTGCTACGCTATTTCTTTATGGAACTCTAAGATGAAGTCTGTATTCGACAGGACTCATCCAACGCTTGTTTTTCTATATACAAGAATACTCAGTGCACAAACGCACGTTGGCGCTGGGATAATTTCATTTGGTTTTCAGCTTTATTCGTTATATCTGCCATCACTACTTAAACAATAAATTCCAGAATTCTCAAAAGAGGATTTGTATAATAACTTAAAAATATATCCCCCAATATTTATAGATAAATAGTATGGATAAAATGATCAAATAACTGCCATCACAACAATAATAAAAATCATTATCCAATGGTTATTAACTTTCATATTGTAAATGATATTTATTACGGAAAAATCGTATATAGAAATAGTAGGACACTAAGAAACTACCAGTTTATCATTAAATAAAAATCCAAGCATAAAAGGTGCAAACCATGTCTGTGTGTCAAGGTTAGTTCTATTGGTAATATTTCTATCAACTGCTTAAAATCAGTAACTCGATATAAAAGCGCCAAACTTATTTCATTCTTAAAAAGACCCCTATAAAACTTTAAAATTTGTAACTCCTACTGCGCATAAACTTATCAATTTGTCGATAAATTCTATTTCAACAGTAAAACCATACTGTATCTTGGCATGAAACAACAAAATCCATATCGTATTTAGTACACGGTAAAAATTGAAACTACTATATTTTTTTATTATTTCCTACCATCTTCTCCCCTAAATATATTGCTATGGCACCTATAATGCCAATTATTCCTATTGCTAAAAGGATATGTGTTACACTATGAAGTACTGCAACACTACCAAGCAAAAGAATGTCTACTATCAACATAATAATGGCTGCATTCTTTGTTTTACCAACTCCAACAACATAATTTACCATTATTGTGTAAATACTTAACGATAAACATATAATGCTTACGTAAATTACGTATTTATCTGCTTCTAAATAGCCCACTCCATAAAGAAATTTAATAAAAGTATCTTTAAACAGATTAATAGGCACCATACTTATCGCTGCAAAACTAATCATAAGAATTAATGCTTTTTTCAAAGTTTTCTTGCGTTCTTTTTCTGTCATGGTGGCATCTGCTACTGAAGGCAAAAGAATTGTACCTAGTGTTGTTGCAAAATAATATATTATTCTCCCAAAAAGCAAGACTGAACTATATAGACCGCTCTCTGTCTCATCCCCATAATATCGTACCGAAAGTAAGTCAATATTCATATACAACATCAGACTAATATTTAAGAACAACGCATTTAGGTCTTCCCTAGTGTATAATCTCTCTTTATACACTTGAGTAACAGAATCCTTACCTAGGATATTGTAAGACTTAAAATGACCATATAGTGCAGTAATAATAACACCTAGAATCAGGATGATAAGGACTACACATAATCTGATTTTATCTTCTTTTGAATATAAATATGCCCCGCCAACTGCTAACAATTTGTATAACGGAATAAACATTGAATAAATTCCAACTAAAATAAAGCATTTATTTCCAGAAAACACACCAGAATACAATGGCTGAAAATATCCAAAGGCTGCAAGAAAAAAGGCCATTATCAAAACGAAATGATCATTTATTAATAATAGCCTTGAAAATAATTTCAGAGTGCATAGCAAAGCAATCGCTGCAATTGCCGTAAGTCCCAATACTACCCTTAATTGTTTCTTTAAATAAAGTCTCTTATCACATAAATGATTATCACCCGCATAATACTTAGCTACTACCATGGTTAATGTAGCTCCAGGCACTGCAACTATCATCATAAATGAAAAGATTGTATTTATCGTTCCATAAGATTCTACAGACAGCACTCTCGCCATAACAAGCTGGCATAAATAATTAAGTGCACTTGCCATAATATTTAAGCCAAATAGTATTATACTTGCCTGTAGAAATTTATTATCTTTTCTCTCCATACTATTCATTTTCTTCCTTGCTTGATTTTTGAACCAAGAAAATCGGTCTCTTTTTATTTTCAAGATAATCTTTTGCAAGATATTGACCCAATATTCCTATGCAGAATAATTGAATGCCTCCAATCAATAGAATTAAACATATTATTGTAGCATATCCAGAACCGGCACTGCCCAAAACAATTGTTTGTATAACCATAACAATAATCATAATGAATGCTATGAAGCAAAAAATAAGTCCAAATAAGGAGGATAGATGCAGCGGCAACGTTGAGTAAGCTACACAGCCTTCTATCGCATATTCAAGTAATTTTCTAAAGGACCACTTTGATTCTCCTGCAGTACGATCATTTATCTCTATTTTAATCCAATGAGTTCTAAATCCTATCCATTCAAAGATTCCTTTTGAAAAACGGTTATATTCAGTCAAATCAACGATAGCCTGTTTTGCCTTTTTATTAAACATTCTATAGTCCATTGCATTATCTCCCATATTAATTCCGGAGATTTTATTCATAAATTTGTAAAAAAATTCACTACAAAAAGAACTAAACTTTGGCTCGGTTCCTCGCCTTTTTCGCCTTGTAGCAACCATATCATAATTGCCAGTCTGCATAATTTGATACATTTCCGGAATGTACTTCGGTGAATGCTGAAGATCGGCATCCATAATTACTGTATAATCTCCACTAGCATATTTAAGACCAGCATACATTGCGCTTTCTTTACCAAAATTTCTAGAGAACGAAACAAATTCAATATGGCTATCTTCTTTTGAAAATCGCTCAATTATTTTTGCAGTTTCATCCTTCGATCCGTCATCCACAAAAATAACCTCATAATTTGTATGCTTCATCAAAACCGCTATTGTATTTGTTATCTCTTTGTAAAAATCATTTAATACTGCTTCTTCATTATAGCAAGGCACAACAATACTTATCTTATCTTGCATTTTCTTGCCCTCCAAG
Organism: Aminipila sp.; assembly: GCF_032051575.1. Taxonomy (NCBI): domain Bacteria; kingdom Bacillati; phylum Bacillota; class Clostridia; order Peptostreptococcales; family Anaerovoracaceae; genus Aminipila; species Aminipila sp. The sequence continues at coordinate 168,542 of NZ_DAMBYD010000001.1, read as the reverse complement.
TTATTTAAATGTATTTATTAATTTCATCTGATGCGTAAAAGTTTTTTGCTAATACCTTGTACGAATCATCACGGGCATATCCATTTTTATAATAAAATCTTACAGGCTCCTTTATTTTGAGGAGATACAACACACCAAAAACTTTGTTTATACTCTTTTCCTCAAAAGTCACTCTTATAATCTCTTGCATAGTTTCTAAAGGGATCCCTCTACCGATGATCCTCTTCCTTATGGCAAATGCAAATTCAGCATTACCATTTTGAATATGTTTTAAACTAAATGTTCCTAAATATTCATCATTAATATCTTCTGTAATTGCATAATTAAGGTCCGTTTCGCGAATTCACTTAACTATGAAGTTTTGAAAATCTTCTAAGGTCTTAGAAGCAAAATCAGTTTTTAAATCATGTGTAACCGAATCATCATACATCCGTTCAAGCATTAATACTGCATCTTTGCTCTCTAACTCTCTTACCTTCAATTTCTACTACTTCCTTCCACAGTATTCATCTACTGCATCCATAATAATATTGCTTGGCAATTTATTAGGAACTACCCTTTCCTTCTTATAGTCCTTATAATGTTCAACAAACTCAGAGATTTTTGAATAATCCCCTTTAAAGCAAAATGCATTCCACCCAAGACCTTCAGAATCCTCCTCAACAGCAGTACGCATAATCAAATAAGGCTGTCCAAGATAATAAAGCTCCTGTTGATTTCCGCATCCATCAGCCATAACAAATTCACTATTGATTACGTAATTGATAAACGAAACATAATCTTGTCTAGGTATTTTGATTATATTGTCGCAGTTCTCAAACTCCTGCCATAATCCAAACTTCTTAAGCGCATTCTCTGTCTGTACATGGTAAATGAACACACATTTCATCGATTTTGAAATTTCAAAAATCTTTGCAAAAGTACTCTTAATAAATTTTTTATTCATCAAATTTTCCTGCCTATGGATTGCAGTTAAGAAATACTTTCCACCTACAGGACTTGGAATTTTTTCATTTTCTATTTTATTTATAGCGTTATATAAAATTTCAATTCCGGTATTATATAAAGTATTGACAGACTCTCCCTTAAACGCTTTAGCAGCATACTCTGCTGCTTCTGCTTTCTGGCAAAAATTAATAACCGAATTCTTAGATGAAAAGTATCTATCAATTTCCTCAGGAAATGGGGAAAACCAATTATGCGATCGCAAACCACTTTCAACATGCATATACTCTATCCCGCATTTGTGAGCAATTCTTGCTCCCATCAATGTAGAAAGAGTGTCTCCATGAACAATCATAAGCAAATTTCCTGAACTTTTCTCTTTCTCCTTAATCATTACTCTTTTTCCAAGACGTTCTGTTTTAATAAACCATGAAAGGTAATTGCCTACTTTCTTTTCTTCAGGCATCATTTTGGTCAAATCAACATCAATTTTTCCACCGACAAGTTTTAAATAGTAACTATCTTTTATATCATTTTGACCATTAGAAATAATCTTACAGTCATATCCTCTCTGCTTGGCCTCTTGAATAACTCGAAACATTTTCATCAACTCAGCTTCAGTCCCGATAAAAAAATATAAATTCTTCATATTATACGATGTCTCCTATTTAAAACTATTTAATGCATCAATTACATACGCAACCTGCTCATCTGTAATTCCATAATACATAGGAATGCTAACAATTTCATCAGCACAACTTTCAGCAATCGGAAAACTTTCAGTAGTTAATCCAGCGTATGCTTCTTGCATATGAATGGGAATAGGATAATGGATTGTTGTTCCTATGCTCATTTCATTAAGATAATCTATTAATTCATCCCTCTTTGAAGAACGAATTACAAAAAGGTGCCATACACAATCGAAAACCTCATCAGACATTTGTGGCAATTTAAGTAAAGGATTATCAATCTTTGAATAATAATAGTTAGCCACCCTCTTTCTGTACGCATTCCACATTTCAAGTTTTTTAAGCTTTACATTCAAGAAACTAGCCTGAATTTCGTCAAGTCTTGAATTGTTTCCCTGATAAACATGATGATATTTGACCTTTGAGCCATAATTAGCTAATGTTCTTACTTTGTCTGCAAGTTCTGCATCGCCCGTAACAATAGCTCCACCATCGCCCAAAGCACCAAGATTTTTTCCTGGATAAAAGCTAAATCCTGCAGCATTACCAATGCTACCTGCTCGTTTTCCCTTATACTTGGCGCCATGTGCTTGTGCGGCATCTTCAATCACCTTCAAATTATGTCGTTTTGCAACATCTAAGATTGGATCCATATCTGCACATCTGCCATATAAATGAACCGCTATAATAGCCTTTGTTTTATCGGTGATTTTTTCCTCTATTATTGAAGGATTTATAGTATAGGTATCTTCATCTGGCTCAACGAGAACAGGAGTTGCTCCGCAATAAGACACAGCTAACGCTGTTGCAATGAATGTATTAGCTGGTACAATCACCTCATCTCCTGGACCATATCCGTATGCCTTCAATATAAGGAAAAGTGCATCCAAGCCAGTGGCGCATCCAACACAATATTTATTTCCACAATAATCAGCAAAATTTTTTTCAAAGGTTTCAAGCTCATCACCTTTAATAAAAACATTGTTTTCAAAAACAGCCTGGAATTTTGCTATCATTTCAAGCTCAATTTCTTTATGCATTGTTTCAAAAGATACAAATGGTACTCCCATAATTACTTTTCCTCCTTCTCAACATATTTTAAAAATTCATCATAATCCCTAATATAATCAGATTCATCATAATATTCAGACGCCAAAACCATAAGTACTGCATCCTGGGAAAAGTCATACATTTCTCTCCACATGTCATTTGATACGTACACGCCTTCATATGGCTTCTCCAGAGGGATTATCTTCTTCTCAGCGCCATTATCCAAAAGTATTTTGCAAGAACCATGTATGCAAATCAGAATCTGGCTTAGTTTCTTATGTGCATGAAAACCTCTCCTGACTCCTTCCCCAGTATCATACATGTAATAAACTCTTTTTATTTCAAAAGGAATATCCTTGAATGCCTCTAAAGCAACAAGCTGTCCTCTATCATCTCCATGTTGTTGGAACATATATTTCATTATTTGCATAACATTCACTCCTCATGAAAATCATTTATCCAATATGCCTTTGCGCCATATGGTACATCGTGCGATAAGTCCGGATAAATAACTATTGTATTATCGCCAAGCAATTCTCTATTTTTATTCAATTCATCAACAGAATTGTAATGATAAGAATTTGCACTTTCGCTAATATAAAAACTCGTAAAACTGTTACCGTAAAATACCCAAGAATAATCGTTTGGATTTACAAAAGCAATATTTTCTACATTCTCAAAGCCTTCTAATAATTCAATACTTTCCTTTGCAGTTTCAGCCATTTCCTGTGAATATCTAAAATTAACATGCGTTTTTAAATTAAAATAATAATAGTTTGACACAAGAATAATTACGCAAGCACCTAGTGTACAAACTCTCCATGCAATATTTTTAAAACTTTTTTTCCCTGTTGTATTATTTTCCTTTTTATCTCCCAATTGTTTTGTCGCATAATCAACCAAAGCAAACAAATAAAATGCATATGGTACCCAGAGAAATCTGTCTTCACCATGCGTAGCTCCTACAAGCGCATAGCTAAATAAACTTGTGAGTGAAAATAAATACCACATGATTATACTCAAGTATTTTTTCCGTTTTTCTACAAAAGTGAGCCTGCAAACATCAAAAAGAACACCCATAAAAATAAATAATTGTAGTGAGCTTATCATCAGAATCAGCGGTGACAACTGAACGATAGAAAATCCTCCATGCCAATCATCTCCTATTGAAAAACCAATCATATTTATGTAGCCTTTGATGGCATACGGAACCAATGTAGATAATAATGTCCCAATATCTTCGCGCCCAGTGCCTAAAGACGTACTTCCGAGTACTTTTATCAATACACTTCTTAAAAGAATTGGCCAAATTAAGATGAATATATAAAGTATTTTTCTGCGCCACTTAACACCAAAATTTATACATATCATCAGAATTGTTACAGCACAAATGTACATAAACCGTTCAGAGTTAAATATTAACAAAGCAAATATAATGGATAAGAAAATATGATTCTTCAGATTATCTTCACACCAAATTGTCTTATATGCTGTAACCCCATATAAAACACAACATATTAATGAAAAGCTCTCACTAACACCTATATATTGCCAAGCTCCATACGCAGAAAACGGGCATGTCACAATCAAAACAGCCACGCCTACCGATAAAATTCTATTTCCATTTATTTTTCTGCTTCCTAGATAAAAAGAAATAGCGGCTATCGCAACCAAAATTCTAGACACGATGTAGTATGCTTTATAATCAATTCCACAAAAGTAATAAACCACATATAGCATTGCCTTCTGAATCGGCCTAATTTTTCCCATTGCAATATCATCAGCACAAAATAGGTTCCCCCAAAATCCAAGATTTTTGAATCCCGTTACTGCAATCAAATCATCTCCCATAAGCACAGACCAATTATTGTTTTGGTACCACATAAATGTTATCGCCACTAGTATGATGGGCAAAAAGTAATCCAATATGTACGCACTTTTTCTATCTCCCACACTATTATTCATATTATCTATTTCTTTATCCTCCTTATTCAATGTGCAATAAGTATACTTGATAGCACAAATAAAATATCTGTGCATATAATAATGATGTTCACTATTTACCTCAAAACCTAAATAGTACTTAAAAAAACTAGACGCATCCCAGCACCATACAAACATAACATAAATCTAAATATAAATCTTTTTGCCACTTTTATGATTTAACTTGCACTCCAAAAATTCCACTTTTTTTCCCTGCTTCTATGTCCCATTCTTTATCTCCAAATAATATAGATTGTGATACATCTATATCAAAGTCTTTAATCGCCTGTTCTATCATTCCAGTTTTGGGTTTCCTACAATTACACTCTCCCGTAAAATCTGGATGATGTGGGCAGAAATAAAAGGCATCAATATGAGCACCAATTTTTTTGAGCTCCTTATTAATATGAGCATGTAGCTTATGCATATCTTCTTCAGTGTAGTAGCCCCTAGCAATTCCTGCTTGATTGGTTACTACGATTACCTTGTATCCCCAATCATTCCACTTTTTTATAAATTCTGACATTCCATCAATAAACCTAAAATCTTCTATTCTATGTAGATAGTTTATCTCAACATTAATGGTTCCATCCCTATCAAAAAAAACTGCCTTATTCATAACTCATAAAATCCTTCTGCGCTTTTTTATAATCTTCTTCCACGCCGATGTCAATAAAATATCCATCACTTAAAAAAGCAAACATTCTGTTCTGTCTCGTTTTTTTCTCTAAATAATCGTTTTCAAAAGAGAATTTATCTATATTAACATTATCGAGTAAATCTTTATTAATTAAATAATATCCACCGTTTATAATACCATTTTTGCATTTTTGCTTTTCCTTAAACTCGAGTATTCTATTTTCTTGTAATACCAACGTTCCATATCGGTCAAAATCTTTCATTGCTTTAGATGCAATGGTTACTTCTGATTGTTTTAATTTATGAAAATCCATCATCTCATTCAAGTTTACATCAAAAAATGTATCGCCATTAATTATAAAAACTAAATCCTCTATGCAATTTTTTATCGCTTTTTTTATAGCCCCACCTGTTAATAAAGGGGTATCTTCTTCTGAATATTCTATTTTACAATTTTTATACTGTCCTCCAAAAAAATCAATAATGCAGTATTTTTTATATCCTACAGCAAAAACAATTTTACTAATACCTTTTTGGATTAGGTCATCTACAATATATTTTATAAAAGGCTGATTTTCTACAGGCGCCATAGGCTTGGGAACATCACTGACGATGTGAGATAATCTTGTCCCAAATCCACCTGCCAAAATAATAGCTTCCATCTTTTTAATCTCCATAAACTTCATTTTCAAGAACTAAACAAATAGCATGATATATCGGCAAATGATATTCCTGAATTTTATAAGTTACATCGCTTGGTGCAAAAATAGTTGCATCTGAAAGTTGTCTCAAATTTGTCCCTGTTTTTCCTGTTAAGCCAATAACCTTCATTTCCTTTATTTTAGCAACCTTGCAAGCATATAATATATTTTGAGAATTGCCTGATGTCGAAATAGCCCACAATAAATCTCCTTTATTTCCTAGTCCCCAAATTTGTTGAGCAAAAACTAAATCTGATGTTTGATCATTAGAATAAGCCGTAATTAGTGCAGTTTCCCCTACAAGCGAAATTGCAGGAATTGCTTCTTGTAAATTACTAATTAAATACTCCGCATCCAAAGGAAAATCTTTTTTTATTTTTTCTATTTTCTTATCTGACAATTTTCGTTCTTTGGTAAAAGATTTCATCAGTTCACCCACAATATGCAAGGAATCTGAAGCACTTCCACCATTTCCACAAATCAAAATTTTTTTGCCTTCTTGGATAGTTTTCAAAATTATCTCTATTGTCTTGCTAATATCTGAAATGCATATTTCCAATTCAGGAAACCTATTTACTAAACTATCAATAATCAATTTACTGTCTTGTTTCATATACAATTTAACCTCTATTTATCATATAAAGTCCATGCTTGAGTACCCTTTTCGGTAAAACTAGTTAGAATAACGCTTCCTTCTGTATTTTTAAGTTTTTGAACTAATTGAAATCGCTTGGTTGGGTCACAAATAATCATCATGAATCCCCCTCCACCAGCTCCACTTATTTTAGCTGCTTTGGCTCCATTCTCCATTATATAATTATACATTTTGTCTATCTGTGGGTTTGTAATAACACTAGAAGTTTTCTTCTTTGCTTCCCATCCATCTTTTAAACATAGTATAAATGTTTCAAAATCGCCTTTCAAAATACTCTCTTTCATCTTAAATGCAGATTCTTTAAGTTCATGCATACCCTCTAAAGATTTATCGTCCTTAGCTTTTGTATTTTTAATTTGTTCATCTATAATTATAGCGCTATCCCTAGAAGTTCCCGTATAATAAAGAATAAGTGAGCTTTCAAGTTCATTCTTAATCCAATTTTTTATTCTTAGAGGGTTTACAATCACACGGCTATCTTGCATAAACTCAATAAAATTAAATCCTCCAAATGTGGCTGCATATTGGTCTTGTTTTCCACCTGATAGCCCAATATCTTCACGTTCAATTTCATATGCTAACCTAGCAATATCATACTCTCCTAGCGGCAAATTTAACCATTCCATAAAGGCTTTAATTATTGCCACTACCATAGTAGAAGATGAGCCTAATCCACTACCTGCTATAGCATCAGAGTATGTGGTCAATTTAAATGATAAGGGCTTCTCATTACTATATTTTTTTATAATTTTATTATATACTCCTTTATGTAATAACAAATTACCTTCTAGGGGAATATATGATGTGCTGTCACATTCAAAGCTTTCATTCCTGTCTGCTGCAAAAAATTGTATTTTGCAATCATCAGACGGTTCAATAGTGCAATATGCATACATATCAATTGTAGCATTTAATACAACTCCACCAAATTCATCACAATAAGGCGAAACATCAGTTCCACCCCCAGCCAATCCAATTCTTAATGGTGCTTTGGAACGTATTATCATAAGTTTACATTTCCTTTACAATTTTTTTCTCCAATAATTAAGCATGTCTTCTATGGTTGTTTCTAAATCGTATTTTTGTTGCCAACCAGTTTGCTTAATTAATTTCTGAGAATCCCCAAATATTATTTTTTCATCTGTAGGTCTAAGTAACTTCTGATCAACCTCAATTTCAAAATTAATTTCTGTTTTAACTCTAATTATATCAACAATTTGTTCAGTTTTATAAGCTTTACTGCCGCTAATATTATAAACCTCTCCTGCCCGTCCTTTTTCAGAAAGCAAAACTAATGCATTTACTAAATCCCTCACATCCGCAATGGCCCTATAGGATTGTAAATTACCTACTTTTAAAATGTTATTAGTATTCTTATTTTTCTCCATCAATACAATACGTTTTGTAAAGTCGGAACATACATCATTTGTTTTTCTTGGCCCTGTTGTATTAAATATTCTTGCTCGTATTGCTTTTATACCAAAGTTAACAAAATATTGATATGACAACAGATCCTGGCAAACTTTACTTACTCCATAAGGATGTAAAGGTAAAAGTTCCAATTGTTCATTTGCTTTCCCCACACAATTATTTAGAGAATCGCCATATTCAGCACTTGAACAGGCAATAATTACTATTGGGTCGTAAGACATGTCCTCCTGTTTAACTCTTTTTATCGCTTCAAATAAATTAATTGTACCCGTTGCATTTATTTCCATTGTTTCTTGAGGTCTTTCCCAAGAAACAGATGGATAACTCTGAGCTGCTAAATGAAAAATTTCTAACGGTCTATGTAGTCTAATAATATCATAAATCCCAGTAAAATATCTGATATCACATTCAATTAAATCGGCTTTACCTTCAATTTCACTAATATCAGTGGTTGGTTTAAAATAAGTTCCTATAATTGACTTAGACTTTGCATAATAGTCAACCATATGTGAACCTACCATTCCTCCTGCACCTGTTATTAAAACTTGCGTCATTTTATAATTCCTTTCTAAGAAAAAACTTTTTTAAATAATTTTTTAGCTACTTCATCAGAAAAATGCATTCTAATATATTCTAAATATTTAGCAGCATTCTTTTCTAATAATTTTTCATTATTATATATTTTAATTACTTCTAACGCAAACAATTCAGGTTCATCTATCGGTTTGATGTATTTTTCAATATCAACTAAGCCTTCTGTCCCTATACTTGTAGATACAATTGAGACTCCTTGCTGCATTGCCTCAATTGTTTTGCCCTTTACTCCCGCTCCATACCTTAATGGGATAACACAAATACGCGCTTGTTTATAATATTGATCTAATTCCTCATCTGAAATATAACCCGTAACTTTTATTTTATCATTTTGTAAATCATTAATTTTTTGTGAAGGATTTGATCCAATTATTGTAAACTTAGTATTTGGTAGCTGTTTATTAATTATTGGCCAAATTTTTTCAACAAACCATAAAACGCCATCTTCATTTGGTCTATGTGAAAATCCTCCTACAAAGATAATATGTTCTCTCTTTTTTAGTACAATTTCCTCCTTTAGTACTTTTTCGTTGTAATAGAATATAGGACTAATTACAGCTTTCACTTCTCCTAATTCCTTATTAATTATTGCTTGTTCATCAGTACTTAGGGTAAAGACAACATCTGATTTTGCCATAATATCAAGTTCCATTTTTCTCCATTTTTGTTTCTCTTTTAGTAGTCTCTCTTCTTTTGTAATTTCATATTCTCTTGAGATTCGTAAAAAGTGTAAATCATGTCCGTAATAAATAATTTTTGCATTCGTATGCTCTTTTACAAAATCAATATACTTAATTGAAATATGAGGTCTATTTAAAAATATAAAATCAATATACTTTTTGTTTTCTTTTATCCAATCTTTCCAATGACTAGCATAGTATGGTCCATATAATATTTCAACACCCATTTTTTCAAAAGAACTAGCATAAGGCTCATTTTTGTAAAAATTATCTCCAATTAGTTTTACATTGTATCCCATGCTACACAATAGTTTAATATATTGATATACAGTTCTACTCCCTGCATCTTTGTCAAATGTAGGAATATAATGATCAACAACTAGTACAGTTTTTTTTGTAAAACTACAATCTCTTGCTAGAAAAACATGTTCTCCATTTTCAGAATGTTCGCACTCTAATATATCTCTCCACTTTTCATAGAACTTTTTCTGGTTTATAATCTGATATGCTTTTTGCCCTTGACTAATATCAGTGCCATTGGAGATTCCCTCAAAATGAACAACAACTGATTTAGGTTGATATACTACTTTATATCGTCTTTTTGTCACTTCAAAGGCTAAATCACTATCTTCACAATATGCTGGGGCAAATCTCTCATCAAATCCACCTATTTCATCCCAAAGTCTTTTAGATAACATAATTGAAGCTCCAGAGATATAGTCAACTTCCTTTACATAATTAAATTCAGGCTCATTTGGATTCGATCCATTTCCATAATTCCAGGCAGATCCATCTTTCCAAAATATTCCGCCAGCTTCCTGAAGTCTTCCATCGGGATATATGAGTTTTGAGCCAACCAAGCCAATAGTTTTATCACTTTCAATTAACTCAACCAAAGGTTTTAACCAATTTTGTTGTACTTGAGTATCATTATTCAAAAATATTATATATTCCCCTTTTGCATATTTTGATGCATTGTTACAATTTTTTAAAAATTGTAAATTTGTTTCATTGTTAATAACATTAATTCCAAATATAATCTCTTCTATTCTTGTAGTCATGTCATCAGAGCAATCATCTGCAACTATAATTTCATATGTAACTTTTTCTGTACAATTAATTATAGATTTAATGCAATTATACGTGTAATCAAATTGATTATATACAGGTACTACTATTGAAACTTGAGGATTATCACACTCATTTACATATAACTTTTCATATTCTTCAAAGCTCTTATGATTTGCAACTGCTTCTAAGGTAATATTCATTTTCATTTCCGATGGTACTGATAAACAGTCTTCTAATCTTTTTGATACACCCTCTGCACCTTCGCGTCTTAAATAATAAAATAATTTTTTTATTCTAGTAGGAGATATCTTCTTTAAAAAAAAAGGAGGATGTTTAACAAATTTAAGCATTATCTTAGCTACCAATCTTCTTTTGCTTCCACGAGGAATGAGCAGGCCATTTATCTTCCATATGTACGACATATATCTCCAAGATCTCGACTGTTTAAAACGTTCAAACTCTCGCTCCGATTCCAATAATAATTCAATATGGCTCTCTTTATTATATAATAATGCTTTACCCGCTTCAATTTGCTGATTATTTTCATTAATGTGCTTTTCTTGTTCTTTAATCAGAACATTTAATTTATTTATCAAATTCTCATTATGCTTAAGTTTTTCATGTAAAGAGTTAGCAATGTCCTTATATTCTTGTAAAATATTTTTCAATGTATATGAGGAATTATATACATTGCAATAGCCATCTTCACCATATATATCCCCCTGCCTATACAAAACTGTAGCCCAAAGATATTCCTCCAATTTATCATAAACAGCAGCTTCATCTCCTATTCCTGCATAATTCAAGATATTTTCTAAGCTTATGTACTTAACTTCACTAATGCGATTATATGTGCACTTTATAGCATAATAAAGAATAAAGTTTGCTGGGATCTTATCAAAACACCACTCTTGATCATAAAAAGTAAGTTCTCCGTTTTCAAAAAAAGCATTATAAAAGGTCATATCAATATATCCTTTTTCTAATATTGTGCCATAATTGTACTGTTTTTGATACAGCCCTGACTCTTCCAAAATATTATAATCTGATTTTGATATATCTGAACTTTTAAATATACTTTTTCTTAGGCTATCAACAAGCAGGCAAATTGTCTTAAAGTCATTTGTTTTGATTGATTCCTCAAAAACTTTATCAGCTTTCTTACCATTATAAAATGGAGTGCAGAGTATGTTATCATTTAAATTATATTCTAGAACATTTATCCCTCTTTTTTTCAGATTGGTAGTGTTATCCAATATCTGTTGTATATGCTTTTCAGCTTCCTTTGTTGTTGGGATTTTTCTTACAGTTCCTTCTGTATCTATTGTCGTTACTATTTTATAGTCTTTTTTACACTCACCTCTAGCTGACACAAAAACCACAAAGTCTCTTTCAAGCTCAGTTTTTGATGTTTCAACTAAAAATGAATTTGCAAAAAAACCAAAAGTTTCATTCTTAATAATATCTTTATAAGCATCTTTTTCATTAAATAATAAGACACTATTTTTTCCATATGTAAAAGGAACTTTCTGTAATTCATTATACGATGGAATATAATTATCTGTTGCTATTATATTGGGGAATTTATAATCTGGAAGAACATAATAAAATCTATTATAAGAAAGCCCACAATTATTTAGCATCTCAATAAGTTCTGCTTTAGAAAAAGTTTTAGCTGTATTTTTTTCCTTATATCCTTCAATCCCAACAAAAGGATTTTGAAGATGATCTTCTGATGCACCGCTAAAATATTTAATGCCAAATCTGTTTTCAATAGCAAAAAGAAGTATACCATCTTCCTTTAACAATTTAGAAACATTTATAATAAATTTTTCATACGGGTTGTCCTCCGTCAAAAAAATCCCAGCATATTCTAAAACCCCAATAAATATAACATAATCATATTTTTCTTCTGTTTCAAAATAATTGATGTCTTCACTAATAACCGTTAAGTTTGTTTTATCAGCATTCCTTTTTTTTATAATCTCTGCACGGAGCGCATTCATCTCTATTGCAGTAACTTTTTTAGCTTTATCGCATAGTAAACCAGTTATAGCCCCCATGCCTGCTCCTACTTCACATATAGATGCATTTTCTTTAAAGGGATACCAATTTAGTATATTTTCCCTTACTTTAGAAAAAGTATTATTAATTGTATAACAACTATTGTCTGATATGAACTCTTGACTATTATCTCCTGGATATTGCTTTGCAATCTCTAACATTCTTAGTTCTGTTTCGTTTCCATCTGAATATACTTTTCTTCCATTTTGCTCATGTATAATCATAATCTTCTCCTTAGATTATATTTTGGATTATTTCAATTCTTTCGCTATATTTAAGTCTCTCTAATTTTATAACTTAGAACGGTATGCATTGCATACTTCCATTGACTCACCCTCTAACACAATCTTACCGTTTTCTAGCCATATAACTCGATCGCATATATCCTCAATCTGCTGTAAAACATGTGAAACCATTATAACAGTGGTTCCTCCTGACATTAGTTCTTTCATTCTTTTACTGCTTTTTTCGGCAAAGTGAGCATCCCCAACTGAAAGAATTTCATCAACAATTAAAATTTCCGGTTCAATAATTGTGGCAATTGAAAAAGCTAATCTCATCATCATTCCGGACGAAAAAGTTCGGATAGGCTGTTCCATAAAGCTATGCAACTCTGAAAAATCAACAATACTATTATATTTACTATCTAAAAATTCCTTGCTATATCCTAAAATCGCCCCATTTAGATAAATATTCTCTCTTGCTGTTAAATCTTGATCAAACCCTGCACCTAATTCTAACATAGGTGCAATTGTCCCTTTTACGGAAATTTCGCCTGTTGTTGGTGCTAATACTCCCGCGATTAATTTCAATAATGTACTTTTTCCTGCACCATTGCTACCAATAATTCCACAAACTTCACCCTTACCTATGTTAATGTTAATGTTATCTAAAGCGCAAAATTCGTCATAAGTCACCTTGCCTTTTATTACATTAACAACATATTCTTTTAAGCTTTTTATATTCTCACGTTGTACTTTATAGCACATACTTACATTACTTATCTCTATCATCTTCGCCTCTAAATGTTTAAAATAAAATTCTTCTTCGCTTTGTTAAATATTAGCATACCAATCATACAAGGAATCACAGCAAATATTAAGCACAATATGTGTGCTCTCATGGTAGGTAGACTTCCATCTAAAATAATATTCCTTACATATCTAATAAAATGATACATTGGATTACATTGCATAAAAATCATAAATTTTTCTGGCAAAATTGTTTCTGGGTAAAACAACGGGGTTAAATATGACCACGCAGTCAAGGCTACTCCATACAAAAACTGTGTATCTCTAAAATAAACCATCATTGACGCAAGTATAAAACTCATGCCAATTGAAAATAAAAGCATACATAAAACACTATATGGAATTAAGAAATAATAAATATTAAAAGGTAGTCCCTGTATTAAAACAATTGCAAATAGTGCAATTAAAGAAAACCCCAAGTTGATGCATGAAGAAATCACTTTTGACAACGGGAAAATATACATTGGAACATATACTTTTGTTATTAATGTTGAATTTCCTGTAATAGATAATAAAGCTTGGCTTGTGGACTCTTGAAAGAAGTTAAACATAACTGTACCAGATAAAAGATATACTGCAAAATTATCAATATCCCATCTGAACAGTTCACTAAACACCATATATTGAACTATCATAATTAATAATGGATTTAATAAACTCCACAAAACACCTAATATACTTCTTTTATATTTAGTTTTAAAATCTCTTGCCACAAGTTGTGATAAAAGAAATTTGTATTTATTAAACACTGCTAAATAGTGCATTATATTTCCTCTTTTTTTCTTTAATTTTTTATACTTTCCCTCTTTGTATCCATGTCAAAACACTGTTAAATACAGAACTTGGCATTCTAAGCATTACAAGTTCAAAAATTGTTGTATTTTTATCTAAATGTCTCAAATGCCACAAAGCCTTACTACTACTCTTATTCTGATAGTACACTTCTCTGGCCTGAGCCCACTCGTAAGCCTCATCCAGCTCCTTAATATCAAATCTTTTCTTAAGCTGCTCCATCCGCCTCAAATACGGCTTTATACGTACTTGATAATAAGTCGCCTTATTTGAAACCTTCGAAAGTATATTTGTCTGATTGCTTTCGTGAATTCTATATCTTATCAGATTTTCTTTATATACGTCTATGCTGCCCTTTGTTGATGCGTATAGTGCAAGATAATGGTCATGTACCATATCCTCTACAAATGGCATGGCATCTTTCGCTAGCTTAGTTGGCATCAACATAGTGCAACCTATAACAAAATTTCTAAACAGTAAGTCATTGGCAAGATTTCCACCTTCCTTAAACACATGTCTCTTTCTCGCTCCTGTTATGCTATTTGCATTTGTCTTGCCCTTTGTATCTATTACGTAGACATCACTGCAAACCAACTGACTATTAGTCTGCTGTATAAAATCTACCAACTTTTGAATTTTTTCTGGCAACCAGATATCATCCTGGTCACAGTAAGCAATATACTGACCCTCAGCCTGCTCCGTAAGCTTTTCAAATGTTCTGTTAGACCCTATATTTTCGGCATTTTGCTGGATACTATAAGGAAAATTTGTTATAGTTTCCTTAATAAAGGCTTTTATCTCCTCTAAGCTGACTTTATCCGAACAATCATCCCTAATATATATGATTATATTTTTATAAGTCTGCTCATTTAAAGACTGTAACTGCTCTTTCAGCCAATCCATTCTAGGATTAAAAGTAGCCATAACTATATTTACTAAAGGAGTTTTTGGCGAAATTTGTTCATTCATGTCAACTTTTCTTTCCTCCCATTGCTATTTTATCTATTGCCATTTAGACAATCGCTATAGTATAACATATTTTATTTCAAAAATCATTATTTTTCGCTAAAGTTAATACAAACTAAAGCCCAAGAAAATAATGTTCTTAGGCTTTAGATTTTTCAATATTCTTATAAGTTTATAGTCTTTACAAATCGTCTTACTGCATCCTGCCAAGCAGGTAACTTCTTAAACCCATTTTCCTCTAGCTCAAGTTTACTCATTCTTGAGTTTTTAGGTCTTACTGCTTTTGTTGTATACTCCTCTGTTGTTATATGATTCACTTTCGTTTTATATCCTGCATTTTTGAAAATTCCCTCTGCAAATTCGGTCCATGAACAAAAGCCTTCATTGGTAGCATGATAAACCCCATATCTATCTGACATAATCATATCACATAAAAGTGGGGCTAAATCAGCTGTATAAGTAGGACTCCCTACCTGATCGCCTACCACATTGATTTCTTCTTTATCTTTACCTATCCTAAGCATGGTTTTTACAAAATTATTACCGTTTTCCCCAAAAACCCAAGAAATCCTTACAATGAAGTATTTTTCTAAAAGTTGTTTTACTGCCTCTTCACCTGCCAATTTACTTTTTCCATAAGTGTTTTGAGGTGCTGTTTGATCTTCAACTTTATAAGGCTGCTCCCCTGTACCCGGAAACACATAATCAGTACTTATATAAATCATCTTGCAGTCAAGTTCTTTACAAACTTCAGCTATATTACGTGTTCCGCCTTCATTTACTGAAAAACATTTTTCAGGTTCATCTTCGGCTTTATCTACTGCTGTATATGCACTGCAATGAATAATCGCAGTTGGATTATATTGCTTTATAAAAGTTCTTGTTTTTTCTTTAATCGTTATGTCAAAATCTGCACTGCTTGCACCAATATAAGTAATGTTTCGTCTTTTAAGTTCTCTGCAAACATCATATCCAAGTTGACCTGTTACTCCCGTTACCAAAATTTTTTGCTCTACAGTTTTTGGTGTTATTCCAAGCATATTCCACACTTGAGAATCAAGATTTCCAATTACGCTGGCTCCCAAATTTATCTCTCCTTTTTCTTATCCCTTCTATACTTTACCTATTATGATACATTTTTTCATAGTAATCTTGATATTCACCGCTTATAATATTTTCCCACCATTCCCTGTTATCAAGATACCATGTAATCGTTTTCTTTATGCCATTATCAAATGTTGTAGTCGGCAGCCATCCAAGTTCATGGTGAATCTTGGTAGGATCAATAGCATACCTTAAGTCATGACCAGCTCTGTCTGTTACATAAGTAATCAATTCTTCACTAACCCCAAGTTCTCTGATAATAGTCTTTACCACTTCCAAATTAGTTCGTTCATTGTGTCCACCAATATTATAAACTTCTCCAACAGTGCCCTTATGAACAATCATGTCAATTGCTCTGCAATGGTCTTCTACATAAAGCCAGTCTCTGACATTTTCTCCTCTCCCATATACAGGAAGAGATTTACCATTTAATGCATTTGCAATCATAAGTGGAATCAGCTTCTCAGGGAAATGATATGGTCCATAGTTATTTGAACATCTTGAAATGGTTACTGGCACTTTAAAAGTTCTATAATATGCCTGTACCAAAAGATCTGCACTAGCCTTTGAAGCACTATATGGGCTTGATGTTTGAATAGGAGTTTCTTCTGTAAAGAAAAGGTCTGTTCTGTCAAGTGGCAAGTCACCATACACTTCATCTGTGGATACCTGATGATATCTTTGAATGCCGTATTTTCTACAGGCATCAAGCATTACCTGTGTTCCCATCACATTTGTTCTTAAAAAGAGCTCAGGCTCTTCTATAGATCTGTCTACATGGCTTTCAGCCGCAAAGTTCACAACTATGTCTGGTTTTTCTTCCTGAAATATCTTGTAAATTGCTGCTCTGTCTGCTATATCAGCTTTTACAAATTTAAATTTGGAATTATCCATAACCGGGGCAAGAGTCTCCATGTTTCCCGCATAGGTAAGTGCATCAACACACAAAATCTCATATTCTTTGTGCTCCTTCATCATGTAATGCACAAAATTTCCACCTATAAAACCAGCTCCGCCAGTTACTAATATTTTCATAAGTTTTCCTCCAAAATCATCTAACCCAAATAAAAAGGGCAGTTTTTTCTGCCCCTCTTCTAATATACAAAGCTGCAATCACTGTCTTTAAGCAGCGGCGCGTTTTTATCTTTATCGGAAAGTATAAGTTCTTTTATATCCCATCTTTCTAAATCCCAAATTACATTTATCTCTGGGTCATCAAACTTAATGCCTCTGTCGCTTTGTCCGTTGTAATAGTTGTCCGTCTTATAAACAAATTCAACATCTTCTGTAAGAGTCAAAAATGCATGACCAAATCCTCTTGGCATAAATAACTGTTTTTTATTTTCTGCTGAAAGCTCTACTGCCACCCACTGTTTATAGGTAGGAGACCCTTTTCTTAAATCTACTGCTACATCCAATACTGCTCCACGCACACAACGAACTAACTTCCCCTGTGCGAACTCACCATTTTGAAAATGTATTCCTCTTAGCGTTCCTTTTTCTTTAGAAAAAGATTGATTGTCCTGTACAAATTCACACGCGATTTGTGGTGTTTTTATTTTGGAGTAGGTTTCCATAAACCATCCTCGTTCATCTCCGAATACTTTCGGCTCTACAATATAGACACCTTCAATTTTAGTTTCTATAACTTTCATTTTCCGCTCCCAATTACACTAATATATAATTTTCCCTTCAGCTACCCGCTGCAAGTGCTGACCATACTCACTTTTTCCGTACATTTTAGCACTTTCTAACAGTTTATTAGTATCAATCCATTTATTTTTATAAGCAATTTCTTCAAGACATGCGATTTTTAATCCCTGCCTTGTTTCTATCACCTTTACATACTCTGCAGCTTCTGCAAGGCTATCTACAGTCCCTGTGTCTAACCAGCCATAACCTCTGCCTAATGTTATTACATCTAAATTATTATTTTCAAGGTAAATTTTATTTAAATCCGTTATTTCAAGTTCTCCTCTTGCAGAAGGCATTAATGCTTTTGTATATTCACAAACTTGTTTATCATAAAAATAAAGACCTGTTACCGCATAGTTTGATTTTGGTTCTTTTGGTTTTTCATCCAATGAAACCGCTCTTCCTTCTTTATCAAATTCAACTACACCAAACCGTTCTGGGTCATTTACATAGTAACCGAAAACAGTAGCTCCACCATGATCCTTGATATTATTAACAGCCTTTGTTAATTGCACAGTTAAACCATTACCATGAAATATATTATCACCAAGTATCATAGCACAATCATCACCATTTATAAATTGTTCACCCAATATAAATGCCTGTGCCAGTCCATCTGGTGAAGGCTGTACTTTGTAGGATAAATTAATTCCATATTTGTTTCCATTTCCTAAGAGTCTTTCAAAGTTAGGCAAATCCTGTGGAGTGGATATAATCAAGATGTCCTTTATTCCTGCCAGCATTAAAGTTGACAAAGGATAATATATCATTGGTTTGTCATATACAGGTAACAATTGCTTTGATGTAACCATGGTAAGCGGATACAGTCTTGTACCACTGCCACCAGCTAAAACTATGCCTTTCATAACAAAATCCTTTCTTGTTCTTTTTTAGTAAAATATATACTTGTCTCATTCATGGCAAATATCTGTTCATTATAACATATATTGATTAAATAATCGACTGATTTTTACACCTTTTCATGCCCTGATATATTTATATTTCATTGTTGTTCTTATCATTTGCATCTTCTTCATCCAACCAAAGCATTTTTCATACCTGAGTATCAAGATTTCCAATTATGCTTGTTCTCATGGTTCACTTTCCTTTCATAACCAAAGCGGATTTATACCTCACTATACACATTTAGTACTTCATTTATCACATTATCTAAACTATACTCTCGTGCTTTTATAACGTTGTTTTTTGATATATCAGTGTTATTTCGCAAGCTTCCATGCTCTTTTATTAACCACTTTATTACTTCAACATAGCCTTCTATACCATCATAATCATATAGATAACCATTGACTCCTTCTTCCACTAAATCCTGATGGCCCTTCACATTTGTAGCTACAATTGGCAGCCCCATGGACATAGCTTCCATGATATTAAAAGGCAGCCCCTCACTTCTGCTGGCTGACACACAAATATCCGATAGATAATAATACGACTCTAGATTCTTTACATGCCCTAAAAAGAGTACTCTGTTCCCATGATTAGAAGATTTGCTTCCCATCTGTTCCCCTTTCGACTTCAAATGTTCCGTCAAATTCAGACCAAAATGCTCCGTCAATTTTCGGCATTCCTCTAGCTGCTCTCCTTCACCTGCTAAAAGTAATTTAACATTAGGCGGAAGGTCTGACATGGCTTCTATAAGCATCCTTTGGTTCTTGCGTTTTGAAAATTCTGCTGCATAGATTAAAACAATATCATTCTCAACAATTCCAAATTTTAACCGTTCTGTTCGGCGGAGCGAGTCCCTATCACTTTCCTCAGTACCATTTCTATTCCCATTGTTCATCTCATCACGAAGAAGCTCCTCTTCAACTTTTTCTCTTGAAAAGCGCTGGGTATCAATGCCTACCCCCGGAATTTTAATCAGTCTTTTCCTATATAGGTGATATTTTTCAGCTATCTCGTAGTCCTGCTGATTCATCACAACTAATACATCTGTTGCCAGCATGGTTACTCTTTCTGCACAAATAAAAATATTTCGTTTGAGAAAAGGTGTGTCCTTGTCAAACAAATATCCATGTACCGTATTTATTACTGTGGGCTTACTGCCTCTTATAAGCATAACCGCCAGCCTTACAAAAAAAGCCGCTAAAGAAGTATGTACACTTATGACATCATACCTTTCCTTTTTTATAAGCTGAACCAGTTCAAGGGTACAGCCAAGATTTTTAGGTGAAAAGATTTTCTTTTGAAACGGAATATCAATCTTTGGAATGTCCCTGAGTGCATCTGAGAATGTAGTATTTGCTCCTATCTTTCCTAATGCTCCTGCAGCTGCCACATGAACTTCAAAGTTCATCTCTTGCAGTTTTTTTATATAAGGTATGTGAAAACTGAGTATGTGCCCATAACTGGATGCTACATAAAGTAATTTCTTCATCTATCTCAATCTCTCTATTATTTCATCAAATAAGTTTACATATTGTCCTTTTATACGCCCCAAAACATCTATGGCGGTTTGTTCATCGTATATACGAGATGTGCTATTTCTATCATTTAACAGAGAAATCCATGCCGCTTCCTCTTTGATAACACCATCCTCATTATCCTGCTTTTCCTCAAGCTTATTCATCAATGTTACTCCCTCATTATCTATGTTATCTAACAACTTTGTATCCGTGCCTTCTGATTCTATAATCTTCTTGTTCTAAATATTATAAGCTATCTGGAACAGTTTTACAACTTTCTTGGTCTCCAATTCCTCGAGTTCCGTTTTTCTGCCAACAAACATACGCCTTCCACAGATAACAATGATTTTGTTATGATTATTATTACTAAATTCAGTTTTGTACATGTATTATATTTTTTCTACTATTACTATTTGTATTGCCCGAGGATGCCTCTTTTTTGCAATTATTGCGATAATCGTAGGTTATTAAAAGCTTTTAGGGCAAGCCTTTTCTTTAAATTAAATTTTGAATTTGATAATTCCCAAACAATTATTAAGAAAGATTTAATATTTATTCCTACATCTTTTGGTATAATGTATATTGACATGATTGTGTGTAAGGTAGTAGAATAAACCCCGACCAATGGGTCAGTTTATTTAACGACGAATAACACTTCAGGCTGACTTTACTCTAAAGTTATGCCTATGATGAAATACAATGTTTTACCAATGATGTAATACAATCGATACATGCAAACAAATGATAAATCAGATAAATAAAAGGAGGATTCTTTTAAAGATGAAAAAACAATTATTCATAGCATTGCTGGCATCTGCTCTTATGGTTACTTCCATTCCTGTAACAGCTGTTGCCGCAGCAGCAACTACAAAAGCTGGAACTCCAGCAACCACTAGTGCAGTAACAAGTAGTGCCATTAGCACTACGAAATCCGCAATTTCCACAACAGGAACCGCGATAACCACAACAAACGGAGCCCTAACAACTACAAACTCCGCTGTAACTACAACCAACTCAGCTATTACAGCTGCTGGCATTCAAGGACCTGCAGTGATTGCTCCAATCAGCCTTTCTTTAGATGACACATACAAAAAAATGCTGGCTGACAGTCCACAGGCAACCTTGGCCAAATACACTTTAGATACTGATTTATCTGTTGCTAAAGGCTACAGCGAAAAACTTTCGTCCATGCATCAACTGGAAAAAGCTAAGGATGTGGCATCTCAATGGGCTTTAGATACTTCAAACAAAACCATGCTAGAAGCAAACCGCACTTTCGGAAACATACAGGCTCCAAAAAACTATGATGCTTCTATCAATAATTTAAAATCTCAGACCTATGAGATGTATTATAACTATAAATATACGGAAGCTCAAGTTCAGGTAGCCAAAGACAATTTGACCAGAACTCAGGCCATTTACACCAGCACCATGCTTAAATTTAAATTGGGTACTGTATCAAAGCTGGACACCTTAACTGCTGAAACGAACTTAAATACGGCAAAAGACAAATATGCTCTGGCAGTCAATGGCTTTGAGAAAATGAAAATGAATTTCAACTTATTTATGGGCTATAATATCCATCAGAAAGTAACTTTGACCGACAGCTTGACGGCTTTATCTTTCCCAACCAAAGCTGTGGATGAAGGGGTGAAAGAAGCTCTTATCAATAGAAACGAAATCAATGGAGCCAATTACAATGCAGAAATGGCACAGTATGCATTGAATAATGTCAAAGCATATCCAAGCAGTTCCGCTACTTATTTAGGCGCCAAATCAACTTTATTAATGGCGCAGGAAGGAGTAAAAACTGCACCTGAAAAAGTGGAAGTGGATGTTCGCACAAAGTATATGGATATGAAGCAAAAATACGATGCAGTAACTTCCGGTAAGGTCTCTTATGAAAATTCAAAAGAAGCATCTAGATTAGCCCAGCTCCGGTTTGATAGCGGTGTTATTACAGTGACGGATCTGTCTGGCATTAATATAGACACCTTCGATACTCAGCAAGCATACTATAAAGCTATACTGGATTATAATTTAGCAGTCAATGCCTATAACTTATCCTTTGGTATTGGTACTGAAGCAGTATCCATTAAATAAATATTTGCTGCACTATACAGAGCAGACAGCAAATTGTGCTGTCTGCTTTTTGCATACTTTTATATCTGAAAAAATTATAAAAACTACCTGGTAAATTTGCATTCTTTCAGAGGCTAAGGTATAATAGGAAGGCATATAGATTAAATTTGAAATATTTGGGGGAATTATCAATGGCTAAAATAAATCAACAGGGGAATAAAACTGCACAGACAAAGCAGCCCACTAAAAAAAGTGCCTCTACTTCAGGCAAACATTCAGATTACATTTATTCTATGAGTATGGCTCCAAGAATAAATGAAGACATGCATTGGTTTCAACTGCTTCCAGCTGCATTTTTCACAGCATTCGTCATCATGATTGTAAGATTGCATGAATACAAAAGGCCAATGAATCAATTTTTTTGGACAAGTGATGGAAATGATTTAACTGAATTCTTCAGTTATTTTAAAATGGTGGCAATCGTTATTTGTGCTGTATTAGTATTGTTTTTTTTGCTATACCGTGTTTTTTCACAGACTTTCTTTATAAAGCGTTCACCATACTACATTCCCATGCTTGTATACTGCGCTTTTGTTTTAATATCTTACATGACGAGTGATTACAAAGAATTTGCTCTTTGGGGATGGAATGACAGATTTGAAGGTACACTGCCACTGCTTTCCTATATGATCTTGTTATTTTTTATCATTAACACAGTAAATAGTGAGAATAACATCAAATGGATTATATATCCTACGGTGGCATCTTCAATACTCCTTAATCTTCTGGGGCTTTCTCAAGCACTTAATCATGATTTTTTCAAGACTATACTTGGCCGGAAGCTGATTACGCCAAGCTGGTTTTGGAGTCATATTGATGGTCTTACATTTAATTTTAAGAATAAAGAAATATATCAAACAGTATATAACATTAACTATGTTTCCTTTTATCTTACATTACTAATTCCTCTCTTTGGTTTACTGTTTATTCGTTCAATGATGCAGGGAAAAGAGGAGACTATCTGGAAGAAAATATTTTGGGGTATATTGTTCGCCTTAACTATGTTTAATCTGATTGGCTCGGAATCTTCAGGAGGATTTTTGGGAATGGCAATTGTTGTTTTAGTTGCACTTGCTGTCCTCAATAAAGCGCTGCTTAATTGGTGGAAACCCATTATTTTGCTCTTAGCTATTACCGTTCTTATTGGTGGAGTGACCTCCGACAGATGGCTGCCAGAAATTTCAGGTACAACTCATAGCGTATTGGGACTTGATACTAAAAAGACTCAAGAAATATCTGGAAAAGCAGAAAGCCAAAACTCCTCCAATACTTCAAAAGTTCACATTGATTATATAGAAACCAAAGGGAATGATATTCATTTAAGCTATAATGGCAATGAGATAACATTTACTACATATCCCAAAACTCCTCTTGCCATAAAACTTACGGACAGCAAGGGCAAAGATCTTGATATTAAGCTTATCGCTGGAACCGATTCCTCTTTTTCAGTTGATGACAAAAGATTTAAGTCTTTAGTCTTGGGACCTGCACAGGACTCTGCCGGTAATCATTACTTTATCATAAAAATTGGGGAAAAGGAATGGCCGTTTGTCACTATGGACGGCCAAGATGTGAGATATCGAAATGACTTGGGAAATTTCGTATCACTAAACAAAACAGATGCCATCGGTTGGAAAAATAATCAAGGCTTCGGCTCCGGCCGCGGATACATTTGGTCCCGTACTCTGCCGATGATGGAAGAAACTGTTTTGATAGGCCACGGTGCTGATACCTACTGTATCTATTTCCCTCAAAATGACTACGTAGGAAAATATAATGCGAATTGGAATCTTAATATGATTGTTGACAAACCTCATAATATGTATATGGGGGCCTGGATTGGTACTGGAGGCATTTCTGTACTGGCTTTACTAGTTTTATGGTTTATGTATGTTGTTCAGAGCTTTAAACTGTTCTGGAAATCAAATATCAGCACATTCATCGAATATACCGGTCTGGGGATTTTCCTCGGTATATGCGGTTTCCTTGTATCAGGATTAGTAGACGACTCTACGGTATCTGTTATGCCAATGTTCTACGGCTTATTGGGCACGGGCATGGCTATAAACATCATGCTAAAAGGCCAAGTCACTCCGATAAAAGAAAGATAAAATCAGCCCCTGTAAAAAAGCCTTTAAAGCTTTTTTACAGGGGCTTTACTATCCGACTATTATTTTTGTACAATCATCTTGCAGACGTATTTGACTTCTTCTTCCGTCAGGTTGGTGGAGCAAGGCACATTAAGAATGTGGTCAGCATAATCTACGGCCTTACTGATTTTATAGCTCTGAGCGTTAATATAAGGCCTTAACGTATGGATTAATTTCCAAACAGGTCTGCACTGAATTCCTTCTTGAATTAATCGGTGCATTAATTCATCTCTGCTTTCGCCAAATCGTTCACCCTCGATATACAGAGAATAAAACCAATGATTTGATCTTATATCTTCTTGAAACGGAATAATTGTGATTCCCTCAGTATGTTGTAATTGCTCTTCGTAAGTCTTATAGTTCGCCATTTTAGTCTGAATAAATTGTTCTAATTTTTCAATCTGGCTGACACCTAAAGCAGCCTGTAAATTTAGCATTCTATAGTTGTATCCCACTTCTCCATGGACAAAAAATAAGGCTTCTTCCGGGGTAGTCTCTTTGGCCGTTATAGTCAGATATCTTGCTTCGCCTAAATATGCCTGATTGCGTGATACAATCATGCCACCTCCGCCGGTAGTTATTATTTTGTTGGCATTAAAGGAATATACCCCCACATCACCTACTGTCCCTGAAAAAAATCCTTTATATCTACCTTCTTTAAAATAGCTCCCTAAAGCCTCTGTTGCATCTTCCAGAACTCTTAGATTGTATTTTGCTGCCATATTCATAATCTTTTCCATGTCAGCCAGATTTCCAAAAACATGTACCACCACTATCGCTTTGATGGTTCTACCGGTTTTTTGGTTTATCAGCTTATTTCCATCAAACCTGCATTCTTCTTCACAAAATTTCTTCAGCTTGTCTGTATCCATACAAAAGGAACTATCACAATCCATAAACACGGGCTCTGCCCCAAGATATTTAACAGGATTCACTGCAGCCACAAAAGTAAGGGTAGGCACAATGACCTCATCCCCCACAGTAACCCCTAAAATTTTCAACGCCACATGCAGGCCTGCCGTACCGCTTTGTGCCGAAACTGCATCCTGGATGCCGACATATTTAGCAACTTTCTGTTCAAACTCTGTTATAAATCTGCCCCCTGTAGAAACCCAGCCTGTTTCAATGCATTCCCGTAAATTGTCCACAATCTTCATATCTAAATTGGGAACACTTAATTGTATTTGTTTTCTGTCCATCTTTTTACCCTCTATATTTAGGAAAAAATCCCGTTTTATCATCAAAATTTATTTCCTGTTTTCTGATTTTCAATAAATAATCATATAAATCAGCATTAAATATTTTCTTACCTATCCAAAATTGTGTATTTTCCTGTTTATTAAAAGCCTTCTTAAAGTTGTACAAATTATCGTTTTGAGCTCCCAAACCACCTCCTAAATGAAACGTTTTATACCCATTTTCCGCGCCCCAACAGGCCGCTTCATAAAGTAATAAATTAGTTGGTGCCAAGTGCCTAAAAGCAGCATTGGAAGCAGATAGATGATAATGCATTCGATTACCACTGAACAAAATTATAGAGGCTGCTATGATTTGATCTTCCCATGTTGCATAAAAGATAGTGCTATTGTTCCTTAAATCTTCCAGAATGCTATTGTAAAAATTGCCGCCAAAATAATAATATGAGTCGGCATGATCCCTATCCATAGTAGAATGATATAATTGAATAAACTGTTGCATTATCTGATGCGACAGTTCACTTTTTATTTTTACAGCAGATTTTTGTGCTTTTCTGATCATATTTCTGTTCTTACTGATTATGTTCTCCCAAATTAATTCTCTATCCCTTAAATCTAAGCACACTGTCTCACCTAGTTGTATTACGTCATATAAGCCTTTAGACTCGGGACCATTTTCAATGTTGGGATGAAATCTGACAAATTCAGAAACAATATTAAATTCATTGCAATATTGAGTATATGTTTCATTTACACTTTTTAAAAAAGTTTTTTGCTTACTTCCTCCATTAAAAACAATACCCCCGTATCCATATGGGGTAGCAAGGTCAAAATACTTATTTTCCTCTATTTTCCCAGCAAAATGAACATTTTTTGCAATGTCTCTTTTCATGGCAACATTCAGCGCCTTATATCCACTACTTTCGTCTAAGAAATAAAATAAACACGGGTCGCCATCCCCATGAAGCCGAAAAGCCTCTACATACTCACTTAAATAATATACATCTGCTGAACTAAATAATGATACAATACTATCCCATTTTTTCTTTTCTTGCAGCGTAATGACATCTAATTTCACTCTTTTATCACCTTCACTTTTATCCTCATTCATCTTCTTTATCATTACCCATAAAAGGATACCATGTTCCTGACTCTTCATTTTCAATATTTTCAGCTTTACATACAACAGCAATAGTCTTTAGCAATATTTTAAGGTCTTCAGCAAAAGAGACATTATCTACATATTCCACATCATAATCAAATCTTTCCTGCCATGATAAATCTGCTCTACCATTGACTTGTGCCAACCCGGTTAAGCCAGGTCTGACATCATGCCTCCTTCTCTGATGTTCATTATATAAAGGCAGATATTGAATCAAAAGAGGTCTTGGTCCAATCAAGCTCATTTCACCCTTTAAAATATTCCATAGCTCTGGCAGTTCATCTAATGAGGTTGTCCGAAGCATCTTTCCAAACTTTGTAAGCCTTAATTCATCAGGCAGAGGCACTCCTGTTTCATCAGTTTCAGTTGTCATGCTTCTAAACTTATATAAAGTGAAAATTTTTCCGTGTAGACCAGGCCTCTCCTGTTTAAAAATCGCCGGTTTTCCTAATTTCATTTGCACTAATATGGCAACGACCACAAATACGGGTGATAAAAGCACTAATGCGATTAATGCAATTACTATATCCAAAAACCTTTTAAGATATTTTTTATACATCTTTTTATGTTCTCCATAATTTTCTTATATTAAATATTACATAATTTATATCAATATTCGTTTTTGCTTATGTAGCTCTTCCATATAGCTCAGTAACTCTATTTTATATCGATAATGAAGTTGTGTAATTCCCTCTATTTTTCTATATCGGACTCTAAGTATAAGAAGTCCTGCTTTTACTGTAATCCAATCTAAAATTTTAGGAAATTTTTTATATTTGTACCAGAAATACAATTTACTTTTTAAACAAATATAGCTTCTTTCGGCTCTAGTTATTCCTTCGCTGCTTGCCCCTTTTAAATGAAGTACCTTTGAATCTGGGATATAATACATCTTATAATTTTTTCTTATAATTTTTTCGCTAAGAATGCTTTCCTCTCCATATAAAAAGATATTTTCATCTAGCATATCTACTTCGCAGAACTTAATGGAATCAACTAAAAAACAGCAGCCTTCAAAGTAGAAAGATTGTGTTTCTTCCATACATTCTTCTACAGGTCTCCGAGTTCTCTTTTTAATAGCTTTTGGAACAAACTTCGAAAAAATATTCTCATAAATTAAAATATCCAGCCAGCTTCTCTTCTTTATTACAATGTCAACACTCTGCAAAATATCTCCTGTATTATAAACACATGGAAATACTAAAGCAGTACTTTCATATTTTTCAAACGTTAAAATCAGATTTTCGATGGCATTTTCATAAAAGATAATATCACTATTCGTTATAAGTATCTTCCTGCATCCTTCCTTTATTGCTATTTCGGCA
The DNA here is from genome assembly GCF_032051575.1 of Aminipila sp. Taxonomy (NCBI): domain Bacteria; kingdom Bacillati; phylum Bacillota; class Clostridia; order Peptostreptococcales; family Anaerovoracaceae; genus Aminipila; species Aminipila sp. The sequence continues at coordinate 140,051 of NZ_DAMBYD010000001.1, read as the reverse complement.
CCTCTATTATTTCCATAAGAAAAGCCATAATTTTTATTCAACTGAATTATCTTTATAATTTCGGATTCCCTATAAGCATCCTCCAAGATAATAACAGAGTCATCTGTAGAACCTCCATCAACAATATATATTTTAAAAGCTCCCTTATAGGTATTCATTATTGAATTTATGCAATCTGCTGTTAATTTTGCCGTGTTGTAATTTAAGATTACAATTCCTAACATATTTTTATACTCCAAATTAAGTTCTCTTATATTGTAAGTAGAAACTCTATTTCTTTAATATTTTCCGTATTAACTCTTCAATTTTAATATATGATGTATCTCTATTAAAAACAGCTTCTCCTAATTTTCTACTATTAGCAGCCATCTCTTTCCATGTTTCTTCATTTGTCAGCAAATGGATTATATATCGAGCCATTTGCTGAGAATCTCCGCATTCACAATTAAATCCAGCATTATATTTTTCCAATAAAATCTTATACTCCTGACTATCCTGCGTGGATATAACCGGAAGACCCGCGGCAGCATAATCTGCATGTTTATTTATAATACTAGCAACAGACTTCCCATTTATGGGATTTATAGCAATATGTGCACTCTTTAAATAGGATACCATCTCCTCATATTTAAGCCTTCCTTTAAATTCCACATCTAAATTTTTATCTCTGGCATATCGTTTAAATTCCTGTTCTAAAGGGCCATCTCCTAATATAAGAAACTTTAACAGATCAGTATTTTTATTTTGTTTGACGATTCCGTAAGCATCAATTGCACACTTTAAGTCGTAGCTGTGACCTAAAGTGCCCACGTAAATCAAATAAAAAATATCCTGCTCCTGTTGATGCGGTAATATTTTATCGAATCTTTCAAAAGAAGTTCCTATATAAACAGGCAAAAAAAATTTGCGTTCAGTCTTGCCTAATTCAGCCCTTCGGCAATATGTATCCGATACAGAAATTACTGCATTTGCATGTTGATATATATAATCTGCGATTCTTTTCATGGGGTAGTATATAATGTTTCCCAATCCCCAAGGATTAAAGACCATTTTAAACGCTTCTGGCCATAAGTCCTGAATATCAATTACTATGGGAATTCTATTCCTTAACGCAAATCTAGTAGCTACAAAGGCCCAGCTTAAAGACGGAACTGCACAATATAGCATTTTAGGGCATTGTATACTTTTTAAATATCTTTTCAGATTTTTTCCACTTCTAAAGTGACTGATAAAGCGCTTGATACTAACATTCCTTTGGTATCCCGGTTCATCTATATAGGTCGTCGTATAAAATTCATGTTGTTCCTTCTTGTTCAAACTATGTTTCTTAGCGGTATGAAGGAAAGAAGATGTCAGCAATTCTGTTAAGTAGCTCTTTCCTATCATACCTGCAATATATTTTAATCTGTCATTAGATATATTGTCTTCATTTTCCGAGAAATGTGAAATTATTAAAACTTCATTTTTCATGGTTAATATGCCTTTCTAGCACTTGCTTACATCCAAATTTAGTTTTTCTACTAAATAAGACCATAAACGCTGTGTACTCTTATTGTCCAAATTGTTATGAAAAAATTCCCTAGCTTCTTCTCTTACCCCAGCAAATGAATCCTGTCCGGATAACCATTTACTGATTTCATCAATCAGCTCTTTCATGTCAAAGATTTTAGGTCCGGGAGTCATCATGTCATTCTTATAATCAATAACCAGACCCCTATCATCTTTATATTTTACTAAATCAAATACGTAAAAGAAAATGGGTTTATTCAATAACAAAAAATCTACAAATATAGAACTATAATCTGTAATCAAGCAATCAATAATAGAAATGGCTGCTTGTGAATCTGCCATAACTGTGCTATCAAAGAAAATAAAGTTACTTAAATTTTCTATATCTTTTTGGGAAAAAATGCCTCCATGATGATGTGGCCTGTACAGAAAATATGCGGATTCTCTTTTTAGCAGTTCATTCAGCTCTTCTAAATTGCTGGTTTCGATTTCATGAAATGTTGCTTCTCTCCATGTGGGAGCATACAATAAAAGCTTTGAAGAAAACGGAATATTATTTTTTTTACAAAATTCTTGCCTTAATATATGATTTTGTTCAAATTCCAAAAGACGATCATTTCTTGGTAATCCCAAAGGTAAATATTTGGCGTTATGGTTTATTTGGCATCGATTATAAAAATAGGTACTATCAAAATCTGATAAAGTTATAAAAGCATCTAAATTTTTCAAAAAAAATTTTTCCAAAAGTTTTATCTTTAATGAGTTTTTTTCATTTGCTCCTGGTGTTTGTTTAGTTCCATAGCCATGTGCTACTTCTACACCTTTGGACAATCTGCTTAAAAAATTCCCTCCGCTATCTGTCACCCAATAGTCAAATTTCCCTTTTACCAATAAATGTGGGAACAAAAGAGCCATATTTCTTTTCACAAACGATTTGGCTGACGAAAATTTTTGATTTCCTACCGCCTCAGCATCCACATAGACCACCTCTAACTGATCCTTTAAACTCTCTTTTAAATTTTTACAATAAAAGTCATACATTGTCCATATGTTCCCTTTTAACGCCCCATATGCTGTATATAAAAGCAATCTCTTTTTCACCATACGACTCCTCTATAAATTCAGTTTCATAACATGCTTTCCTAATTTTTTTTCATTTTCTTCTAATTCAAAACATTTCTGTACATCGTAAATATTCCGTATTTCAATAATATCTATAATTAACTTCTCAATCTCTTTCCTAAATGAATGATTTTCAAAACACTTCACAGCCGTTAAAAAGTCTTCCCTTTCACTTCGAGTTGTTCCTTTCATTATGATTCCTTTTTCCAAAATCCCTCTGGTATTTATGGCGGGATTTTGAGTTGGAACTCCCATTAATACAATTTCCGCACCAATGGCTCCTTCTATAATGATTTGATTGATTGCTTCTTGAGAATTGCTTCCACCGACACATTCGAAAAATAGGTTTCTTTTTAAATCTTTTTTCTTTGCCTGCAATACTGATAGTGTATCACAAAACTGAAATTGTTTAAGTCTTGTTTCATTTCTTCCTACTACCGTAACACTTTTCCCATAACAATATTTTATCACTGCACTTGTTATATATGCCATATTTCCGCTGCCCCAAACAATGACTTCATCAAATTTATTGATATCTACCCGTCGAACAGCAGCGCATGCTACAGAAACTAACTCCAAAAATACATATGAGGCTTCATTTTCTATTGTTGTAAGCTTTACCGTGCTATCCTCTTTGTATGCAAGATACTCCCTCAAAAAACCGTCTGCATTGCTGGATGCAAAAACCGATTCAGGACAATAATTTTTCCCTAATGATAAATCAAGGCAAACATAGGCACACTCTTTATCTCTTTTACATTCTGGTAAACGATTGGGAATGAGAACAACTTTTTCATTTTTTTTAATATTTCCAATTTCACTTTCTTTAACAACCTCGCCTATTGCTTCATGAATTAAACAAAGGGGATACTTTAATGCTAAAATGTTTTGCTCCCGTAAGCCTAAATAGTAGCGCAAATCTGCTTTACAAATATTTAAAAACTGAGGTTTTATAACTAGTTCTCCTGCCTTTTGCTCCAAACAAGTTATATATTCCTCAAACCTGCGAGGTTCAACAATTTTAATCATTTTGGAAAACATAAGAACCTCTCCCCATATCACTTAATTTTAACATGGCTTTAAGCATCATCAAATCATCCGAAGTTGTTATTTTAAAGTTGATTTTATCACCCATTACCAAACTAATTTCATGCCCATAGGCTTTTACAATCTTACAATCATCCGTAGCCTCTCTGCGCTTCTCATCTGTTATAGTATCATATGCATTTGTAATCACACTATATTTAAAACTCTGGGGCGTTTGTCCAAGAAAAAAATTCTTTCTTTTAGGGATATCATTTATACGTTTTCCATCCAAGCTGCAAACAATTGTATCTGTTGCAGAAATCACTGTATCTACCGCTCCGCTTTTCTTCGTTTCTATAATGTTTTCTGTTATAATTCTAGAAGATATCAACGGTCTTGCAGCATCGTGTATAATTAAAATATCGTCATCGTTACAAACATTTCTTAAATGATTTAATGCATTATTTGTGGAATCCTGTCGAGTTTCTCCAGCTTCTATAATCCATTGGACTTTTGATAATTCATACCTTCTAATAAGTCCCCTTAGGCTCTCCATCCATTCTTTCAAACATACTACTGCAATTTGATCTATATCTTTATGCATTTCAAATGCCTCAATAGTATGAACAACAATTGGTTTTCCATAAATTTCAATGAATTGCTTGGGTCTTTCAATTTGCCCCATTCTGGTTCCAATTCCCCCAGCCAATATTATTCCTATATTCATATAAAATCGTCTCTCCCCTTTAATAAAACTGAATCACATTCTCTTAAAAATTTGTTTTATCAGTTTAACCTCTTCAATTTTAAACGCAATCAGCAACAGCAAATATAAGGTAGCTGCAACTATGACTACTGTAGCCATCTGTACCAGTCTCTCTATAAAAGTCTGATTCATATAATTTATCATAATTAAGTAACTAACATAAGAGCCTGTTACCGCTAAAATACCTGCTATAACAATTTTTAGCAATTTACCCTTGGAAGAAATAATATGCACATTAGTATGATACCGTTTCATTCCATAGAGTAGTAGGACAAAATTAACCAGAGCAGCGATAGTAGTTCCTAATGCTAAGCCATTATGAGCCATATAATTAACTAAAATAAGATTTAAAGCTATATTTACTATAACACTGACTCCTCCAACCATCATGGGAGTTTTCATGTCTTTCATTGAATAATAAATACGTACTATAAACTCATTGGCAGCTACAAACATCATTCCAGCTGCATAGTAAAAAAAAGCTGAACTAGTCATTCCCGTGGCACTTTCAGTAAATGCCCCTCTTTCATAAACCATTCGAATAACCTGAGTACTGTAAAGCATTGCCCCTAGTGAGCAAGGCCACCCTATTATAACTACAATATTAAATCCATTGCTGACCAATGCATTAAATCGTACTTTTTGATTCAAAGCATTAGCCTGTGACAATTTCGGATATATTATTGTAGATAATATGGTTATGGTAACATTGATAATCATCATGTTGAGCAACGATGCATAATTTAAGGCTGCTATGCTGCCTTCTGCCAGATTAGAAGCTAAAGTCTTGTCAACAAAAATATTAATATATGTTATATAGCTCCCTATAAATACGGGAAAAGCTAATCTAAATATCTCTTTAAGGTTTTTCTTTAAATTTATCTGAAGGTATTGCTTATACCCATTTTTCTTTGCAAAATATATGACTACCAGACATCTTAAAGCATATCCTGCCAATGTTCCAAAAGCCAGATAATAGCAACTTGTATATGCACTGATAATTATCCCAGCGCCCATACATATACTGATCAGATATCCGCTTATAATCTGTGGTATGAATACTCCATTATATTGCAAATAAGACTCTAGAATGCCTGCTATAGAAGAAAAAATAATATATGAAAAAAGAATCTTTACAAAAAATTTAGCAAGATTTGCAGTTTCACCTTTAAACCCCCATGCAAATACAGTAACAATCTGATTAGAAAAAAATATACCTATAATAGAAATGGCTAGGGTTATCAAAATCAGCAATCCAATAATATCACTGGTAAATTTTTTTCCTTCCTCTTTACTTTTCTTCTCTGATATTTGTGAAAATAAAGGCATATAGGCTGTTGATAAGGCAATAATAATACCCCCAAATAAAGTTGTAAGAATAGTATGGGACATTACATAAGCATCTACAATATAATTGGCACCAAAAATAGCTGCTAAAATCATTTCTCTCATAAAGCCAAACAGTTTTGAAATCAAAGTTAATATTGCCATCAAGACTGCAGTTTGTGCTACTGATCTCTGTATTTTATTACCCAAGTCCGCTTCTACCTATTTACCTTCCTTGATTATTTGATATATATTATACCCTTTACAGTCTTTATTTACAAGTCAGATTACAAATCCATAAATTCTAGAAAACTTTCCATAGAATAACAAAAGACGGGCATAAACCCGTCTTTTGAAATATTACATATTTTTGAATCAATAGATTAATCTTTATCTTGCCATTAAGACTTATTTGTCAAATCCAGCTCTAACAAAGACTACGATATCATATCCATCCTCATCATCGTTAGTTTCATAAAGAACAACCTGATCTCCGTCATGTAAGTCTGATGATGACTTTACATAGTCGTCATCACTATTTAATTCATAGATAAAGGCCTTATCAGAGATAGCATATCTTGTACTTGAAGTAAGAACATTGCCACTCGCATCCTTATCACGAACTAATACTGAATTTTTCTTATCAGCTTTTTCTACAGTCATAACGTCAGTAGACTTAAGTTTTTTATCATTATCAAAGTCCACAGTGCCTGGTTTGAAGCGGGTAGCATCTGTAATAACACCCTTTGCATCAACCTTAACCTGATATAAAGCTAAGCCAGTAAGACCCTTCTTATATACAGGAGCACTATAACCATCGAAGAATGAATCTCCACCATCATCAGTCAATACATCCGTTTTAACTTGATTGTCTATAATGCCTGTAATCTTCCATACTTTATCCTTATCAGCGTTTGTGCCTCTTGTCTTTTCATTAATCACAGCATAAGATTTAGTTCCTGATTTAGCAGCGCTATCAGGGATAAACATTGCTACTATCTTATCTTCTTTCAATGAACCGTTATTATTTTCATCAAATAATAGATATACACCGTCTCCTGCTATGTCCTTATCAACATCTACCTTATCAAGAGTAGTTACATCATAATCATCAATGTAATTATAATATTTTATACTAGCATCAGTAGGGCTTGTTATTAATGGTGAACCATTTGGAGTACGAGTCTCTTTGTCAAGATCTGCTACGTTAGTAGTTGATTTTGTCTTATAAGTGAATACTACAGCATCTTTGTCAATCTTAGCGTTCTTGAAAAGAGTAGTTACAGAAGCTGCACTTGTAGGTACACTTGTTCCTTGTGCATTCAATTTAGCATTAGTAATTGAGTTCACAACTGTCTTGCTTGCAAGATTGATTTTTTCAGCAGTGATGAATTTTCTATTGGAATCTGTAATCTTGCCATCTTTATTTAAGCCATATCCAATGATTGTACCAGCATATAACTTACCAGCCTTATCATCTGCTTTATCATAATTAAATACTTTTTCAGTACCATCAGCAAGCATCATCTTAACCTGATTGTCAATGTTTGCATCCTGCTTTTCGATTACAGCAAAGTTCTTATTTCCTTTGCCCTTAGTAAAGTCATATACATAACCTCTAGCATCTAAGAATGCCTTAACATCGTCAGCTACGTTTTTATCTTCAACGGATGAACCTCCGCTAACTCCGTTTACAACCTGCTCAGCATTCTTGTAAGTGTTAGCTCCGATTGCAAACTTAGTAGCAGCATCGCTCTTAGCATTCTTAAAGCTGTCTATTGTACCTTCAACAGTCTGAGTACCAACTTCAACCTTTCTGATACCTTTGCTGTCTGAGTAAACGTAAACTACATTGTCAGCCTTGATGTCTGAAAGACTCTTAACACCAACTAAGTCAAACTGAGTGTAGTCAATCTTATCATTATCATCTAAGATGAACTTTTCACCTAAAAGTCTAGGTGTCTTAGTATCCTTAATATCGTTTAAATCCCCAGCATCAATCTGCTTTGACTGATTGGCCTTCCACTGTACTGCAGAATAGATTTCTTTAATCGTCTTACCTGAAAGGTCTACGTTAAGAGCAAATTCAGTACCATCCATTCCGAAAACTGTACCATCTGGAGCTTTAGTAGCAAATTCTGCTTTTGTAGAATTTGTCTTTGCATTGTTTAACATTAGCGCTCCAGCTGATGTGCAATTAATGTTATATTCTTTTTCTTCGTTAGTAGTTACGAACTTATCCTTAGCAGTAAATCTACCAACAATCTGATCGTTATCCTTTGAAATGAAGGCTACGATTTCCTTGTCATCATTTCTGTAGATAGTACCATGTTTACCGATGTGCTTTGCAATGTTAATCAGAGAATCATCGATAGAAGAACTATTTCCACCAACAACTACTGGACCTTCTGCTGTGCAGTTAAGTCCTGCAGTAAGAAGAGTTGTTGCGTTATCAAGGTTACCCTTGTCATCTTTGTGGTTATCAGCCCAAAGCTTTTCTGTCTTACCGTCTGAGTTTACAGCAACCTTCTGTACTGTTAATGTATTGTAGATAATCTGAGCTGCATTTGCCTTGTCAACACCAGCAGCATCCTTAGCTACGTCATCATACATTTTCAATTCCTGAGCTTTAGTAACGTAGTTTGAAGGCCAAACACCTGTTAACTCAGAACTGTTTGCAGTGTAACCAATTGCTCTTAGAGCCATAGTTACAGCTTCATTTACAGTGATTGTCTTTCCAGGCATAGCATTTCCTGCACCGTCTCCAAGCATGATGCCCTTTGAGTTGCAGAATGCTAAGTAAGGAACAGCCCACGCATAACCGTTTGTATCCTTAAAAGTTGCATTTGCATAACCTGCAAGAGCGCTCTGCGGAATAGCTAAAGCTCTTGTAATCATAGCAGCAAATTCTGCTCTTGTTACAGCCTTTGCTGGCTGGAATGTACCGTCTGGGTTACCAGTTACGATACCTAAGTCATAGTTTACTTCAATAGCTTCTTCGTTAGTATTTCCGCCAATATCGCTTAATGATTTAAGCTCAGTGGCTGAACCAGCGAAGGCCATTGAGAAACTGGATAGTACTAGCGCTAAAATTAGCACAAATGAAAGTACTTTTTTCATTTCTAATATTCCTCCTTTAGAATTGTTCCTCGAAGGGGTTCTGTTGTTTTACTGTGAGCAAATCACCTTCCCCTTCTGAAGATAATTTGACATGATGAATAGGTTATGGTATTAAGGAGTCCCTAATGCATATCCTATCACAGTGAATTATACCCTTTATGAAATACATCAGTCAACCTATTGAGGGAAATGTAACATAACTGTAATACACATTTATATTAGTTTTTCTCTATATTGATTTTGTATTTCTTAGTACTTTTATATTATAGCAAAAAAATTATATAAGTCTATTACAGTAGTATTACAAGAATGTTAACGTTTAAAGTAATAGAGTCATACTTTCGTTTAAAAAAATAACTGTATCAAAATAAAATCTCATTTTGATACAGTCTCTTAAATAATCACATTCCATCAATGCTCAAATTACGACACTTCTTATTTGACAATCACAACATCAGCTTCATTTGAGTCATCATCACTAACATCATAAGCTCTTACTTCCTTACCAGCTCTAATGCTTGAAAGGCTTCCTGCTCTGTATTCCTTGTTGCTGTCATCCCAAATATATATGGAAGCATTTCGTTTTACTGGAATAAATCCACTTGAAATGGTAATAACACTATCACCATATTCAGTAACAGCAGTCCATGACCTACCTGTTGTGAGCTCTTTAAACATCTTCCCATTAGCTCCGTCAGTTGTTGCCACGTTCCTTACCTCACCGTTTGATGTATATAATTCATAAAGCTGTCCGTCACCAGGCGTAAATGTTGGTACTGCAAGTCCTTTTTTCCCAAACCATGTGATGGCTTTTGTGGCAGTTAATGTCTCAAATCCCGTTATGGCCTCTTTATCCTGGCTTGACACCTTAATTGTTCCATTAACGACTCCATATACGTTACCGCTAAACCCTGTGTCTACGGGTAAAATCATTTTAGTTATTTTATCATTTTCTACAAGATACCATGCAGGAGTTTTAACATCCTTAAACTTATATACCGTATCTTTTCTATATGCATCTTCCTTATCCGAAAGTTTCATGTCCTTACTATAATCTTTCTTAGCCCCATAAGTATAAATTTCTATATTCCCAGAAATTGTTTTGCCTCCAAAAGTATTCAAATTGTCATCAAAACTTCCTGTCACAAATTTCATTCCACTAGTTGACGGAATGCTGCTTGGCTTGTCTTTCTCTGTACCTTGTGGGTCTGGAGTTATAGTTGGAGCCATAGCTCTTAGTTCTTTCATCTGGTTAAAAGTCATTTGAGAAGCCATGCCTTTGGTAGCATTTTCCGGATAAGACTCATCAATGCCTTTAAGAATGCCTACCTCCTTAGCCTTTGTAATATAATCATTGGGCCAGACGGTACCTATTTTATCTTCTGTATATCCCGCAGCTCTAAGAACCATAGTAAGCATTTCATTTGTACTTACATTTACACCTGGCTTAAAAGTCCCGTCAGGATAGCCCTTAACAATGCCATGTTCTACTGCATAGGCAATATAACCAGATGCCCAGCTGTATCCTTTAAGGTCTGTAAATCCAGTTTTGCCTGACGACTGAGTAGCTGTACCATTTACAAGTGATGCAACTGGATCAATCGTCTTAACTATGATAATACACGCCTGTGCCCTTGTTAATTTATCTTCTGGATGAAATTTACCATCCGTATCCCCAGTAATAGCTCCCGCTTCCGTTAAAGTTTTAACCGCCTCTTCACAACTTGTTCCTGCTATATCCGTGGGAACAGTAGCTGCAAATGCTGCCGTGCTGGCAAACATCATTGCAACCAGCATGAATGAAACAATGTTTAATATCTTCTTCATTTCCTAATCTTGCCTCCCTTTTTCATTGATCTGCCTCATTTTTGTCCAAGTTTTTGCATTTCAGCTAATTCTTTGGCATGCTCCTATAAAGCATCGTTGCCACATCACCTTTTGTTGCCGGAGCAGACCAGTCAGATATATTACGATCTCCAATCATACTATTCATATTCATTTGGGCATATTGAATATAGTTATCCGGCCATGTACCCGCAGTAACAGCCGATGGATTCTTACTTCTTATTATAATAGTAATCACTTCTGCATAAGATACATTTTTGCCTGGAGCAAATTTCTGTTCGCCCACACCTTGTATTAGATTTGCCTTTGCACATGCGTTTATATACCCTTTTGCCCAGTCATATCCGCTCAAGTCGCTATAATAAACTTTCTTTGCAACTGTATCAAGTTCATTAATATTATTTGTAGCCTTTGCCATCATAGTAGCAAATTCTGCTCTTGTAATATTTTTTTCTGGGTGAAATAATCCATCCTGATCTCCCGTAATAACTTTTTTATCCATTAAAAATTTCACTGGCGTAAGTAGTTGTGTATTCATTACATCCTGTGGATATATCTTCCCAGAACTGGAGCTGGTAGTATCCGCAAATGCGATGCTACCACTACTCAACACCAAAACCGCCGATATGGCTAATGCCGCTATTTTCTTTCCAATCATCTTAATCTCCTCCTAAATTCTTAACTCTATTTGTACATTATACCAAAGAATGGAGTGAAGTCCATTACATAGGTGTTACAAAACTATTTTCTTTCTAAACCAATTAAGCCCGGATAGATATATCCAGAATTCAAATCTGACGAACTTATGACATTTCCCTTTTCATCTGTAGTCGAAACGGTAATAGGAGGGACAATGCCTCCACCATCCGAAATAATCGATGAACTTTCACTGGTAGCTGACTGATTAACTTTATAAGTATACTCCCATACCTTCGAACCATCTTTACTATTTAGATAAGCGGTTAATAGCTGGAATCCATTACCAAGTTTCACCTTTAACTGACCTGAAAGTTGTTCCTTCGAAAGTATCATAACAATGCTTTTTGCTGAGCCGGCATCTTCTATCCCAATGTCTGAATTGTAAGTGCCTGCAAGCCAGAAACAATCTATAAGTTTGGCTCTGTTTCTACCTATTAAAGCGCCTATAGCATTATTTCCTTCTACTGTACCAGCATTATAGGAGCGTTGAATAATAGCATAATTCCAGCCTACCAGTCCCCCTGCTGTATCGGTTGCCTTAACGCTTCCTGTATTGTATACATTAAAAATCTTATCTTTACTTAGTCCTGCTATGCCGCCAGCATTTGAATTAGCCGTAACTTTTCCGTCATTATAACATTTTTGAATACGCCCGTCTCCGGTGGTCTGATAAGCCACTATTCCACCTGCCTCAGAGTTTGCTACAATCTTTCCTTTGTTATAGCACGTTTCTATCTGGCCTTCATTATTGCCAACTATTCCTCCAGAATTTTTTCCATTTATTTCACCTGTATTGTAACAATCATTTATTTTAATTCTCTCTCCCTTTGCATATCCTACAACACCTCCATTAGCGCTATCCCCTGAAAGATCTCCAGTGTTATAACATTCTGTTATATATACTCCGTAGGAAGAACCATCCCCCTGACCTGCAATACCGCCCGCATAATCAGCTGTGCCGCTCACCTTTCCCGAATTACTACATTTTTCAATATTAACGGTAGCAGAAGAAGCCATTATATAACCAACCACTCCGCCTGTTCTTGATCGTCCTTTTACTACTCCCTTATTTACGCATCCAGATAATGCCTCCCCTTCCAAGTCTATGCTGCCAACTATTCCTCCTGTATTAGATTCTGACCCTTCAACAGTTCCTTTATTAACATTACTTTTTAATTTCTGCTTGGAATAGCCTGCGATACCGCCAGTATTTACCTGACCAGCCACAATACTCCCCTCTCCAAGTACACAATTTGTAATGCTGCCTTTGTTATATCCAGCAATACCTCCCACATTAACCGAACCCTTTATAGTTGACTTATCTATCGTTAAACCTTCAATAGTACTCTTAGAATCCACATATCCAAAAAGTCCTGCATATCCAGCCACATTTCCAGTATCTTTGCTTTTAGCCGTTCCTGTTATATTTAGACCACTTATATTGTGACCATTTCCGTCAAAATTACCTACAAAAGGCTTGTCTTCTGTCCCAATCGGTTCAAAGTTTCCTTCATTCCAGTTTGATGTGCTTGTGGATACATTTGGTATCGTAGTGGCAAAATCAGAACTTACTTTTATATCCTTCGTCAATTTGTAATATCCACCCTCACTTAAATGCGCTCTTATATGGTTAAGCTGGGCCTCTGTGGAGACTTCGTAAGGATCCTTTGCTGTACCTGTCCCTACTGTGAAAGCTCCCGCAGTAATCAAATGAACTCTTTGGCAGCCTGCATTTCCTGTTGGGGCCACCTCTGTTGTCGGAGCAACCGCTGTAGTTCCTGGCCCTTTTATAACCGTTTCTTTCTTTTTAACATTTAAAAGCAAGGTTGCCGCTTCTGCTCTTGTTAGTGCCATTGTAGGCCTGAAGTTACCTTGATCGTCACCCTTCATATATCCTTTCTGGAACATGATATTTACATAAGGCAATGCCCAGTCCCCAATTAGTGTCGCATCCTTTGCCGTAGAGGCATTCTTAGAAATATCCAGATTACCTGTTGATATAACTGAAGCCACGACCTTTGCTGCTTCCTGTCTAGAAATCATCTGACCAACCCCAAAAGTACCATCCTCATATCCCTTTGTAATACCTGCTGCAACAGCAGTTTTTATAGTAGGAATATACCATTCTATTGGGTCCACATCCTTAAATGCAAGTGTAGTTTTGGAAGTATCCGGAACTGCAGTAAGTACATTCGTAATCAATTTGTAAAACTCTTCCCTCTTCATAAGGTTATCTGGTAAAAAATAACCTTCTGGATATCCTCCAACAATACCTAAAGTTGCGGCTTCATTTATAATGGCCTGTCCCCAGTGTCCATTAAGATCTGTAAATTTATCTGTATTGGCTGCCGCAAAGCTAACATTCGTTGTCAGCACCATGGCTGCTGAAAGCATTACCGCAAGCATCTTTTTTTTCATGACTATTAAACCTCCCCTTCTCATCTCTATTCTATGTGACGTTAAAGTTATTGTTTTTGTTCTCAATTAACAATTATGTACACTGATAAAAATATCCATAATTTAATTATATATCCTGCTTTAAGTACTGTCCACCATTAAAAAAGGGGCTACTCACTAATTTAAAGTGCAATAGCCCCAACTTAATTATTTTGTAAACTTGCTTACTACAGGCACACTTATAACAGAAACTATCATCGCTACAACTCCCATCTGGGGTGCAAGCGTCTTTGCATCTGCAAATCCTATTATACTACAATAGTACATCATAGCTCCACCTACTACTATAAGGCCGCTCAGCAGCCCTGCCCAAGCTCCGGCTTTTGTAACCTTCGTTGAATATATGCCCCAAATGAATGGTCCTATAAAGGATCCTGCCACCACTCCCCAGGAAAAGGACATCAGATTTACAATAAAAGAAATATTCATGGTTGCAAAAATAAAAGACAAGCCTATGAAGAGAACACATAAGAGTCTCATAACAATCATTTGGTGCTTGTCCTTTATTTCTGGCTTTATTTCTCCGATTAAATCCACCGATACTGCTGAGCTGGATGATAACACTACGGCTGAAAGGGTTGACATAGAAGCGGATAAAAGAAGCAGCATGATGATGCTTAATACAACCATGGAAAACACATTGGACGTAAGTGCCTCCATTAAAAGGGTTGGCATAACACCGTCAAAACCACCTGCCACATCTGGCATTCCCCCTTCAGTAGCTGGTAAAAACAGCCTTGATAGCGAGCCTGTAAAATAGGCTCCAGCACCGATAAAAAGGGCAAACAATGTTGAAACCACAGTTGCAATCTTTATACTCTTGTCATCTTTTATAGCGTAATATTTATTTATCATCTGAGGTAATCCCCATACCCCAAAACTTGTTAACATAATGTTGGTAATTAAAAAAGAAGCGCTGTCCCCGCCGGTTATATCTGTAAGCTGCAAGTCTATTGCTGATAATCTGGGAACGATCTGTGCAATTCCACCTACCTCAGGACGGTTAACCAGTATTGCGATCATAGCCACAAGTCCTACAATCATAATGATTCCTTGGACCAAATCATTAAGTGCGGTAGCAACATAGCCTCCTAAAACCAGATAAATCCCTGTTAAGACTGCTACTAGAAGCATGCAGATTGCAGGATCTGCCCCCACATAAATGGCACTGAACATGGTACCAAGTCCTTTATAAACAGAAGCTGAATACGGAATCAAAAATATAAAGATTATAACAGCTGAAAACAACTTCATTCCTTTGGAATCATATCGAGCAGCAAAAAATTCTGGCATGGTCCTTGCTTTTAATTTTCTTGTCATATTTCTGGTTCTCTTCGCCAATACTTTCCATGCCAGCCAACAGCCTAAAACAGAATTTCCGATGCCTATCCACATACTGCCTAGACCAATATTCCATCCATGCATGCCAGCATATCCAATAAAGATAACTGCTGAAAAATAAGAAGTCCCATAAGAAAAAGCTGATAACCAGGGTCCCATGCTCCTGCCTCCCAGCAGAAATCCCTCTACACTGCTTGCTTTTTTAGTGCTTATGATTCCAATGCCTAGCATAATAAAAATAAACACTACCAATGAAATCGTTGTAATGAATTGTGTCATATTAAGTTTTCCTCCTAAACTACTACCCTACGTTCCGGTCTTCCGGATTAAAATAACTTATAACTACTACTTTGCGCTAATTGCGCACTACTGCCCTTATTAAACTTACCAGTCCTTATCTGCCATAAGTTTAGGGATACAATAAACATGTTATGATATTTTGACAAATTTCGCAACATTAAAGTTTTATTTCATCTTACCGATATATATTGCGACAGATCTTATCTGATATTATAATGGTAGAAATAATAACCATTTATTGGGTTATGAATAGCATAAAAGGGGAGACTTTCATGGAGACGAAGCATTTATCAGGAAGACTGGTAAATTACGACATTTTACGTATATTAGCGGCATATCTTATAGTTATGCTGCACCTTTCTGTACAATACATCAATAAAGCTCCGGTTTCCGTAGATGAATATCTTCAATGGCAGCAGGCTGTAAAACTTGCAACAGTATCGCGAGTTGGTGTCCCAATCTTTGTCATGCTCAGTGGTGCATTTTTATTACGCCCTGACAGAGAAATTTCATTAATCACGATATTTAAAAAGTATCTTCCTAAGCTAGTTGCTATATTTGTTTTTTGGTCTTTCTTTTATTCACTGGCAGAACAAAATTTTTTTGAGGCACTGATAACTTCTGGTTTATCTGACAGTTGGGATAAAATTAACTGGAACAAATTTTGGCTATATTTTGCACAAGGACATTACCATATGTGGTATCTTTACATGCTTGCAGGACTTTATCTGATAACCCCCCTGATAAAGCACATTACAGCGCAGGCTTCTAAACCACAATTAATCTACTTTGTGGTCCTATGTGTTTTAATCACCTCTGTAACTAAGTTAAATCAAGAACTTTGGAATATTCCTCTTCTTGATATGCTTTTGGATAAACTGTCCCTTTCTTTTTTCTTGGGATATATAGGATATTACGTGGCGGGCTATCTTTTAAGTACTTACACCCCTGGCTGGCGTATTTCTACAGTTGTTTTTGTACTTGGAATATTATCCTTAAGATTTACTTATCAAGAGACTTGGGAACTAAACCCTATGTTTGGTTTTGAAGATCCAAACTTGATTTACTTTAGCAACTATTCACCAACAGTGTTTTTTATGAGTTTTGCTGTTTTTTTACTGGCAGCGAAACTAAGCTTCATAAAACCTTGGAAGCCCCTTGAGATACTTGCAGGGCATCTTCCTCAATATATGCTGGTGGTATATTTAGTTCATCCGTTTATCATACAGCAGTGCCGTGCAGCAGCGATTTTACTACCCACTGAATCCGCATGGTCTCTGCCTCAAAATGCATTTATAATTTACCTCATCAGTTTAGCGGTGAGTGTTCTTATAATGCAAATTTACCATCTTGTTTTTGGTATTCCAAAACTTGTTTTTCGCACTGGCAGGTGCTAAAATATGAATAGCAGATTATGGATACGCCATAATCGTGTATCGAAGGGGGAATTATTTTATGAAAATCGTCTTAACTAATTTGACGAAAAAATTATTTGCATGTTTTTTAGCAGTTATTATAGCCGTTCCTTTAATATCTGTTCCAACTACAGTTTATGGAGCTACTTTTAGTGACATACGTGGACATTGGGCAGAATCTTATATAAATAAGGCTGTATCTGCAGGTTTTGTAAAGGGTTATCCTGATGGGACTTTTTGTCCGGACAAATCTGTTACACGAGCAGAGTTTACCAGCATGGTAAACAAAGCGCTTGGCAATACCGGCTCTACTAGTGTAACTTTTTCAGATGTACCGTCTAATGAGTGGTATTATAATGATGTAGCAAAGGGGATTTCTGCTGCATTTGTAGGGGGCTACGATAATAATACCTTCAGACCTGACAATGCAGTCTCCAGAGAAGAAGCTGCTGCTATGGTTTCCAGATTTGTGCCAACCTACGGTACTAGCGGCAGCATCTCATCATTTAAAGATAAAGGATCTATTTCCAGCTGGGCCACGGATGCAGTTGCAAAAATATATGGAAAAGGATATATGGGGGCTTATGAAGATGGCAGATACCATCCTCAGGACTCACTTACCCGAGGAATGACTGCAAAGATTATCTGTAGTATTCTGGATAAAGAAAATATTGTTTCCTCAAGTACAACCGTAAAGGACAAAGGGACCACTTTATCTAACCGCATTTATTCAAACAATGTTACGATGCATTCTGATTTAGGTAGTGGTGAAGCAGAACTATCTAACTGTATGGTTCTTGGAACTTTATACGTGTATGGTGGTGGTGAAAATACCATTACAGTATCAAACTCCAGAGTTGCAAACGCTTATGTTGAAAAAAGTTCTTCTGCAGTAAGAGTTCTGGCAAAGGGTCAGACAACTATTAATAAAACTACTACTGGAAACACAGCCACACTTGAAACCTCCGGCTTATCTGGCGGCTTATATGGAACTGGCTTTAATAATGTGGATATAAAAGGCTCTGCTGATACTACTTTAAAGGGAAGTTTTGTTAAGGTTAATGTAACGGGTTCTTCAGCTGATGTAGATGTAGAATCTGGAGCCATTACTACCTTAAACGTAAATAGTTCGGGTAGAAGCAGTACTATCAAACTAAACAGCAAAGCAAGTATTGGCACAGCTAATGTCGATGCTGCCGCTACTTTTAATGGTTCTGGCAGTATTAACACCATGAACGTAAATTCCAGCGGTGTTACTTACGAGACAAAACCAAGATACGTTAAAATGGGTTCGGGTATTTCCTCTGCTGATTACTCTAATTATGCCATTGCAGTAAGCCCTAGAAATAATGAAAAAGATGTAAATCTTAATACAAGAATTACTCTTACATTTAATACTGCTGTTACAAAATATAATGGATCAAGTATTCGCAATTCAGATATTGCTGACCTGATTTATCTTCGAAAAGGTTCCTCTTCTGGAAGTAATGTATCTTTTTCTGGAAGTATAAGCAGCAGTGCAAAGGTTATTACACTAACACCTGACAGAGATTTATCTGACGATACCACATACTATGTTGTTATCTCAAGGAATCAATTCTTAGATACTAATAAAAAAGGAAATGATGCCCAAACGACTTATTTTTCAACAGGTAATGATTCAAACTCTGATTATGACATTGCCGTAAGTCCTAAAAATAAAGCATCAAATGTAAAGTTAGATACAACCATTACGCTTACATTTGATACCGCTGTAAAGAAATACAATGGCTCAACTATTAGAGATTCTGATATCGCTGACCTGGTTTATCTCCGAAGGAGTTCCTCCTCTGGCAGCAAAGTATCTTTTTCTGGAAGCATAAACAGCAGTAAGAAAGTTATCACGCTGACTCCTGACAAAAATTTGGATGATGATACCAAATATTATGTAGTCATAGACAAGAATGAGTTTTTAGACACGAAGGATAAAGGTAATGCTGCTCAGACTACTTACTTTACAACAGGTGATGATACGGATGGAACGCTTAAGTTTTATCCTAAATCAGGAGAAACGGACGTAAGCCGTACGATTGACCCATACATTACTTTCTCTGAGTCCATTGAGACTTATGCAGGAAAGAGCATAACTGATTCTTATGTTGAAGATAACATTATATTTAGAGAAGGAAGTTCAAGCGGAAGCAAAGTTTCCTTCTCTGGAAGTATAAATTCTTCCAAGAAGACAATTACGCTGGATCCTAAATCTACCCTTAAGGAAGGGCAGAAATATTATGTGGAGATTCCATCAAGGAAATTTAGAACGCAGTCAGATGATACCAATATCGGCTCTTATAGTGTTACATGGACTACTTCGTCACCATCAGCACCTACTGTAAGTTTTACTCCAGTCAACGGTGCGGCAAATGTTGCCTTAACCCAAAGCATTATATTGAGTTACTCTACAACCATGTATAATACTTCAGGTTATCAGCCTTCAACATCTGATATGACAAGCTATATTACTTTAAGAAATAATACTACGGGTTCAAATGTTGCCTTCACTCCAAGCATCAGTGGAAGTACTATGGTTCTTGTTCCAAAGGTGGCTCTAACTGCTGGAAATAGCTATACGGTGTCAATTCCTTCCGGCAGGTTTAGGAATAGTTCGAACATTTATTTAAATTCTTCCAGTGCAACTTTTACGGCTGCAAGGGATATTGATTTAACTTTACTTGATACTGCGATTAGTAATGCAAATAAAGCAAAGGAAGGTATTTCTATTAGCGCTAATGGTTCCGATGTTTTTGAGGGAGTACAATGGGTTACACAATCACAATTGGATACTTTGAATACTGCAATTAATAAAGCTACTACTGATAGGAACATAGTTTCTACCACTGCAGATGCTCAGGTAGCGGCAAATACTTTGAATGCTGCTGTAACTTCATTTACAAATGGTAAAAAATCTGGTACTAAATTTAGAATAGATATTTCAGCTTTAACTAACGCTGTAAAAGATGCCGATGCTTTAGCTAGAAGTGTGAGAATAAGTGTGGATGGTTTTGATGTCTCTCCATCAGAAAAATGGGCTACTCAACTGGCAGTAAACGACTTAAATAGCGCAATATCTAAAGCCAACGAAAACATAAATTCCATTTCAACTGCAAGTGAGGTATCAGCAAGAATAAGTGCTTTAAGTACAGCAACAACAGCCTTCAAAACGGATAAAGGTCATATGGCTGATAAGTCTAAACTTAAATCGTCAATAGCTGCTGCTAACTCTGAGCTTGCCGGCATACGCATAAGTGACTCCGCTGAGAAAGTACCTAGTGGAGACACCTGGGTAACAATTGATGAATATAATACGTTTACCGGAGTTCTCGCTGCTGCAGTATATATTAATGATAAAAAAAGAGAGGCAACTCAGGAGGAAGTCGATGGCAGTGAGAGTGCTCTTAATGAGGCTAAAGGAGTTTTTATAAAAGCGAAAGAAAAAAAAGGAACTATGCAATAACCAAAAGGTATACGCAAAAGTAACTCTAAGGCGGAAGTACCTATGGGTGCACCTTGGGTGACTCTATGTAAATCTGAAGCAAAGATATAAATTTCAAAAAAGGAGAGGTTCTTTAAAATGAACCTTTCCTTTTTAATTTTGGCTCTTGCTTCCAGCTTTTGTCGCTCTAATTTACGAGTTCTTGCCATAAAAACTAGGTTTATCACCTTATTAGGGCAAGAACTCTATTTTTTGCTAATAAAAATTGCACTAATTATACGATTGTTAGTACATTTAGTGCAATTTTAGTTTTATATTTATAAAGTTTGGGCTCCAATATCCTATATTTAGTAATTTGGGCCTCTTTTTTTGCCCTAAAATTTCTTTTCTTCCATAGTTTATGGTAATTATCTCAAAGTCGCGGGTTGTAGGATTATAGCTCGCAATTCATAGGACTAAAACTCCCAAATTACAGGATTAGAAATCTTACAAGCTCACATCCACTTTATCAACTCTAATCTGCAAGCAAACTATACTTAACTTAAATCTGATATCAGAACGGAGTCCAATTTTCATTTATGCTGCTTTTTCCTGTCGTTTCATTTCATTCATAATTCGCTGCAAAAGCTGGTCATATACTGGCTTTGCCTTTAAGATATCTGCTGCAAAATAGGCCGCTAAGGAAACCAAAGATAATGCCAATAAATGGGATAGTGTTCCTGTCATTTCACTAATCAGTATGATTCCAGTTATAGGTGCACGTACTATAGCAGAAAAGTAACCTGCCATCCCCACAATCACAAATGTTTCTAAATAAGCATTGCCAAATCCAAGTCCAACCCCAGAGATTTGCCCGAATATACTGCCTAAAATTGCTCCAAATACCAGCAGTGGCATAAATATTCCGCCAGGAGCGCCAGAACCGAAACAGAACATAAAAAATATAAACCATACTATAAACAGAATAAACATTGCGCTGATTAGAAACTTTCCTGTACTTACGGCCTCTACTAAATTACTGCCAGAACCGATAGCATTAGGATATATGAATCCAAGAACAAATAACATTACAAAGGGTATCATTATCCTAAAAGGTCTAATAAAAGGCTTTTTATACAGTTTTTGAAACATATCCAAGCATTTATTGAATAAGGCCCCCAATGCACCTAATACAACCCCAAGAATCATGATTAACCAATAGTACTTAAGTGGCATTGTCTGCCCAACTTTCAATGTAAAAATGGGTTTTAGACCAAAGATATAACTAGCCATGAAATCTGCGGTAATAGTTGAAGCCATGGCTGTCAGTAAGGTTTTCTCTGAGAAGGATCTATTCATCTCTTCCAGACAAAATACCGCTCCTGCAATTGGCGCATTAAAAGCTGCGGTTAGACCCGCTCCCGCACCACAGGTCATTAAAAAGTGTTCTTCGGGCCTACCTCTCTTAGTTATGCGTGCAAACCCTTTTCCAACCATACTTCCAAGCAAAACACTGGGACCTTCTCTCCCTAAGCTCAAGCCGCTGCCTAATGCCAATATACAGCCTGTAAATTTACAAAGAAGCACTTTCCACCATTTTAAAGATAGTTGGCCCTTTACATCAGCTTTTGCCTGTGGGATACCACTTCCTGCGATCATTGGTTCTATTTTTAATAAAAACGAAATAGCAAGTGCTATAAAAAATAAAATTAATAACCAAGCCATAGCAAATAGAACACTTTTACGGGCATAGTTAAGAATTTGCTCTGTAATGCCCCACATCCCCTGTACACTCAGCCGAAATAAAACAATCAGTATTCCTGTTAACGCTCCTACTATAGCTCCTTTTAGCATTAAAGAGTATTTAAATGTCTTAAACTTCCCTACTGTTTTAATTGTTTTATGTACTAAAAAATGCATGTCACTACCTCGATAATTCAAAATTATAGGCCTTTTTGAAACTTCATCTTGTAACATAGATTACAAAGTTCCAAAAAAGCCTGTGTTAGTTAATAAATATTAATATATCGCCTAAAATGGATACCAGAAAATGGCACCAATGCTCGCCTTTATGCTTATACCTGCCAATAATACGGCAATAGACAAAGCGGCAAAGATAAAGTCAACTACTGAAAGTGGTTCTCTATGATACCAGGTCCTTTTTTTACTTTTTCCAAATCCTCTCAAGTCCATGGCATTGGAAACTGCTTCGATTCTGCTTAAGGAAGACATGAGCAGAGGAATCATAACCGTTCCATAGTTTTTTAGCCGAGTAAATGCACTGGCATCACCCTTCTGAAAAGCAACACCTCTTGCTTCTTGTGCATGAATAATATGCTCCACCTCAGCCTTAACGTCTGGTATATAACGAAATGCAATACTAACCGCATATGACACTTTATAGGAAATGCCTAGTCTGTTAATACTCCCCGCGAAATGACTTGGGTGTGTAGTAAAAATAAATAAAATAGTTATTGGCAAAATCGAAATATATTTTAATGTCAAAGTCAGACAGTAAAAAAGGGTTTCGAAAGTCACTGTATACACTCCAAACAAAGTAAACAATTCCGTATAGGTTCCTGTAAGCTTTGAACCATATGACGGCGTAACGGCCACCAAAAATGCTGAATTAAATATAGTAAATACTATAATAAACACAAAAAACGGCCAAATAGCTTTGTTGGGAAGCTTAGAAATCTTAAGCATAACAAGTCCTAACACTATAATTGCTGCAAATACGCGAATGTCCATAAATGCAAATACAAAAGCCGTCCAGCCAACTAGCATTAATAGCTTAATGCTTCCATCCAACCGGTGAAATACAGAGTCTCTTTCAATATATAAGGATCCACTTTTAGTCATGCGCTTCACCTCCAGTAATTCTACGTGTAAAGTAAGCAATAAAGCCGCTTAAATCATCCACATCATAAAGCTTTCCCATGCTTTCAATAGAGGTATGCTTTAAATTGGCACGTTCTATCAATTCACTGTCCGATAAGATTTTATCCATGGTATCCTGTGCGATCACTGTACCTTGTGAAAGTACCACACCCCTGTCCGCATATTCCAGCGCCAGATGCATATCATGGGTAATAAGAATGACAGCTGTCCCATTTTCTCTAATCTTTGATAGATAGGTCATAAATTCCCTATAGCTTGTGTAATCCTGCCCTGCTGTAGGCTCATCTAAAATAATTACTTTTGGCCCCATAGCCAAAATAGAGGCTATAGTCAGACGTTTTCTCTGTCCATAGCTTAGTGAGGACGTTGGCCAGTTTCTATAGGCATAAAGCCCACAGACTCTCAAAGCGTTTTCCGTTTTTTCCTTTACTTCTTCTTCCTTTATCCCAAAATTTCTAGGTCCAAATGCTACCTCATCAAAAATCATATCCTTAGTAATCATATGATTCGGATTCTGCATAACAAATCCGATGGCCCCTGCACGCTTTCTTGCAGACCATTTATCAATGCATTCTCCCACGTAATGCATTGAACCCTCTTGATACTTGGCAATACCAGAAATAGTTTTAAGTAATGTGGATTTACCTGCCCCATTATTTCCAACAATAGCAAGCATTTCCCCCTTCTTCACGTCAAATGTTATATCTTTAATGGTATAGGGATCTTCTTTGTAATATTTATAACAGATACCTTCTAACCTCAGTAATTCTTCTTGGTATTTTTCCTGTTTTTCAAAAGTATCTGACATATATTTACTTACTACCTGTTCCTTAAACTTTAATGTATTTTCAAGGTTAGATATTTTATCTTCTGCTTTTAATTCAACCCCACACATCTTTAACATTTCTACATATAGTGGCTGTCGCAGTCCCATTTTGGGTAAATGTCCATCTGCCAGCAGTTCATCCGGTGTACCGTTAAATTCAATCTTTCCTGCGTCTATTACGATTACACGATCAAAATTATGCTCAAGGACATCCTCTATTCGATGCTCGATTACAATTATGGTTTTGCCTTGTTTTTCATGAAGCAGATTAATAGTCTCCATAGCCTTTTTCCCACTGGCTGGGTCCAAGTTTGCCAAAGGTTCATCAAATAGTAAAATAGGCGCCTTCATTGCAAGTATTCCTGCTATGGCCACTTTCTGTTTCTGCCCGCCTGAAAGGCTTTGTGGTGTAACATTCTTTTGCTTAAGCATGTCAACCTGCTCTAGTGCCATATCTACTAAGTCTCTCATTTTTTCTGTTGGAACGCAGTCATTTTCAAATGCAAATGCTACATCTTCTCCTGCCGATAGCCCTACAAACTGACAATCCTGGTCTTGCAGTATGGTTCCCACATGACTCCCCATCTGAAACAAGGAACACTCTGACGGCACTTTTCCATTCACAAGAATTTCTCCTGTTATGTCACCTTTGTAATTAAATGGAATAAGCCCATTGATACAATGGGCTATAGTTGATTTACCGCTTCCGCTTTTTCCTGTTATTAAAACTTTTTCACCCTGCTGGATTTCAAAGTCTATGTTAGTTAAAGTGTTTTCATTTAAATTGGTATATTTAAACGAAAAATTTTTAAAAGAAATAATGCTCATTATTCTTCTTCCTTTACAAGTCCTTTACTCTTTGATTTACTTTTTGCTATTAGTGCTACTGCTGGAATACCGATAACAAATATTACTACAAGGTTACAAATATTTGCTAATGTAATTTGTATAAATAACTTTTGGGCTGGTTCACCGTATAGGTAAACATCTCCAAAGTATGCCAAAATACTTCCTACGACCATGCCGACAGCGGACCATATGTACATACTAAGCATATTTAATTTGCTACAGCTTCCACTAAGTGGGTCAAACTTTTTATCCAATTGAACGAATCCCGCAAAGAAACCTAGCATCGCTGACATGAATACCCAGCTCCACCATACGCTCCCATAAAAGAATGCATCGTGTAAAGCATGCCCTAAGAATCCAACAAGGAAACCTGCTGTTGGACCAAAAAAAGCTCCAAAAATGGAAATCACAGCAATAGCTAATCTGAATCCTGTATTTGGTCCTACTGGAATTTCAATAAATGAAAGTGCTGCATAAAGAGCTGCCCCAATACCAATTGCTACTACTGTTTTAGTGTTCATTGGCTTTCCAAATTTCTTACCAAAGATAAAAATAATTACACAAAGTACAACTGCAATTGCAAGTGCAACCATACCCTGCATTGTAGCGAATGAACTAAATAATCCTTTAATTCCTGACATGTTAAATCCCTCCTAAATTAAAATTCACTTTTCAATCAGACCTTTATCTGATATTAATTATTATCACGATACTAATTGGCATAATTCCAACTAAGTATACCATTTGTAGTATTCAAATTCCAGTAAATTTGTTGTTATTTGCCAAGTTCCACCTACTGCTATTTCCCAAAATCATTGACTTTGAAACAGCCAAAAGAGTGCATGCCTTCGAAGAAGCCTATTGGTTAATTGGTAATAAACATATTTATCAACTGAATTGCCAATGGAATGGTTACTGCAGAAAATACAGTGCTTAAAAACAAAATTTCACTACCAAGTCTGGAGTCCTGCTGCTCCTGCTCTGCAAGCATTGGTACTGTTGCTGCCGTTGGGAAGCAGGAACCTAATATACAAGTAATCTTTATTAGATTGTTAACTGGCATAAACACCATAATGCCATAAGTTATTAAGGGCAGCCAGATTAATTTCATCAGACTGCATTCAACAATCCTCTTATCTTTTATAATCTCAATAAAATTACTTTTGGCAAGGGAGGTTCCAATATAAATCATAGCCATTGGTGTGGCTACATTTCCTATATATAAAAAGTAATCGTTCAGTGGAGTGGGTAGTTTTATACCTGAGCCACATAATACTAAGCCCACAATCAATGCCAGTATGTTTGGATTCATAATTAGTTTAGCTACTGCTTTAACCATTCCGCCTATGGTAATTCCCTGTTTTTCTTCTTTATTTCTTTTCAGCATACTGATACCCAAAGTAAAGAAATATAAGTTTAAAGCTGAGTTATGCGCAAGCATAAATAGAAGCCCCATATCTCCAAAGAAAAGCAGTGCTACAGGAAACCCCATAAAACCGTCATTTGGGCTTGCCATAGAAAATTCTGCTACGTTAGCATTCTCTCTAGGAAACTTCCTTGCTTTTCCATACAAATACGATATTCCATATCCTAAATACAGCAATAATGTGGATAAAACCAATGTTATAATGAAGTTGGCAAAAGTACTTTTCTCCATTTCTAAAGCACTGATTTTTTGTACCACCAGACATGGATAAGCAAAATAAACTATAAATTTATTTATAGCATGAGTTGAATTACTGTCAAACACTTTTTTCTTTGCTAATATATATCCTGTTGCCATTAATGCAAACAATACTAAAAACCGTCCGTACATGAAGCTCACGCTCCTCCTTTGATGTTACAATTAAGGGCTGTCCAAAGACAGCCCCCTAAGTATCTATATTCAATATATCAAATTCTAGCCAAAATACAAGTTAGTTGTTACATATTCAGGGTCACAAGTCACATCAAGCCCCAGAGAGTTTAGTAACTGCTCATCCTTATCACTTAAAATAGCGGTACAGTGTGCCTTACATCCCTGTAATAAAAGGAGCTTGTCTGTAGCAATTTCTGCCGGTGGATTGGTTGTAGCTGAAATAGTCAATGCACTTAAAATTTCTTCACAGTTTAAGCTAGATCTATCCTGATTTAAAATATCTTTTCTGAGGTGCTGAATGGATTCCAGTGCAGTATGCGAAATAAGCGGCATATCATCTGCAATACCAGCCAAGCACTTAATTGCATTTAAAACTGCTGCTGCTGCTGCAACCATTCTGCGTGAACTCCTGCCTGTTATAAAACTGCCATCTGGCATTTCTATAGCCATAACAACAACATTCTCATATCTTGGATCACAATTACGCTTAAGTTCAGCATAGTCTCTGGCAGGCTGAACTACAGCTCTATCAGAAGGCTTGACCCCAAGCTCGTCCATCAACAGCTTGCATCTTTCCAAGGCACCTTCGTCAATTTTGCCTTTCTTATAGTTACATTCTGCAATAAAGTATCTTCTGATAATTTCCTGTTTCGCCGCTTCCTTACAGACTTCATCGTCTGTAATTCCGAATCCGGCTCTATTTACACCCATGTCTGTAGGTGATTGATATTCAGACTCTTCGCCTGTTATTTTCTCTATTATTCTCTTAACCACTGGAAATACTTCCAAATCTCTGTTATAGTTTACGGCCTTTTCCCCATAAGCTTCTAAATGAAATGAATCAATCATATTTACATCCTTAAGATCTGCTGTCGCTGCTTCATATGCAACATTAACTGGGTGTTTTAATGGTAAGCTCCAAATTGGGAAAGTCTCAAATTTCGCATATCTTACTTTTGCTCCACGTCTGTTGTCATGATAAAGCTGTGAAAGACAAGTTGCAAGTTTTCCGCTGCCACCACCCGGCCCTGTAACTACCACCAACGGCCTCGTTACTTCAATATACGGATTGGCACCATATCCCTCTTCACTTACAATTACTTCTACATCAGTAGGATATCCTTTTGTAAATTTATGTTTATATGTCTTTATTCCTCTGCGGTTAAGTTTATTAATAAACATGTCTACCGCTGGTTGCTCTTCATATCTTGTTACCACTACACTGTTAATAGATAAATCGTATTTTCTAAAAGTATCTATTAAACGGAGGACCTCTAAATCATACGTTATACCAAAATCCTGTCGTGTTTTATTGGTTGTAATGTCCCCTGCATAAATACATATAATTATTTCTGCGTGGTCTTTCATTTTTTCTAATAATTTTATTTTTGCATTTTCATCAAATCCAGGCAAAACTCTCATGGCGTGCTTGTCGTGAACTAGCTTTCCACCAAATTCAAGATACAATCTTTCACTTTTTTCAGCATTAATTCTCTCTAGAATGTGCTGTGATTGTTCCTCAATATACTTCTCTGCGCTAAATCCTATTTTGTTCATAGTCCTCACCTCTTTCTAACTTTCTTATTTTTAAACAACAGCAATTATTATAACATGCACTAATATAATTTAAAACTGCTAATTTAATTAATTTTGTTTTTTTATAGTGTAATTCAATCCTTTGTAATATTTTATAGCTTGTCTGAATAATCTTAATTGGGAGGTGAATTTATACTATGTTTAATACAGGCAATGTAACACCAGACTCTTTTATTGGACTGACTGCCGAAGAGGTCGCCTTATCAAAGGACAAACATGGAGATAATCAATTAGGAGAACGAAAGAAAAATCAGTTTATGAAACAATTTATCCAAAGTTTTAATGACCCAATCATCAAAATCCTATTAATAGCATTAGCCATTAATATAGTTTTACTTATACATAACTTTAACTGGTACGAATCCGCAGGTATTGTCGCTGCAATTTTTTTAGCAACCTTTGTTTCTACCTTGTCTGAATATGGCAGTGAATCTGCTTTTGAAAAGTTACAGGAGGATGCTGACATTACTTTCTGTAGAGTAAAACGTGCATCAGGCCTGCTAGAACTGCCTATAAAGGACATTGTTGTTGGGGACTATGTATTATTACAAGCTGGAGAAAAAATTCCCGCTGATGGTCTGATTGTGGCTGGTGAGATAAATGTGGATCAATCCGCTTTGAACGGAGAATCTAAGGAAGCCCTAAAAATTCCTCGTGGAAGTGCTTTGCCCTCTTCAGGGCATTCATCTACAGATTTTTTACAGCCAAATAAACTTTTCCGAGGCAGCATCGTATGTTCTGGAGAAGCTGCTATGCAGGTAACTCAGGTTGGCGTATCTACTTTCTACGGACATATTGCCCGTGAAGTGCAGGAAGAGACAAGAGACAGCCCACTTAAACACCGTCTCAGGAATCTTGCTGAAACAATAAGTACTTTTGGCTATGTAGCTGCTGTCATGGTTGCTTTAGCCGATTTGTTTAACTCCTTAGTAATGGATCAAGGCTACGACTTAATGAAAACCTTGGCAGTCATACAAACGCCCTCGATTATAGTTGCAGACCTTCTACATGCATTGACCCTTGCCATTACCGTAATTGTTGTAGCTGTTCCAGAGGGACTTCCCATGATGATTACTGTGGTATTGTCTTCTAATATGAACAGAATGCTGAAAGATAATGTTTTAGTCAGAAAATTAGTGGGTATTGAAACCTCTGGTAGCTTAAATATATTATTTTCTGATAAAACTGGAACGATTACTAAAGGTAAATTAGAAGTAGTATCTTTCGTCAGCGGTGATAATGTCGAATACAATCACATGCAAATTGTAAATAAAAGTGAGCTTTATAGTCTGCTGGAGCTTACTGCCGTTTACAATACCACTGCCTCTTTGACCTTAAAGGGCAGTCACAAAACTGCCATTGGCGGCAATACCACAGAAAGAGCATTATTGGACTTTACGATGAATCATTCTGTCATAAACCCTAGAAATATTAAGGTAGTTTCAAAAGTCCCTTTTAACAGCACAAATAAATTTTCAGCAGTTAGTGTAACAAATAAAGAGATTCCTCTCACCTTAATCAAAGGGGCTCCCGAAAAAATTCTTTCTAAGTGCACTGGTTATTATGATGAATATGGTAAGATTCAATCCTTGACGAGTTTATCCTCTTTAAATAAAACTCTAAATAAGATGTCTTCAAGAGCTGTAAGACTATTAGCTGTTGCCACCAGTAATGAAATGGTTACTCCCATGGGGGATTTCAATAGTTTAACTTTAGTGGGCATCCTAGGAATAAGGGATGAAATCAGGCCTGAAGCTGTCAGTGCCATAAGGCAGGTGACACAGGCAGGTATACAGGTGGTTATGATAACTGGTGACAATAAAGAAACGGCTGCT
This sequence comes from Aminipila sp., assembly GCF_032051575.1. NCBI lineage: Bacteria > Bacillati > Bacillota > Clostridia > Peptostreptococcales > Anaerovoracaceae > Aminipila > Aminipila sp. The sequence goes on along the minus strand of NZ_DAMBYD010000001.1, from coordinate 109,809 downwards.
GCCATAGCAAAAGAGGTTCATTTAATTAAAGAAGGCGAAACTTCTGCAGTTATTACAAGTAGTGAATTATCTACCTTAAACGACCAAATGCTTAAACAAGCTCTGCCTCATCTTCGGGTAGTCGCACGTGCTCTTCCTTCCGATAAAAGCAGATTAATTAAACTTTCGCAAGAAATGGGATTAGTTGCAGGAATGACAGGAGATGGGGTAAATGATGCTCCTGCTTTAAAGAAGGCAGATGTGGGATTTTCTATGGGCAGCGGCACTGAAATAGCAAAAGAAGCCAGCGATATTGTAATCCTGGATGATAACTTTCAATCCATCGCCAAAGCAATTTTATATGGCCGAACAATCTTTAAAAGTATTCGAAAATTTATTGTTTTTCAGCTTACTGTAAATTTATGTGCAGTTATAGTCTCCAGTATTGGTCCTTTTTTAGGAGTAGATACCCCTGTAACCGTCATCCAAATGCTCTGGATTAATATGGTTATGGATACACTGGCAGGACTTGCTTTTTCTGGAGAAATCCCTCTTGAAGAATATATGAAAGAACGTCCAAAACGCAGAGATGAAGTCATCATTAATAAGTATATGTGGAACCAAATCCTTTTCACAGGAGCATATACCGCATCTTTGTGCCTGCTATTTTTACAGCTTCCTATATTCCATCAGCTATTTAGGGGGAATGAAGGAACAAACTATTTCATGACTGCCTTTTTTAGTCTGTTTATCTTTGCAAGTATATTTAACAGTTTTAATGCAAGAACTTACAGACTTAACTTGCTTGCACACTTAAAAGGAAATAAGTCCTTTATAGTCATTATTTCTTTAATTTGTATTGTTCAGCTATTACTCATTTACTTTGGAGGTTCTGTCTTCCGCACAACCGGCCTAACCTTCTTTGAACTGCAAATGGTAATTCTGCTTGCATTTACAGTTGTTCCTGTGGATATTCTCCGAAAGGTAATTATACGCATGAACGGAAGAAAAGGCTACTTGTAATCCCGTATTTTAAGGCGAAACCTTTAGACTTTTAAAGGTCTCGCCATTTTCATTGCGCCATCAAAGCTAAAAACGGCCAATTAGTATAAAAAGACTGCCCAAAACAAATTAGCGTATGCATACAAACTAACTTATTTTGAAACAGTCTCTTATTCCACTTTTTTATATATTTATTTTTTTAATAACTCTATGGCCTTTGCTAACTGCAGGTCTTCACCTTTTTTAGTATTCCCATAGGCTAATCCATAGGCTTCAATTTCCAATTTACTCTTTGTTGAGTTGTCTACAACCGCATACGGGAAAAGTCCTTCATCCTTTTGGAACTTCTTTACAGCTGCTGCAGTAGCATCATCCATTGTCCCAGTGATTTTTCCTTTATAATAACCAAGTAAAGTTAATCTTTGCTGCGCAGCGTAAACCGTCAACCCTGTATCTCCTGTTTTAGGTTTTTCATTTGCATTCATAGGTGCAAATGTCACGTATTTTGCCTTAGCATCTTCGCTTCCCACGTTGCCATTTCTAACCACATAATCTGGTGTAACTCCAACATGATCTATAGCCTTCCTGTTTGGCGTTTCAAAGTAGAAAACAGAAACTTTCGCTTTATCCCCTGAAGATAATGATATAATCTGTTGTGCTACACCCTTTCCAAAAGTGGTAGTACCAACTAACGTAGCTATCTTATTATCCTGAAGCGCTCCTGCTAAAAGCTCGGAAGCACTGGCACTTTCCTCATTGACAAGAAGTACAATAGGCATTTTCGGATCTGCAGTTCCAGCTGCTTTTTCACTTTCAATTACTTTTCCTTTATTTACAAAGTGTGCAATATATCCGTTTGGAATTAATTCATTGGCAATCTCAACTGCTCCGTCTATGTATCCCCCAGGATTGTTACGCATATCAATAATTAAAGATTCTGCACCTTTATTTACAAGGGCAATCTTAGCCATTTTAAATTCTTTAGCAACATCTGAGTCAAATCCAGAAACAAGCATGTACCCAATTTTTCCCTCTAACATTTCATAAGAAATGCTAGCTGTTGTTACAATCTCGCGAATAATAGTTATGTCTTTCTGCTGTCCTGCCCTATTGACAGTTAATGTAACCTTTGTACCTGCTTCACCTCTCATAAGTAACACCAATTGGTCTAAACTTAAAGAAGTCACATCTTTTCCGTCGACTTTTATGACTATGTCTCCAGCTTCCACCCCTGCTTTTATAGATGGACCTGCTGCATTTACTAAAACCACCTTATGCTTGCCATTTTCATTCTGCATAGTAACCCCAATGCCTGCATATTCACCAGAGACAGACTCTACAAACTTTTCACTATCTTTTTCAGTTGCATAAAACAAGCTGTATGGGTCGCCCAGTGACTCAGTAGCACCCTCCATGGCTGCATCCATGAGATCGTCATAATTCACCTTATCTTTATAATATTTGTTGAGAAATTCCAAATACTCCTGCATTGATACGAGACGATTTAATAAATACTCTTCTGAATTAGTATCTTCATCCTTTGTTTCTGCAAAAGCTGAAGGCAAAAATACTACAAAAGAAAATGATGTAATAATCAGAGCCATAGCAATAACTAAAGCGATTACTTTAACAATTTTTTTATCCATTCTGTTCCCCTTTAAATTATTTGTATATTCAGCTTGCTTCGACCTTCTGACAAGCCCTTTAAACTAACGTGGTAATCTATATCGATAGAGCCTTTTCCATCTGGTGTAAGATTGTTGACTAAATCATTTGTAAGGACTTCCATTTCAATCGCTCCAAAAGGCGTATCATAAAAACCTTCATATCGACAGCCCTTTTGAAATTCTATAACAGTGTCCAGTGCGACACTATCTCCAAATCGTTTCATTTTTATAGTGTCACCTTTTAATTTTAGGCTGGTTTTGCAGCCAGGCATTCCTGAAACTTCACTTTCCTCATATACCAAATACGTTGCTTGGTTTCTTTCAAAGATTTTGCCCTCTGTAATAAATTCTATCTGATCCTCGTTGGCAGCATCTGTTGAAATCTGTCTACCTATTATTCTTAGCATGATATCTTTCATATCCAAAATCCACAATCCTTTCAATTAACTGGGAATATGGAATGCCCGCTTCTTCCCACAGTATAGGGAACATGCTGAACTTCGTAAATCCCGGTATGGTATTTATCTCATTTATGTAAATCTTATTGTTGTTCCTCTCTAAAAAGAAATCTACTCTGGAAAATCCTGCACAGTCAAGTGCCATATAAGCTCTCACTGCAATATCTCGAATTTGCTCCTTTATATTGTCTGGAATATCTGCAGGTACACATATTTTAGACTGCCCGCCATCAAAATATTTAGCCTTATAATCATAGAACTCTGCTGATGGTAATATTTCTCCAACCGCCGCAGCTTTAGGATTATGATTTCCAATCACTCCTGTTTCCAGTTCTCTGCACTCTATGCCTTCTTCAACAACAATCCTTCTATCATATTTTGCTGCTTCCAGTAAAGCTTTATATAACCCTTCCCTATCTTTTACCTTGGTAATGCCCACACTGGATCCCATATTAGCAGGCTTTACAAACATAGGATAAGGCACTTTCGCCTCAATCTTTTCAGCTTCGGCCTCCATTAACTTTTCATTCACCTTTCCTCCTACAGACATAAAATCCTCTATATAAGACAAGGCGTGTTTACAAATTGGCAAACCTGCTTTTGCAAATATATCTTTCGCGATAGCCTTATCCATTGCTGCTGCAGATGCTAAAACACCACAGCCTGCATAAGGGACATCTAGCATTTCAAACATCCCCTGAATAGTACCATCTTCTCCGTAAGGGCCATGCAGTATAGGTAATGCAAAATCTATGATTTCTTTTAACCTTCCTGGATTAAAATCCTTTGCTTTTCTTTCCCACTGTCCGTTTTCTATTTCCGAGGTAGTTCCCTCAAAATGCTTCCATTTCCCCTCTTTTGTAATACCAAAGAAAAATGGTTGAAATTTTGTTTTATCAAGTGCATTTATTACAGATGCCGCAGACATAAGCGATACTTCATGTTCTCCAGACCTGCCACCAAAAATTACGCCTATTTTAATCATTATTATGCCCCCTAAATTCTTGAAAGAATATCCTCCAAGTGTTTCTTATCAAAGAAATATTTTTTCTCACAGAATTGACAAACAAGTTCTGCCTGACCGTCTTCTTCTATTATTTCAGTCAAATCCTTGCGGCCAATAGTCATCAATGCCTGTTCGATACGCTTTTCATCGCAATCACATTGCCATTTTATTTCTCTAAATTCTAATGGCTCAGGCTTATATTGTTCCGGCATCTCTTTAAATATATGCTCCATCAATGCCTCTAACACGCCTTCTTCCGTTTTACCTGCTGACTGCAGGATGATTTCTTCTATAAGGGTTGTCATTGGCTTCATGTTGCCAAGCATTTCTTCAAGTGCATCTACGGCTTCTTCTTCAAAGCCAGGCATCATTTGAATAATCATGCCCCCTGCACAAAGCACTGATAAATCCTTTGCAATCTTCACACCTAACGCAACGGAAGAGTTCTGCTGCTCTGAAATAAAGAAATAAGCGGTTAAGTCATCTGCAATTTCTCCTGTAACTAGTGCAATGCTCCCCATATACGGCTCTTTAAGTCCTAAGTCCTTTATCACTTTAAGTTCACCAATTCCAAGAGAACCGCCTACGTCTAATTTTCCTTCTTTTGTACGAGGAAGGTCAACGTCAGGATTAGCAATATAGCCCTTTACTAAACCATCTGCATTCGCTGTTGCCAGAATCTGTTTAGCAGGACCATCCCCAGTAAAACTTAGGGTTAATTTGTCCCGTTGCCCTTTAAGCATGATGCCCATTAGACCAGCTCCTGTCAGAACACGACCTAGTCCAGCTGTTGCAAGAGGTGTAGTATCGTGGATCTTTCTTGCCTCTTCTATCATATCCGTGGAAATAGTCAAGTAGACTCTATACATTTTACTTTTATCTATAGCAATTAATGCTTTTCCCATTAAATTTTCTCCTTTTTATTCATCGTTTATTTGCAATTGACTTTATCTGTCAGCTCATTTATTAAGTATTCAATCACTGCCTCTGATTCCTGTGCAGTTTCGCCCTTTGCAGATAAGTAGATTTTAAGCTTTGGCTCTGTACCTGAAGGCCTTACTGTAAAGGAACTTCCTCCTTCAAGCACGACTTCTATAACATCAGATTTAGGAAGGTTTATTGGAACAATGGCTTCAGACATTCCACAACATCCACTCCCTGTGAAAAGCCGTCTTTCCTGCTTCTGATAGTCTGCCACCTCAACTACTGATTTCCCTATAAACTCTTCCGCTAGATTTTCTCTGAAATCCAGCATTAGCTGCTTCATAACTTCCATACCTTTTGAGCCTTCAAATGTAAAATCAATGAGCTTATTCTTAAAATATCCATATTCTTGATAAAGTTCTTCTAATCTATCTGCTAGAGTTATACCTTTAGCCTTATAGTAGGCTGCCATTTCACAAATAAGCATAGCCCCATTTACGGCATCCTTGTCTCTTACATAAGTTCCCGACAGATAACCATAGCTTTCCTCAAAACCAAATAAGTACTCCTCTTCCCGATGTTCATTTTCAAGAAATCCAATCTGCTCTCCGATAAACTTAAACCCTGTTAAAGTTAAAATTAGTTTAACTCCATGCTTTACTGCAATAGCTTCTGCCATTTTAGTTGAAACAATAGTCGTTATAGCACATGGATTTTTCTTGCATCCAGTTTTTACCTTTGTTGTAATCATAAAATCTAAAAGCATAATACCTACTTCATTTCCTGAAAGAAGCTTGTAGGCTGGATCGTTCCCTTTGCTTTCACAAACAGCAATTCCTACTCGGTCACAATCTGGATCAGTGGCCAAAAGTAAATCTGGAATATCATCAACATTTCCTGAGGCTACAGCTTTATGGGCCAATTTTTCACAAACTGAAAGTCCAAGTTCCAGAGCTTCTTTTTTTTCCGGATTTGGATAAGGGCATGTAGGGAAATTTCCATTTGGAAGTTCTTGTTCCTTAACTATATTTACCTTTGTAATACCCAATCTTTGTAAAATCTTTCTAACCGGTTTATTTCCCGCTCCATTTAGTGGCGTATAAACAATAGAGAGATTTTTTAATATTTGTTTTTCACTTTCTTTAGTTAAAGCACTTTCAGCCTGTACTGCATCAAGATAGGCATTTACAGTTTCCTCTCCTAACAATCTAAGTATACCATTTCCTCCGATATGTTTAACATCTTCAAAAATATCCAATTTTTGAACAAATTCATAGATTTTTTCCGCCGCGGTTAAAGTTACCTGACAACCTGAATTGTCATATACTTTATATCCATTGTATTTGGCTGGATTATGGCTGGCAGTAATCATAATACCCATTGCACAGTTAAAACGCCTTACGGCAAAAGAAAGTGCCGGTGTGGGCATTAATTCCTCATATAAATATACATCTATATCATTTGCAGTCAATACATCTGCAGTTATTTTTGCAAAAACTTTAGAATGGATACGACTGTCATAAGCTATGGCCACTGAAGGTCTTTTCTCCAATTTTTTCCCTTTAAGGGGTGAATCTGTAATATATTCTCCCGCATGGATATAATGTGCAATTCCCTGGGTTGCTTTTGCTACTGTGTAAATATTCATTCGGTTTATGCCTGCCCCTAAAATTCCACGTAGACCGCCCGTTCCAAAGTCAACATCCTTATAAAATCGTTCATAGATTTCCTCTTCAGCGTTCTCTGCCATCGCACAGCTATCCAGTTCTTCTAATAATTGTTTATTAATACTTGTAATCTCTTGGTCGTTATTCTTTAAATTCAATTGATCTATTAAAAATTTATGCCAAATTTTATACTTTGTTTTCATTTTATAATCTCCCGTTTAAGTCCGTAGAGGTTCACCTTTATGTTATTCTACATTATTAACAATATATTTTACCACATAAACATATTTTTTTCACAAAAAAATCACATTTGAGAGTTAATATATGAATATACATTTTGTTATTGTACATTTAAGGTTCAATAAAATAAAAATATTAGGAGGGGATTTGTAGTATGGATAATTTTAAAAGTTATTATTCAGGGGAGAATAATAATAATGAGCCAATACAGGATGTAAATTTTGTAATAGTGGAAGATACGTCACCAACAGAACATTCCGGTACAAGTCACGGCTCAAAGCATAAACACAGGTTTAACTTTAGGCTGTCTAAGATGGGTATAGCTCTTCTTGTTGTTTTATGTCTTCTTACATCGACAGTTTTTGGATTTGGCGGTGCAATGCTTGCCAACCACTTGTCTGATGGCAGTGACAGCTTTGGTAAACGATCTGCTACAACTAGTAAATTAAATATAGCCAATACAGGAACTACTTTGGAACTGGCTACTGAAAGCGACTTAACCATAAAAGAAATTGCTGCATTGAATGCCAATTCAGTAGTAGAAATTAAAACTGAAGCAATGGTTACTGACTCCTGGATGCAGCAATATGTTACAGAAGGTGCAGGAAGTGGCGTGGTCATTTCTTCTGACGGTTATATTGTAACGAATAACCATGTTATTGAAAATTCTAATAAAATTACAGTAACTTTAAAAAATAATAAGTCTTACAAAGCAACTCTTGTTGGACGAGATGATGAATCCGATTTAGCCGTGTTAAAAATTGATGCCAGTGGCCTTACTCCAGTTGTTTATGGAGACAGCAGCGCTTTAGAGGTAGGAGATTTATCCGTTGTAATTGGTAACCCCTTAGGGAGTCTAGGTGGAACAGTTACTGCCGGTATCGTAAGTGCCCTTGACCGTTCCATTACGATTGATGGTAAAAGCATGACATTACTTCAAACAGATGCCTCTATTAATCCAGGTAATTCTGGAGGAGGAATGTTTAACCAAAATGGCGAATTAGTAGGTATTATTGTTGCGAAATCCTCTGGTTCAGACGTTGAAGGTTTAGGTTTCGCTATTCCAGTAAACCAGGTAAAGAAAATTGCACAGCAATTAGCTGATTATGGTTATGTTAAAGGAAGAGTAGACACCGGTATTACCTTTGTTGATTTAACCGATATGAAAAATGCAATTTTCTATAGTGTTAGAAGTCTAGGGATCTATGTGAAAACTGTTGATAGTGAACTTGCAAAAAATGCAGGTTTTCAGAGCGGCGATATGATCTATTATGTAGGCGATAAGAAAATAGAATCGGCATCTGATTTGACAAGTGCCTTTAATGGATATAAAGTTGGGGACAAAGTTATAGTCACTGTAATTCGTAACGATGATATGAAAAAATTGACACTAACGCTTTGTGAAAAAACCAGCAGTTAAATAATAAATGTGGCTTTGCCACATAAAAAACAGGGTTTGCTGTAATAAAGCAAACCCTGTTTTTTACTGTTTCTCTAACAATTCTAAAGTTTTAAATTTCAGCTTAATGGCAGTTTGGGTAGTAACACACGCCTTGTTACTATTCCGTAGTTTCAATAAATCCTGTGTCATGCCTATGGCTGCATAGGTGGTGGTATCAAAAGCCTCAAGCTGATTCGGATTATCTGAACCATCAATTAGACATAAAGGAGGAAATAGTACACACCACCAGTTGTTCCCTTCTCCTGCTCCAATCGTAATGTTTAAAGCTTCATAATTTCCTGCTGGAAAAGTCATATCTCCATAACTTTTTTCAGGAATCCACCTTACTCCTAATTCGGCAGTAACCTTATAATCATAACCATTATCTCTAATAATTTTTTCTGCAATTTGCTGGATCTGATCCATGTGAGATAATAAATACTCTCTGGATTCCTCTACATTTAAAGAAACCTGTGCTGTGTTTATGCTATCTACTACTGCCATGGTTTCATTTACAGGTTCACTTTCTTCACTTTCAGCCTTTGGTACTTCTGCTGGCACATCTTCTACAGAATCATACTTTTCCATAGTTTCTTTAATTAAATTATTATTTACAGCTTCTAACACTCCATCGCGAACCTTAAGCTTCAGTTCCTGGTCTGCCGGTGAGTTGCTGTTTGCCAGCACGTGGAAACGAATAATCCCAGAATGGTGATCATCTTTATTAGCACTTTGTGCATACCACCCCGTATATAAAATCATGCATATTAAAATAAAAAGCATTGCTTGCATTTGCCGTTTATCAAATCTCATAAAAAAACCTCCTGTTATGCTTACTTCCTTATTTGGAAGTATTGCCAACAAGAGGCTTTTTATTCACACCAAGATTATTTAACGATTAAAAGCTTCATACCCGGTGGTAATACCTGGTCTTCTCCGAGGTCATTAATTTCAGTTATCATTTCCATTGTAGTTCTATATTTTTTGGCTATATTCCAAAGTGTATCGTCGCTCTTTGTTATATAAACCACCATTCCTGGCTTTGTCCCTGGTTCTTCTTTTGACTCAACAAAACAAACATTTTGTATGACCTGATATTTATCCTGCCCATATACAGATGAAGAAATAAATAAATTTGCATTTACTTCAATCTGTTTTGCATTAATTCTGTCAAACCATAGTTCTTTTATTGCAATTTCACTGTTTGCTTTTGTGTCACCTCTGCCCATTGGAATTTCCATAGAGCCCCTGAAATTGACTTCCTTATTTAGTCTAAAAGCAGTCTTCTTTTCATCTTCAGGAAGACACAATAATGTAATATCAACTGTGCCCTCTACAATGTTTTTATTCTGCTCTAAGAAACTTTTACTATTCTTTATATTTCCAAATATGTAGATAACTCTCTTTACTTCTCCATATTTTTCAGGTACATTTATAATTTCTCTTACTGCTGCTTCCGTGACGCCACTGCCACCTAAAGACATAGCTTCCAGCTCTACCTTGTCACAAATGACATCTTTAGTTCGATGGTAAATATCTGTTACAATTTCTCTTTCTAAATTTTTATAAATTTCTATGGTAGTTTCCACATTACCATCCAATGCAAATGCATTTTCTCCAGGTTCCTCCGGATCAGGTTCTTTTATATGAACAGTAAGATTATTGTAGTTAAACGATATTTTGCTTCCTTCTGCAGGATTTAAAATTGGAATGAATTGAGTAAATTCCGTTTTTCCTTGGAATAACTGAGGGGTAAGTTTCTTTTCTTCGTTTTCTGAAAGGTCCATTGCTTCCACTTCATTATTACTTCCCAAATACAAAACATTACAATATATAGTTGCATTTACTACGGCTTTATCCTCCGTGATTTGTTTATGATTTTCTACTATATCTACATCATATTTTAAGATACGTTCTGGTTTTGGTTGTGTATCTTTTATAGCCAGCGTTTCATTTATATCCATTATATCGGTTTTTCTTTCTGATACATGGGTCATTTGTATTTTTTCTTTTAAAAGCTGTAGTTTTTCGCCCTTAATCCCCTGAAATACTTGCATTTCAACATTTGCATATTCCCGCATCGTTAACCTGACTGTTAACTTTGCTCTAAATTTTCTTTCGTTTATAACTGTATAGTCAATGCTTTCAATATATGGCTTGATAACTAATCTTGAAAGGGATTCTGCCGATACATTGCTCTCCGTTTTAAATGGAATTCTAGACTGTATATTTATAATATGATGCTCCCCAGTATAATTTTCAGGGATATATAAAGTATGTAATTCGATTTCTCCTGTAATCTTTACTGAATCTTGACTCAGTTGTCCGATACGAATTTCTGAATCAGACAGGCTTACTTTTCCTGTCATAGATAAAATTGATGCCAAATCTTCTTTTGTGTCTGGTACTAATATATCTTCTTCTATATACACTCTTGTCTCAGGTTTTTCACGAATATCTGTCATTTTTAATTCGTTTGTAATAAGACTTCCTGCCACTGGTATAAGCACTGCCGCCTCACTATTGGGTGCTGCAGGTGCAGGTGACGCCATAACAGGCTTTGCCCTTTCAATCGTTTCAGGTTCTGCTTCAACTTCTAGTACATAATCAGGTTCACTAATTACTTCAATTAGCTCAGGCTCTGGTTCCTGTTGTGGTATTAATTGCGGTTCAGTTATTACTTCCTGTACAAACTCTGGCTCTGTGATTACTTCTGCTTCCATTTCTGCGGCTTCTTCTGATTTAATTTCTGCAAAAACTTCTGATTCCGTTTCCACTACTGTATCTGCTTGTGGTTCAAGTAATTCTGTATTCTCTTCAAAGACTGGTTCCGCAAATTCAGGAAAAACATAATCCCGAACAGAATGATTTGCTAAATGTGGATCAACCTCTTCAGCCTGCTCCTGTCTATGCAAGTTCAATAATCGATCATAGGGCGACGGGTCAAACACATCCGCCTCATCTGTATCTCTCGCTGGTTGAAGTGCAAAATCAGGTATATCCTTATCATAGGTCATGATATTATCCCCCTTATACGTTAGATTTTTTAAACTTTTATACTGCGGCATTGTCCGCATTGCATACATTAAACACAATACATTTTATTCCGTCCCCTTTGTTTGTATTACTACTTGTTTAATATAAATATAATAGCAATGAAAAGAATTGAATAATTTCACATTTTGTGGTAACCTTAAAAAAAGTTAATTTTTATAATTTATTATGCAAGGAGTAATGCGACATGGATGTAACAAAAAAAGAAATAGATGCGATTGGCGAACTTTTTAATATTGGTATCGGCTCTTCTGCTACTGCATTATCTACTATACTTAGCAAGACAGTAAACATTTCTGTACCTAAAGTAGACATAGTAACACCTAAAGACCTGGATATAACCTACTTAGAGCCTGCTTTCGGCATAAGTGTGGACTACACCAAAGGACTAAGAGGTACAAACTCCTTGCTTCTAAAAAGAGAAGATATTTTAAAAATGGTCAGCCAAATGACTTACATGGAAATTACTGAAATAGATGAGATATCACAAAGTGCTATTTGTGAGTTAATGAATCAGATGATGGGTTCTTCCTCAACAGCTATAGCTGGATTTCTTAATAAAGAGATCGATATATCAACACCAAAGTTAGGTGAAGTTCAAGATACAAACTCTTATAAAGATTTTATGTACGGACAGTATGATACGGTTATGACAGTAACTTTCACTTTGGATGTAGAAGATTTTTTAACAACTAATTTCATAACTGTTATGAGCAGCGATATTTATCAGGCTATATTAGATGAGATGCGAAAGATGCATCCTATTACATAGTTTATAACCAATAAATCATAAAAGAAAAGACCCTCTTTCTCAAGAAATTCAATTTTTCTTAGGAAAGGGGTCTTTTTTATGTTTACGTACCTATACGCCTTCTGTTATAACAAGCTCTTTTAATTTTCTAATATGTGTGTCTGCAGCTTCTTTTGCTGCTTCTGAATCGCCTTTAGCGATGGCATCTATAATAATCTGATGCTCATGAGGCATATTTTCAGCTCTTTTAAAGTCATCATAATACAAATATCTAAATCTCAATGCCATTTCCTGTAATGGCTCAATAAGTTGAAGCAAAGTTTTGTTGTTACTGGCTTCTACAATTAATTTATGAAATTTTGAATCATAATATATCATATCAGTTGTATTGCCTTTTTCAACAGCATCGTTGTAAGCTTCTTCTGCGTCTTCAATTTGTTTCAGCTGTTCTGGTTTCATACGTGAAGCCGCTATATATGCTGCAAGGCCCTCCATATTTTGACGCACTTCAAGTATCTCAATCATATCATCTGTAGAAATCTGAGATGCGTACGCTCCTCTACGAGGCTCAATAATTACGAGTCCTTCTTTTTCCAGCTTTCTAATTGCTTCCCTAATAGGAGTACGACTTACACCCATATCCTCTGCAAGCTCCACTTCCATCATTCTTGTACCAGGGACAATTTTCCCCGTCAGAATCTGTAGCTTTAGTTCCTCATAAACAATCTCTCTAAGTGGTCTATGATTTTGAATATCAAAATTTAACATCTTTCACCTCATCTTTATTATTTCATACTAATGTCTTTGTAGCATAAGTCTCCTTATTGATTCCACTTAAAAGCTTATAGTCTTCCTCTAGTTTTGATTTTTCAAAGTATATAGCAAATACGGTAGGACCACTTCCACTCATAAGAACTTTTGCAGCTCTACCCTGCTGAGTAATCTTGTCTTTTGTATACACAATTATAGGATACCTCTTTACACTGAATAATTCAAGTATATTTGCCATATTGTTGATGACTTTACCGTAATTTCTGGCATTTAACCCATTTATAAGTTCTTTTGTATCTATATGATGTTTTATAATTGCTGTTTGTTCTTCATTATCTGTTTTTTCTAGTCCAAGTTCTGCATCGATTCCCTTATAAACGTCTGCGGTTGAAACTCCTATGGATGGCTTACTTAATAATACATCACAAGAAAGAGGTGTAACTGGCGTAAGCTGCTCTCCTATCCCCTCAGCCAGAGCACAAGTGCAGGCTAACGCATCATTGTTCATATATGCACCAAGCTGTACATTTCCCTTAGCTTGACCCATTATACAAAATGGTACATCTGCTCCTAGCGTAACCCCTATGCAGCAAAGTTCTTTTACTGACAGCCCTGAATTCCAGAGGTTGTTTAGGGCATGAATCACAGCCGCACCATTTCCACTTCCACCTGCTAGTCCCGCTGCAACAGGTATATTTTTCTCTATATGTATTTCAACTTTGCCCTGTTTATGCAAACATTCCATCATCATTTCAGCTGCTTTATACGCAATATTTTCATGATTTAAGGGTAAATCTTTTCGGTTGGCAGTTAAACTAATCTGGCAGGCCATTGGTGCTTCAATTTCCGTCCATTTAACAGTTACTAGATCGTGCAATTCCAACTGCTGCATAACCATCTCCACCTGATGATATCCATTTGGAAGAATGCCCAGCACATCTAACGATAAATTGATTTTAGCATAAGACTTTATGGATATTTCGTTCATTAGCATTTCCTTTCTAGGGTTAGAATTAGTAAAACAGCTCACTTTATAGTGCTTCATAAAGTGAGCTGTAAATATGTGATCCTTAATTCTTTTTCTTTCCCTTGTTCTTTGGTTTTGTAGTTCCTGCCTGAGCTTTTCTTCTGGCTGCTTCTTCTGCAGCAGCCTTTCTGCCAGTAATATAACTACTTCCACCTGCTGAAATTGGTCTAGCGCCTTTTACGCGCTTATTATCATTAAAAGCTTCATCGTCGTCATCATCATAATAATCATCGCCCTTAGCTTCCCTTGCAAGTTTTTTCTCCATCTTTCTGCGTTGCTTTTCCTTTTCTTTCTGGTCTTTAGCAACAACCTCTTCTACGGATTTGCCCGTTTCTTTTGCAATCTTATATGGATTAACCTTGTCATCTGCAGCTGCTTCTTCTTTATCTTTTTCTTCTTTTCTTTTTGCAGACCTGCTTGACACCCAGATCACGCCTACCATCATGATACCCATCATAATCATATTTGCCTTCATCGAAGAACTAGTATCCACTGTATTAAATTTGATGTGTACATCCTCTCCAAGGGTCTCTCCTGAAGCCGCCATTATATCCCCAGAAACTGAAAGCTTGTATGAGCTGTCAGAAAGGAGTGTTTGTTTGTCAACAAGTACTAAAACTAATCCCTTTTCTTTAGGACTATATAGAATTCTAAGTGGTAGTTTTTTACCTTTTGAATCAGTAAGCTTAACGCATTTCAAATTTGCCGCTTCGTTGTTTTTATTAATCATATTCTGGTTGAAATACAGCTTTACACCTGAATTTTCAACCTGCATTCCTTTGTCACCATTTCTGGGATAAGAGTCTTCAAGCTCCAAGGTTCCTGCAAAACAAAGAGATGTTGTCATCATTACCATTAATAGTGTCAGTGCAACTATTGCACCTATTCTTCTTTTCATTTAAGTTCCTCCACTTTCTATTTTGTGAGCCCTGGTTCCTTCTGTTTGTCCCATTTGGAACCCCTTAGTCGTAATTCTTTAAAAAAAGTTTTCATAATGCCAGAACATTCCTCTTCCATAAGGCCTACTTCTATTTCAACAAAATGATTTAATCTTTCTTCTTGAATAATATTAAACACTGAACCACAAGCACCGCCTTTAGGATCCATGGTGCCAATAAAAATCTTACTCATTCGAGACCAGACAATAGCGCCCGCACACATGGCACAGGGCTCACAAGTCACATACAAATTGCAATCAAGCAGTCTCCATCCTCCTAAAGTCTTCGCTGCTTCTCGTATAGCAATCAACTCTGCATGTGCTGTCGGATCTTTTAAAGTTTCTGTTAAATTGTGTCCTCTGCCTATGATTATTCCATCTTTTTCAACAACTGCTCCAATAGGAATCTCACCGCAGGCATAGGCTTTTCCGGCTTCAGCCAGTGCATCGATCATATAATTTCTCATATACCTTACAATGTTATCACAATCGCATACAATATTCAAGAAAAAAACGACCCAAGAGGGTCGTTTTATCATTCAAATTTTCTACAATAACTCTAATCATATTAAATAAACAAATTTACATTTGATTGTTCTGCGTCTCCCAGATATGCTGCGACACCTGCAAGCTCAACGCCGTCAATAAGTTCCTCCTTCGTAATCCCCATAACATCCATTGACATGGTACAAGCTACAAGCTTAACACCATTTTCCATAGCCTTTTTCATTAAGTCTTCTAAAGAATCCACATTTTTATCATTCATTACTTTCTTCATCATTTTTGTTCCCATGCCGCCCATATTCATGTTAGAAAGTTTTAATCTAGATGTTCCTCTTGGCATCATCATTCCGAACATCCCATCAAGAAGTGGTTTTTTTACATTCTGCTTTTCTGACTTTCTTAAAGCATTAAGCCCCCAGAATGTAAAGAACATAGTTACAGGTCTACCCATAGCCGCAGCACCATTCGCTATAATAAATGAGGCCAAAACCTTATCTAAATCACCACTAAATACAATCATTGTCTTTCCCTGTGGCAATTCCGCTTGTGTCCCCACATTTTTACTTTTATCGCCATTCTGATTATCGCCTATGGTTCCCTTTTGAATATATACAATATTTTGTTTTCCTTCTCTGCATGTTTTGACTAACGTATTGCCCGTTCTTCTGCACCATGCTTCTATATCTCTGGCAAAGCCCATATCTGTAGCCGCTACCTTAATGATCTGACCCTGCTCAATTTCATTTATGGAATTAAACACTCTCATGATAGGTCCAGGGCACTGTAATCCACTACAGTCTAAATCTTTTGTTATTACAATATTATTTATATCCAATTGGGTTCCACCTTTCACCTCTCCTCGGTCTTTTGCTAGAACTTCTTCTGCTTTTGAAGTAAATTCAACAATTGGAGGGCATTCTTCTGACTTGCAAAATAATTTATCATGGAATGAAGATTTGTAAAAACCTGTTCCGGCAGGATATACTGCTACATGTTTAAACCCTGCGTTCATTAAAATTCTTGCGACATTGTACGAACGAACTCCTATCGCACAAAATGTGACGATTAGATTCTCCTTATTCAGCTCGTTCATTTTATCTCTAACCTGGCCAAATGGTATATGCACCGAATCTTCCACTGCAAATGCCATTCTTTCAAAGTCTTCTGTCACATCAAGTACTGTGACAGCTGGCACTCCCCTTTGTTTTGCCAGTTCTTCTCGATTTTCAAGACCATTCCATGGGATAAACTGAGTTATTCCATTCAAAATATTCTCAGCCACAAACCCTAACATATTTACAGGATCTTTTGCCGAGGAATAAGGAGGAGCATAAGCCAACTCTAGTTTTTGCAAATCAATTACACCTGCTCCCAGTCTAATGGCTGTAGCTATCACATCGATTCGTTTATCAACCCCTTCTACACCAACAATCTGTGCGCCAAAGATTTTCCCCTCTGGAGAGAACAGCATTTTTAAAGTTATCGGTGCGGCTCCTGGATAATATCCAGCATGAGATTTCTGATTAATGATTGCTACAAAATAATCTACATCAACTTTTTTCCCCATTCGTATTAAGGTTTTTTCATTTAATCCGGTTGCAGCTACAGTAAAATCAAACACTTTTGCTACCGAAGTTCCTTGTGTTCCCTCATACGTTCCATGCGTTTTTGCATCAAGAACCCCAAATTCCGCAGCAATATTTCCAGCACAAATTCGGGCCTGCTTATTGGCTGGACCTGCTAGAGGAATCATTGTTTTTCCTTTTTCTATAAACTCCGTCACTTCAATTACATCACCTACTGCATATATGTTTTTATCAGAAGTTTTCAGATATTCATTTACTAAGATTCCGCCTCTTTGATTTAATTCTAGCCCTGCCTGTTTTGCAAGGCTGCTGTTTGGCTTAATTCCAATAGATAAAATGATCATATCAACATCTAAAGTTTTTCCACTTGATAGCGTAATTTTAGTTTTCCTAGGGTTCACGCCCTGCGCAGAAGTGATACTTTCAAACTTTTTCACTCCGTCTGACAAAATAAGTTCAACACCGTTCATCCTAATATTTTCATGAACTAATTGTGCCATTTCAAAATCTACAGGGGCCATTACCTGATCCTGCATTTCTATAATTGATACCTTACAGCCAGCTTCTCTTAGGTTTTCGGCCATTTCAAGTCCAATAAAGCCTCCCCCTATCACTGCTGCTGTGGTTGGCTTTTTCTCTGTAATGTAACTTTTTATCTTATCTGTATCTGGAATATTCCAAAGGGTGAAAATGCCTTCTCCATTAATTCCTTCAATGGGAGGTACAATTGGTGTGGATCCTGTAGAAATAACCAAATTATCATAACCTTCCACATATTCACTTCCGTCAGAAATCCTTCGTACTGTAATTGTTTTTTCTTCTTTATTAATAGATGTTACTTCGTTCCCCGTTCTTACATCAATATTAAAACGTTGTTTCATTACTTGTGGAGTCTGAAGGAGTAACGCCTCTCTTTCCTTGATAACATCACCAATGTAATAAGGAAGCCCACAATTAGCATAAGAAATGTATTCACCTTTTTCCATAATAATGATTTCTATGTTTTCATCAAGTCTTCTAAGTCTTGCCGCTGTAGTTGCCCCACCTGCAACTCCGCCAATTATAACAACCTTTTTATTACTCATTATTCTATCCTCCATTCACATTTCTAGGTTTATTTTAACCACATTAATAAAATGTTTCAGTGATAAAGTCACATTTTGAATTAGTTGTGTTATAATATTCTTTAGATGATATTAACACTATTTTCAGAAAATTTAAACAAAATATTTAGAGGTGATATATATGATCAACGAAAACCTTCTTTCTGAAGTATATCCATTCTGGGATAAACTTACTCCACCTCAGAAAGCAGAAATATCTGCAAATACAGTAATACGTATCTTTGAACCTGGTGATATAGTCCATGCAGGAGGACAGGAATGTACTGGGGTCTTAGGTGTTATAAGCGGCAGGCTTCGTACCTTTATGCTTTCGGACGAGGGCAAGGAGATTACTCTTTTTCGACTTGTTGAGGGAGATAACTGCATGTTATCCGCCTCCTGTATGATAAAAAATATTTCTTTTGATGTTCACGTATCTGCAGAAGTTAAGACGGAATTAGCTATAATTAATCCTTCCGTTTATGACAGAATTGCAAAGAAAAGCCCTGTTGTGGAGGGTTTTATGAATGAGATTATTTCTATGCGTTTTTCAGAAGTCATGTGGATAGTAGAACAGTTATTATTTATGAAAATGGACAAGAGAGTATCTATTTTTCTTTTAGAACAATCTGCTTTAGAGGAGAGTGACACAATTACTTTGACTCATGAGCAAATTGCTGGGCATTTAGGTACTGCCCGGGAAGTGATTTCACGTATATTAAAATACTTAGCAAATGAGGGATATTTAACCGTATCAAGAAAAGGCATAACCATATTAAACCGTAAAGGCTTATCAAAAATGGCAGAGTGAAAACTCTGCCATTTTAGTATTTTACACACCCATTACTTATAATCAAACTGGGTCTACAATATCGCCAGTATCTTTATCTATAGCGGTTATCCAATATCCATAAGCCGTCATCCTGTTTTCTAAAGAGCACTCTGCTTTTGTAGCTTCCAAACTTTCAGCCCCCACGATTGGCTGCCACAAAACAAATCCTGACTTTCCTCCCTCAGGTTGTTCTTCATTTAAGAATCTTCCTGGTATGCCTAAATAATATAGCTTGGCATCTTCGCCAAATATGTAATGCCTATATTTTGATGCACCCCACATAGCCCCTGGTGAAACCAATGGTAAATTTTTTATGTTTGCAATTCTTTTCCATCTTGCGCCTGTCTTGTCCTTGCTAAAAGGTAAAATATGTTCATATAGCTCTGATGATTTTGCAGTTTTTTCACACACTTCTTTTACATATTCATTATAAAACTGATTATAATTTGCTCTTTGTTTTTTTATATAGGTCTGTACTTCTTCATATGGATTAGGTTTAAGCACTTTTTCTGGTACTTTTTCCGGCACTCTTTCCGGCACTCTTTCTGTTACTTCTTCCATTATCTCTTTTGGTTCTTTAAAGTCTTCATGTTTTTCTGCTTCATCTTCTATGGTTTCTATTTCCTCTTTGCTATTAAATTTTTCTGCACTTGCTGCTATTACATTACTCCCAGAAAAAGCCAGCTTACCTTTTAGTACAGGATGTAAAGGTTCCTTGTTTTCACGCATGGATACCGCTGCAACAATGGCTACAGAATAATCTCCAAGCTGCCCGCCTCTTCCATCAACGTTCCCTGGATCAAATCTGAAATAATTTTCTCCAGTACCAAATCGGTTTAAAATTAGCGTACCCATGACTGCATGAATGGTCCGTTCTTTCTTTTCTCCAAATAAAATCAATTTGTAAATGTAACGATTTCGTTCAAAAAATCGTAGATTTTGGACACTTAAAGAAATGGCTCCTTTATTGTTGCCTGTTTCTATTCGTAAGTTTCCATATATTGCCTGCTCTGTTTTTGCAGCGAAATCCCGATTTTCCTCAGAAAGAAGCACCATCGTTTTGTTATATTTTGTATATTCCATATTGCCCTCCCTTGTCATTTTTAGTACTATATACATATATATGGGGAAGGGGATTCATTTATGATACTTGATATAATTGTTGCTGTTGTAATTATAGGCACTATGGTTCAGGGGTACAGGCATGGTTTGCTCCAAACGCTTGTCCACACAGTTGGCTGGTTTTTAGCTCTTGCTTTTGCCTTTATCTGGTCACCTAAATTTAATGCATTTATCTTAGACAATACCGATTTATATTCATCTATTTATGGAAATATAAATGAAAAAGTCAGCACCACTCTTACTCCTGCAGAAATGCAGGGAAGTATGCCGACTATTATTCAGGATTCACTGACAAATTTAATTAACTCGTTATCTGGTTCTATTTCAGTGGGGTTATCTAATCTGCTTTTTAAAATTGCTTGTTTTTTGATTATAACACTAGCTGTTCAAATCGTACTTCACATTGCTATATCTTTAGTGTCAAAGGAACGCAACCACGGAATAACTGGCTTCTTAGATGGTTGTATAGGTATGGTTTTTGGCTTTATAAAGGGCATTGTCTATGTCTTTATACTGCTGACTTTGATGGTGCCTATTGCTTCGCTTGCAGATCCTAAAGTTATGACTTTTCTAATGGAAAACCTAGGTAATTCTTATTTGGCTGGGGAACTTTACGATAACAATTTGATTCTGCTTATTATGAAAGATTTACTCTAACTACAGAAAATGATACCAACTACTGCCATAATCATTATGATTTTTACTGGGCTCATTTTGAATTTTGCTGCCAGTATCACTGTTACCACAAAAACCAGGCACGGTATTATTTCAACTCCCCTAGCAAGATCTTCCAATACCCACTTGATATATCCCCATGTCAATTCATTGCAGACTCCTGTCGCAGATCCATTTAATAGTATACTATTTTCCATGTTAATAAGAGCGGACTCTCCTACAAATACCGCCGCAGCCGCTATTAACCCTACTGTGGCAGGACGGATTCCGGAAAATGCGGCTTCAATTCCTTTATTATTATTAAATCTATCTAAAAATTTTATAACGGTTATGATTAATAAAAACGATGGCAAGGCAACGCCTAAAGTTGCACATACAGCGCCAGTCACACCAGCGAAATTATACCCTATAAAAGTAGCTGCATTCACGGCTACAGGACCTGGTGTTACTTGGGATAATGCTACTAAATTGGAGAATTCCTCTGCCGACATAAATCCAAATTGCTGTACGGTCTGAAATATTAAGGGTAGCATTGCTAACCCTCCACCAAAGCTAAAAATACCTATTCTAAAGAAGGAGAAAAATAATGTTAGATAAATCATTACTTACCCTCCTTTTTTTCATCTGAAGGAACATTTTCTAGTATTGAATTAGGATCCTCTTTCAAGGTTTTGCTATTAATGTTCTTTGATTTGGTCCAATAGGGTATCAATCCTGCAAATGCACCTAGTATGATAGCCCATACAGCTGTTACTTTGAAAACTGCAATCATAACAAAAGCAATAACTGCAATTGCCCATGCAAACCGGCTTTCTAAAACCTGTTTACCTAATTTAACTGCTGCAAATAGTATTAACCCACAAGAAGCTGCTTTAATAGAAACAAATGCTCCATTCACATAAGGATTACTGCCAGCTGCATCTAAAAAAATAGCTGCAAGTATTATAATAATTAAGGATGGCATGATGGTTCCTAAAGTTGCTGCAATTGACCCTGCCAGCCTATTTTTTCTATATCCTACAAAAGTAGCTGCATTTATAGCAATAACCCCCGGTAATGACTGACAGATTGCTATGCAGTCTATCATCTCATTCTCTTTTAACCACTTATTATCTTCTACCACCATACGTTGAATAAGTGGCAGCATTGCCAACCCACCGCCTATAGTAAATAGACCTATTTTAAAAAACGCTATAAATAAATTCCACAATTCTTTCATAATTTATCCTTTTTAATTTATTATCAGACCCGGTGTAACCAATTTCATCGACACACTTTTAGATTATTTTAACCCCTTTTTTCCCAAAATACATTTTTTCAATTGCTTTATCTTTACTATAATGTTTACGTAAAGATATTACCCCTTTTACATTCTCTCTTGCATCTAAATAATGGTTCCATTAATTGTATCCTGCATATATCAATGCCACCATTGCGCAAATACATATAATCCTTAATTTACATCTATTTCTTATGGTTTTTTCCCCTTCTAAAAATACCCTTCTAAAATTTTATAACGCCTCTTTTATTTCCTATTTTAACTTCTGACTGCCCATTTTTTACCATTCCTGCTCGATTAAAAATAGGTTCCACTACTACATTTCCCTTTGAATCCATGTATCCTAATTTCCCGTTTTGGGCTGGAAAAACAATCTTTCCCTCACTAAAACTAGCCTTATTTTCATCTAACGTTTGATTATATCCTTTATATGGTAATGTAAATATTGTTTTTCCCGTAGTATTTATGTATTTTAACTCACTATAACATTCTGCTACGGCAATACCCTCTGAAAAACCATGTACTTTTATGCATCCTTGTAATTTGGTTATTACCTCTTCCTCTTCATTGATTATAAACCACTCTCCATTATATTTAGCAATAGCAGACCCTTGGTAAAATCCACTTAGACTTTCATAAATTTTTCCTGATACAGGATTAAAACTATTGTCTAAAAAAAGGTATTCTTCCTGTCCTTTATCATTTAAATATTCAGCGCAAAGCTTATCTTCTGACTCTCTGAATATAAGTTCATATTTAGGTTCTAATAATATATTACCACTTATATCAATTAACCCTGTCAGAGAGCCTGATACATATGTAGTATTACTTCCATTTTTATAAACGGCATTACTATCATTAGAAAATTCAAAGATTCCTCTATTGCTATCAAAAATACTTAATGAGTCACAGTTCACTTTTAATAATTCTTCACCTGTTGGAGATATAACCAAATGCTTTCCTTGTTTTTCCACACAGGCATATCCAGCTTCATACCTACTGGCATTTTCAAAATTTTCCTTTATCAAATCTGAACCGTCTAATTTATAATAATGGTATTGCTTTGTATAATAGTTTCCTGCTAATATATATCCTTGTTCTAAATCAATATCTATACTTTCATATCTAGCTGGTATGATTACTTCTCCCCGACTGTTTTCAATGCCATATAATTTTTCATTATGGTCATTTTCATCTTCATCAGTATTGTTATTTTTAACAACCACAAGTTGCAGATTTATTTCTTTTAACTTTTCTTTTAACGCTTTAATTTCTTTAACTAAAAAGTTACATTCTTCCTCCTTATAACGTCTATCCTCTTCCTCTTCAGAATCTTGGCTTAATGGCTCCACCCATTGTAAACTGGCTATGGTCTCTTCATCCATCACATAGCTATTCCAACGAATGTAGCCTGCATATACTACCAGCCCAATCAAACAAATACTTGCAATTATTAACGCATACTTCTTTTTCATAATTTCCCCTTTTTGTTGAATACACTAGTGCTAAGTTACTTACTATATCCCCTTCTTTTATGTTGGTATTAGCGCTCCTTTTCCAAATCCTCCAAGGGTAAAACCTTTTTCTCTTTCCTTGAAAATTTGTTGTTCTTTATTACAAACCTCTTCAGTAATAGGCATAGAAATTCCACTTCCTGTATTATCATCTGGCGGCGCAGGTCTTTCCCCATCATATTCAAAAAATTTCTGTCCGTCACTAACCATTTTATTTAGCCTCTGCAATTCTTCCTGTAAAATATTCTGGCCTTTCTCGGTTAACTTATAAATTTTTCTTCGGTTTTCTTCTGCAACCTGGAAGATAATTTCTTCTTTCTCAAATCTTCCTAAAAGTGCATATAAAGTTCCTGCACCCACAGCAACCCTGCCCTCTGTAAGTTCACTAATCATCTGCATAATTCCGTATCCATGGTTCTCTTTTATAAGTGAAAGCAGAACATAATACATTGGTTCTGTCAGTGTTTTTAATTGTTCTCTTGCCATTGTTTCCTCCATTCATTTATCTGCATCCCAGATATGTACGAAAATACTGGAATATACTGATATAAAACATGAAAAAGCCAATATAACTAAATAGTTTATACTTTTCTTTTTCTGGATATAAAAAGAGCATATATGTAGCAGCTAATTCGATTGGTATCGAAAGTGTACAAAGTATAATAAGTAGTACAATCTCCCAGCCGCTCCCGTATAAGTTGATACTATTTAACCCCTTACTCCATATTTCATAGGAATAGCTAACTATTATAATAAGTGGAAATACACTAATTGCTACAACTGAGAAAAAGCTCTCCCATAATCTCAGCTCTTTTTTTAATCTGCTTGCTGGAATTCCTCCACCCGTTTGCATATGTTTACTGAAGCGCCGAATACAAACCAGATTAGCGATTATTTCAAGAATTGAGAAGAGTGCAAAGCACCCAAAATACACAATAATTATGTAAGCCACCAGCCGATTAAATTCTTTTCCGCCTTCAGCTATTATTATTCCCATGGCTGCAACCATACATACTGCCATCAATAAATACTTAAATATTTCATTATCCCTTTTTATTGCTTTTCCGAAATTCTCCATTTCTGTTAATTCATCTGTATACAATGGAAAGGCATTTTCTTTTTCAGCTACAAACATATGAAGCTTATCATTAAAACAATCAATATTCCTCCAGCCTAAATCCTTGTAAAATTCATAATACTGTTCCCTTTCACTATTTAGCAGATTTTTTCGAACATCAATTGCATACTTAAGATTTTTTGCTTTATGGTTTTTCTCAAACATAGCAATATCTTTAATATAACCTTTTCCAGTCCCTTTAAATTCAAAACCCTTTAATGCCATTTCATTCAAAAATTTTTCCGCATCTTTATAGTCATATATGTCAAAATTAAAGTCCCTAAAAATATGCTTCATTCTCTATCTCCCTAGTCCTAAGATTTAAGTTACCCGTTTATTTAGAATTTAATAATTATATTATGTTGTGTATTTGTCTTGTAACGTTTATCGTTATATCATAATTCGATACATTTAAGTATACGCTGTTAAAAAAAATGTGTCAATAAATCGCTTCAAACACAGATAAAAAAATCCCAGATTTTTTACTTCTGGGATTATCTATAAATAATATTAAATTTTTTATTTAAACTTTTTAATTGTCAGCATACCATAAGAAATATAAAATGTGCGCTAACACCTGCACAAATACCTCCTATTGTGTGGCATAAAATTGCGTGCCCTGTTAGTTCCCTAAATTTCAAACTATCCATCATTGCAACATGAGTACTCAGATAGCCACTCCAACACATACACATGGCCGTAAACACCGCTATATCATTGCCTGTCGCCAGCCCTTTTGTAACCAAATCCGGTACAAGCCCTATAGCAGCACCTGCAGCACCCAAAGCTGTAATCGGAACAGAGATAGCTTCCGGCGAAGTGAAACCAAACAGTGGTAATAGAACAAAGTTTAGTTTTTCTGCCAGCCAGGGAAGAAATGCAACACCTTGATTAGCTGCTCCTGTATACATGCCTCCCTCACCCGGGCCATTGGTCAGCATTAAAACAAAGGTGCATATCATAAGCACACCTGGTATTATTGCAACCCCCATAGTAACTCCATTTTTCCCGCCCTCCAGCATTGCATCCATAAATCGCCCACCTATACTGCCATTTCTGACAATCCTATGATTTATATCAATCCGGCATTGATCAGTTTTAGTTTCAGCATACTCCTCAGTCCCAAAGATTCTTTTGGTTTTCATAATCATTAACCTTACACTTACAATACTTCCAATGGCAGCTCCTATATTACCAATCAAAGCTGAAACCATGAAGCTGCTTCCATCATGACTTCTTATGCCTATCATAAACATAGTTACAATAAGACCCATTCCAAAAGCTGTTCCTATATTTGTTAAAGCGGGAAGCTGATACTTCTTAAAATATCTTCTAAAATTATCATCCTGTGCTAGGGTCAATATAGCAGGATTATCTGACAAATACGTAGTAACTACTCCCACTATACTTGCACCGGGCAAACCATACAAAGGTTTCATCAATGGTGATAATATTTTATTGATTGCCGCAACAACACCAAATTCCGTTAAAAGTCCCGATACAGCTCCCGCAATAACTGCAATAGCCATTATATAGAGTACAGTATTAATAAGCAGGGAATATGCAGTATTCATAAGGGTATTTACCATATTTATAGGTCCCATAGTTGTCCCCAAAGCATAAAATATTGCTCCAAAGATTCCGATAAATACTAATGTTTCTAAACTAAATGCTTTTTTTAATATAGGGTTAGTCCCAATAATTTTTTGTGATTCCTCATTTATTTTCTCTTTATTAGTTATTATACTTGTCTGCATCCGGTCTCTAATACCTCCTTAATAATTGCTCCAAAGCATCTGCGTATATTTCTGTCATTTTTTCCAAGCTTCGAATTGATATAAATTCATTAGCCTCATGGGCAAGCTCCTCTTCGTCAGGGAAAAGGGGTCCAAACGCAACAGCATTTGGAATACCTCTGGCGTAAGTGGCTCCTCCTATAGCAAAAGGCTGATTTTCCATGTCTCCAGTAATTCTTCTATATGAATCCATTAGCCCTTGGACAAAATCCGAATCTGGGTCTATATATACAGGTGGCAGATATGACTTTTCTTTATAAGAAAACCCCGCCTCTTTTATGGTTTTCATCATTGCCTCTTTTACAATTTCCCATTTCATAGATGCCGGATATCTCAAATTCATTTCCATAGAAACATGGTTTTCTTTTAATGAAATAATTCCCACATTTAATGTTAATTTGCCAGACAGTTCGTCATTGAAGCCACAACCAAATCTTTCTCCGTTATAATTCATACCAATATATTTATTATATGTTTCTATAAAAACCCTATTAGAAATTGTTGCTTTAACTTTTCCCAAAACCTCCAGTAAGAGACTTATAGCATTCAGTCCCTTTTCCGGTGACATAGCATGAGTGCTTTTCCCTGTGACATTCAGCTTCAACCCATTCTCTATTTCTAAACATTCAATTTCCTTAAACTGCTTAAGCTGATTTATTAATGCTTTTTTCACTTCTCCGTCCACCAGCAACTTGCATATAGCATTTCCTGGCACTATATTTCTCGATGTCCCTCCAGTTATTTCTACAACTTTAACCACTGCAGCCTTATCATTGTAAAACTCCTGTGATAAATCAAAATCAATCAATCCTTTCTCACAGAATATCAAAGGGAAATACCCATCAGGCACAATGGAATATTCCGGCAGTGGGTGGACATGCTCCTTATAATACTTCATACATCTCCACTCTTCTTCCTCATCAGCACCAATTATGAGCTTAACTGCGGAATCTTTGGGAATCTTATTATTATCCATCAAATATTTCATAGCATATAATCCAGCCACCAATGGTCCCTTGTCATCCATAGTTCCTCTTCCATAAAGCTTACCATCTTTGTTTTTACATTTAAAAGGTTCTGTATTCCAGTCTGTCCCTGCTGGAACCACATCAATATGCGCCAATACACCTATTGTTCGATTTCCTGTACCTGCCGTAATTTCACCAGCATACCCATCAATATTTTTTGCCTGCATGCCCATTTCCCTACCCATCTCAAGAACAGTGTCCAGACCTTCTGCAATACTGTCTCCAAAAGGCTTTCCTTCCGTTCCTTCCGAATAAACAGTAGGAATTTCCACTAACGTAGCTATATCTTCAATTATTTTGTCTTTATTTTTATTAATAAATTTTTTTACATCCATCTGAAAACCTCCTTTATTTATTTAGTTATTATAAATGTAAAAAGCAAAAGTTTCTTTGTAATTATTTTAAAAAAACCACCTTATATTTTGTATAATTACAATGCGTTAATATCGCTTAAATAATATAATGAATTCAAATTTAAATTGAGAGGTGATAGAATGTTAGAATTTGAGTTACAAAGATCTGCCGACAAATTAATTAATGAAATCTTCGGCGTAAAAAAAGGAGAAACCGTTATAATTACTGCTGATACCATGTCCGATATGGAACTGGTAAACGCAGTGGCCGCCAGTGCCTATGCTGCGGGAGCAACTCCTATGACCATTGTTATGCCTACTCCAGGAGGCGTAGGAAAAGCTGCAGACCCAGACCTTCCTTTGGAAGCTTTGACCGGAGCACTACTTAGTACCGATGTGTGGATTGAATTTAACCACCAATGGTTGCTTTATTCAACACCCTTTGAAATTGCTATGGAAAAAAATCCGAAGTTAAGGTACATGTGTCTTGTTGATTTTTCAAAGGAGCTTTTAATTCGGACTGTTGGGAAAGTTGAGACACCTGCTCTTCAAATCTTTATGACAAATTTTACAAAGAGACACGAACAGGCTAAAAAGATGCACGTAACTACCCCAGCTGGTACAGATGTAAGTTTCGACCTTGATTCAAATCATCGTGTATGTAACGACTGTGGTAATGCAACAAAACCAGGAATGCATATGCTTACAGGCCAGATTAATGTGGTTCCTAAATTTGGTACTATTAATGGAAAAATTGTATTTGACGGAACTATTACACCACCATTTGGTAAAATCCCATCTCAGCCAGTTGTTCTTACAATTAAAGACAGTAAAATCGTAAAACTTGAGGGAGGTCCTGAAGCTGCTGAATATGAAAAATTCCTAAAATCATTTAATGATGAAGGTATGCTGAAGATGGCACATATAGCTTATGGTTTTAATCCTGGTGCGAAGTTAACTGGAAATGTTGTAGAAGATGAAAGAGTATGGGGATGTACAGAATGGGGAATTGGATATGTAAGCCCAATTGATGCTGCACCTGACGGACAAGATGCCAAATCGCACACAGACGGGATCTGTTTGAATTCAACTGTTTGGCTTGATGATAAACTAATCATGAAAGAAGGTCAAATCGTAGATTCAGAGCTGGCGTTACTGTCTCCTGTTAAATAATAACGCAATGGAGCAGAATGAATTTGCTTTGTGTAATAGTATAGTTCAATGTATTTAAAATCTAAAAATAGAGCTTATTCAGGATTACCATACTTGGAATCCTGAATAAGCTCTATTTTTTCTACTCTGTAGAATAATTCCATTACAGCATTATCATAAAAGACATTAAAATTGAGCTGTGCACTAATTTTTTCCCAGTTTTAGTGCAACAGCCCTTTTGGATTTTCTATTTAACTACTTTTTGTTTTATAAGTTTAATTAGAATACAATACAACACTGCTGATGTTGCAATTCCCTGTGCAAAAGGTACTCCATAAGGAATCAGCTTAATTACACCATATCCTACCAGCCAGCATAATATTCCGATCCAATTAAAATCATCTGTTGCTTTGTAATTTTCTGAGTTTCCCTTACCAATAATCCAGTAATCAGCCAAAATAACACCCATCGTCGGAAGCAAGGCATCACCTAATATATACAAAAAACTTTCAAAATGGTTTGCAAACCCAAGCACTGCACAAACGGTACCAACAAGCCCTGAAACCATTGTCGCCATAGCACGCTTATTTTCCTTTAGATTAAACATTAATACGGCATTTATTCCCGCCGAATATGCATTAGTAGTGTTGGTTGTCCAAGTTGCAGCTATCAAAACCAACATGCCAAGTACAGGTATCCCTATGTCACAAAACACTAGAGTTATGTCATACTGCTGTGCCACCTTAGCCATAACAGCACCAAGTATAACCATCAGTACACCTGCCGGTGCCACCCCTATAGCACTTGATAAAATTGTGTCTTTTCTAGTTCTTTGATATCTGGTAATATCCGAAGCTGCAAGACAGCCCGCTGCCATAAAGCTTACCGTAAGCACAATGCCTTGCACCAAGGTCATTGTAGGAGCTGTATTTTCCACGAACAGATTCTCTGTACCATATTTATGTAATGCCAGAAAGCACCCTACAATGGTTACAATAAATAATGCAGGTACTGCCACCCTATTCAGCTTATCTAACGCATTTATTCCGTAGACTGCTGTTACCAGCATTATTACACCCCAAATCACCATAGAAACTGTAGGCGGAACTGACAAGTGGAAAAACCTATCTGTCAAATTAGAAAAAGCGTTTCCGCAAACACTGGTTTGTACTGCAAACCATCCAATCATAGAAATAAAGATAAGTGTACTTATAATAAATCGTGCACCCTTTTTCCCAAAACCACCCATTACTGTCACGCAAGTAGGAACGCCTAAATCGCTGCCCATAATTCCCATAAGCGAAAACAGCACTATTACTATTAAATAACCGATTGAACCTGAAATAATTGCATTTTTTAATGACATACTAGCCTCAAGTATCCCTCCCAGCATAAGGCTGGGAACGCAAATCATAATTCCCGCTTGAATCAAAGCTACTTCAATCCAGTTTTTTCTTTGATCCAAAGGTACTTTTTCCAATGTAGTAGTCTCAATATTGCTACTCTTCATTTTTTCCACCATTTTCTCCTCTCCTTTCAATTTTTCTCAATTATACAAATATTCTGAGAGAAGTTCTTTATTATTTTTACAAAAAATACAATATTTTTTTGTAATATTTTCAGTAAAAGATTTCATTCATTAAGATTCTGAGTTTTACTGCAATAGCAATCGTTTCATTGAATTTAATATTATCCGTTTCCATATTCAATGCGCCTTTTACCTTATTTACTCTATATCTGATAGTGTTTTCGTGCTGGTTCATAATCTTACCTGTAGCCTTATAATCTCCTGAATTCGCTACATAAATCTCCATGGTAAGGAGAATTTCCTTTAAGTTTTCTGCTGACACATTATCCCTTATAGCATTTACATAAGCCTCATAAAAATCATGAGCCTCCTGTGTATCCTTTACAGAAACTAACAGCTGCATGACTGATAAGGGATTGTATTCCTGAAATGACATGTTCATGGTTTTTGCTGTTTCCAAGGAACGTTTTCCCTCTTCAAGTGCCTTGCTGATATCCTTCCGAGAATAAATCCTGCTATAACCTACTTTTGGATTGTTTATGAATTCTTTTACCTTAAGAGCTGTAGCATCCGAATGGTGCTTCAGGTATTTTATGTCGTCAGCACTTAAAATAAATATATAATAATTGTTACTTCTTACAAAAATATCATCTCGACTATTTAAATATAGTATATGAGTCTTTAGTTCTTCTATTGCAGAATCAAATCCTCCATCTACATATATGGTACGTAGATACTGTCCTATATTAGGGTTAATGCTGTATAATATCTCCATTTTTTCATTATTGGAAACACTGCCATACATAATTTTGTCTAACTTCAAAGTATTTATAGCATTTAAATTCTCAATAGCAATATATTGATTTACAGTATCCATTATCACTGCATAGGGCACATCTTCTTTAATCAATATTAAAGGAAAATCGCTTTCGTCACAAATTTTTATAATATCTTTTGTAATAGTATCAATACAATCATCAGTTACTATAAGCAGCCCGCTGCTCTTTGTCATAATCAGGGCATTTATATAATCATAAATCCCATCTTTATTATCTTGAAACTGTTCCAGGCATGTAATAAACAAATCACCATTTATTAAAGTATTCCTATTTAAAATATCTTTATTACAGGGGCAGTCAAATACGGATATTCGTTTTACTTTCCTGTTAAGGCCTGCTTCTCCGGCCAATATGGTAACACTCTTAAATATGCTATTTTTCAATATTTCATTTAACGATATATACATTTGTTTACCTCTTATTTAGCTTTTCTATAATACTTACTACTTTCAAATAACTTATCTATTATATTTCTGTATTAAGATATATTTATACCATATCTTATTAAAGTTTCAAAGCTATTTTTCGAAAATTAGAAATATTCTAATCTTAGTAAACAATACTTTAGGTGGCATCTCACCAACTATTATACATTTTGTAATTTATTTTATTTAAAATGTAATATATATTTGACATTTGGTTTTATATATCATATACTGTACCTACAGGAGGGGATTTTATGAAGAATAAAAAGATGAAAATAGCAAGAATTGAATGTGATTTATCACAGGAGCAGCTTGCTGAAAAAGTAGGCGTAACCAGACAAACTATAGGGATGATAGAAGCTGGCAATTATAACCCTACATTAAACTTATGTGTGGCAATTTGCAAAGCATTAAATAAAACACTTGATGAATTATTTTGGGAGGTTGAGAAGGATGTTTATGAAAAATAAGAAAATTATAGATGAAAGACAAGAATTACAAAGTTTAAAAAATGTTAAGATTTGCTGGACTGTGGCAATATTTCTGCTGGGTTTTAGCGTAATTGTGCAGTCTGTTATATTTACTGCCTCCCCTCAGCACTATATGCCTGAGTTAGGCATTCTGCTTATAGTCTGCATTCTTAATATCGCTCTAGATGTCAGACAGGGGAATTTATATACTAAAGAAATGCAGAATCCTAAAGCTAATCTGCTCCTTTATGTTACGTCTTCTTTAGCTGCAAGTTTAGTTGTGGGAATTGGAAATTATCTAAAATATGATTTCCCTCCTATATACATTTTGGCTGTAGTTATTCCAATCTTTATGGTTTTACTAGTGCTTATGCTTTTATTTGACTACTTTTATAGGAATGCGGCTCAGCGCAGAATCAAGAAATTAAATAAACAATTAGAAAATGATGAAAACTTATAGTCGTAGTTTTTTTATCCCATAAGTATTAAAAAAAAATGGACCGTTTTATGACAGTCCATTTTTTCTTATTTATTGAATTGAATCCTTCAGATTAATGTTCACTGGGTTCTTCAATGCCTAAAATATCTTTTGTTACTTTAACAAAAGCCTCCATTTGGTCTGGCATACCTATAGTAACTCTTACATAATCCACTATCTCAGGCTTATCAAAATGTCTTACCAGTATATTTTTATCACGCAAAGCATTACAATACTCTTTGCCATTTAAAGCATCATTTCTGACAAATACAAAATTTGCCTTAGAGTTAAACACACTGAATCCTAACGCTTCCATTTCTTTTCTAAATCTTTCTCTTGTTTTTTTTATTTCATTGACACATTTTTTAAAATAGTCCTTATCCTTCATAGCTGCTGTTCCAGCAATAATTGATAATCTATTTATATTGTAAGGGTTAAATGAAAACTTAATTCGATTTAAATCTGCTATTATATCTGAATTCCCAATTGCAAACCCAACTCTTGCCCCTGCTAAATTTCTTGATTTTGAGAAAGTCTGTATCACCAATAAGTTATCAAACTTTTCCACTAATGGAACGCAGCTCTCTGCACCAAAGTCTACATAAGCCTCATCAATAATTACTAAATTGTCTCTATTTGTTCTGACAATCTCTTCAACTTCAGCAGCTGTCAGTGCAATACCTGTTGGTGTATTCGGATTAGCTATGACAATCGTCCCATCTAAATTAAAATAATCTTCTGGGTTTATGCTTAAATCTTCTGCTAGTGGTATTTCAATTTTATTTACTCCAAAAACATCTGAATAAACAGAATAAAGTTCATAGCTAACTTTAGGAAAATAAAATCTTTTATCCTGGTTTTGGAATGCCATAAATGAAAATGCGAGAATTTCATCTGAGCCGTTACCAACAGCCACTTGGTTTTCATTTACACCAAAATTTTCTGCTATAGCCTTAACCAGCTTGTTAGCATCTGGATCAGAATACTTTCTTAAATTGTCTACCTCAAACTGATCAATAGACCTATAAACAAAAGAACTTGCTGGGTAAGGGCTCTCATTAGTATTTAATACTATAGTCTTTTTTTGCTGTATTTGCTCCTCTGGCGTATACGGTTTTAAATTATTATACTTATTACTAAAAAAACGGCTCATTAAGTCTCTTCCTCCTGTCACTTCATCATTTCTTATTATACCATTTTAATCCTTAAAAATGTCCAACAATTTACATGATTAAATTTTGTTTATTTTGTCGTACAATTATACTTTTTACTGTATAATTAAATTGAACTTGTTTAATCAACTTAAGGGGGAGCTTACTATGTATATAAAGACGATTTCATTTATTAAAAATTATAAATATTTTTTACTTTATGCGGGCCTGACTCCTGTCTTATGTACCGCTTTAATATTTCTTGTTCGTAAATCACCTAATTTAGGTCAATTATATTCAGCTTATATATTCCCCCTACTTCCAAATACTTTTGGACGTTTTTTTTCAATTTTTCCATTTTCTTTTTTGGAAATCAGTATATATGTATTAAGTTTCTGCACAATATTAATTTTTTTAGTTGCTCTACACAGTCTTTTGGCTAAGAGTCGCAGGCATAAGTTATTATTACATATACCCAGAGTCATAGTCCTTACCCTATGCTTTTGTAGTACTATTTTTTTAATGATTACTTTATCATGTAGTATGAACTATTCTCGGGATGGGATTTCTAAGGATATGGATATGATTGTAGCCCCCTCTTCCCATGATGATTTAGTTAATCTTTGCTTATTGCTTATAGGCGATATATCTGATACTGTAAGCCTCGATGAATTTTCAGATGAAATGGATGCTACCGCATTACAGAATCAAACAAAGCAAGCTATGATTACTTTAGGCAAAGAATATCCTTCTCTTAAGGGGTATTATCCTAATCCTAAACCTGTTATTATGTCATCGTGGATGTCAGATATAAACTTAACTGGGCTATTTTCGCCCTATACAATTGAAGCAAACTACAATAATGATGTTGTAAACTACGTAAAGCCTTATACCATCTGTCATGAACTTGCTCATTTGCGAGGATATATCCGTGAAGATGATGCTGGGTTTATAGCTTACTTAGCTTGTTCAAATTCTCAATCAACAGAGTTACGTTACAGTGGTGCTATGAATGCTTTGAGTTTTGCTTTAAACGCGCTATGTAAAGACAGTAGTGAAGAAGAATACAAAAGTATATTAGCACAGGTACCAAAGGAAGCTTTATCCGATTTAATGGAAAATCAAATTTATTGGCAAAATCATCAAGGAGCGGTTTCCCGTATCTCAACAGCTGCCAATGACACTTACTTAAAAGCCAACGCTCAGGCAGGTGGTGTAAAAAGTTATGGACGAATGGTAGATTTACTCCTCGCCTATTATGGCCTGAATGATCATCTGGTATAACATAAAAAGCCCTGAATCTTTGTTAAATCATTCAGGGCTTATTTTGTATCTTGAATTTATAACTCATTACCTAATGCTCTAGCTTTATGCAATGCTGTAGTTGCTATTACATCCCCAACCTTCTGGACAGCTGGTACTGCCAGACAACCTCGGTCAGACCATTGTAAAAAATTAACAATATGCTCATATGTATATTTAACCCCCTCAAATACTGACATATCGTCCATTTCTGCACAAGTTAGTAATAAAGATTCTTTTATTTTTAAAGGTCTTTGTCCTATGTAAAAAGAATACAGTTTATCAATTGCAGCTTTTATCTGAGCTGGAAAACTAAACCAGTAAACTGGGGTAGCTAATACCAACACATCAGCCTTGGCAAGCAAAGGTGCCAGTTCGTTAAAATCATCATCAAAACTGCAGGCTTTTCCTGTGCTAAAGCAGGTTTCACAAGCATGACATCCACC
This sequence comes from Aminipila sp., assembly GCF_032051575.1. Classification (NCBI taxonomy): domain Bacteria; kingdom Bacillati; phylum Bacillota; class Clostridia; order Peptostreptococcales; family Anaerovoracaceae; genus Aminipila; species Aminipila sp. Next base: position 74,185 of record NZ_DAMBYD010000001.1, on the reverse strand, counting down.
AACGTTCTTCTCAGCTGCTTTCCACTTCATTACAATATGCCCAGCAGACTGCGCCCCTTCAATAAATGCATCTGCAAGCAAATCACTATTCCCTCCGGCTCTTGGACTTCCCGTTATCACAAGCACATTCTTTTTCATTCTTCCTCCATCCTTCCGTTACCATCATTCTCTTGATATATCTTATCACTCCTATTAATGTGTTTCAAGTAACCTCTTGAAAGTACTAAATAAATATGCTAATATATAAAAGCTAAGCAAAATATGTCTCCGTAGGTAAATGGATATACCAAAGCTCTCCTAAAGCTTAATTGTGGGTTCGATTCCCACCGGGGATACCAATAAACGGCTATCTCAGTGGATTCATAATCATACCGAGATAGCTTTTTTATAATTTAATATCCTTTGGGGGATTAGCGCAGCTGGGAGCGCGTTTGACTGGCAGTCAAAAGGTCAGGGGTTCGAACCCCCTATTCTCCACCAAATTTAAAAACGCAAGGTTAAACCCTTGCGTTTTTATTACTCACTAGTTCTTAAAGAATCAGCTAAATAGAATCCCCATTTATCCCACTTCCAAACCGTAGTTTGTACAGGCCCATCATGATTAAGAGTATACTTCTCTTTACCTATTTTTTTATACAGCCCTTCTTCAACTACCAGTTCATTCTCTCTGTCGCCATCAACATCCTGAATTGTAAAAGAAAGGATTGGTTTATCCAAGTTAGAAGAGCACCAAACACTTTTCAATGTTTCTCCCTCCAGCTTATAAACAAACAAATGATTTTTATAGTCGTTATTTTGTCCTTTATGCCAGAAAGGCTGAACGTCACCAAAACTGCCTTTTTTCCACAGACTGATAACTAGGTTAACCTTTCCGTCATTATCTACATCTCCCAGGGCAAAACTATCAATATGGTAACCTTCAGGGGATTTCCATAGAAGTTTACTTCCCTCCTTGACTGTAAGAGCAGAATTGTTCAACTCATATTCCTCTGTTATGCCATTTTCATTTATATCGCCTTTCATTCTAAACTGAGTCACATCGTTCAGCGGTACAGCATAAAATATAGCTGCCACTAGGAGCAGGAACAGCGTCAACGCCACGGCTGCCCCCGGCCTGCATCTTTTTTTTACCACTGTGACGACCCTTTAGGTGCCGTATAGATTTTTGTCCATGCCGGAGAAGCTGGAATTTTTTCATTCTTTAACATGTCCTGCCACTTTTCATCTGTAAGACGATCCGTAGATGGCCATGAGAACTCATAATAGGAATAAACTGCACCCTTAGCAATACGCAGGGACCCTGCAACTGGAACGATTACATAAATATCATTAATATTTCCAGTGCCTTCTTCCAAAACCTGCCCACTTGGGTCTGTTGCTACATCCGTAACCAATGCTGCCGGATTGTTTGAAACAGCCGATGGAGTATCTACGCCCTCATCTTTCAGGGCTTCAAGCCAAAAATGTTCCAACTGCCCCCCAAAGCTACGAATCAGTTCATATTCTTTATCACTCAGAGGTTTTTCTGTCAACTCTTTTTCTGAGATAGTTTTCATCTGGATAGCCAATTGTTCCAACTCTTTTAATGAAGCGCTGGTGGTCTTATCCAGTAATTTTCTGCTCTCTAGTCCGTCAATGGTCATTCTGGTGAGGGCTGCCAGCCTTCCGTACACCTCAGGATTTGGCTCTACATAACCTCTGTCATCCTGTTCTTCTTCACCACCGCCCATTTCTGCATAAACCTGTTTTGCATATAAAACCGTATCATGTTTCAGTTCCGTATAACTTCCAAGATATGTTTCCAGCTGCTTACGTGTCCATGCTTGATTCTGCATAAAACCAGGATATCCTTCACCTTTTGGCTCTGTGAGAGGTGAAAGCATATACAGCCATGCACCATAAAGATTTTGGGTCTGATCCTTTACATCCATAGAAGTCATGTGCTCCTGAATTTTTTTCATATTTTCAGGATAATTTTTATAAGATGTTTCTCCCATATCCTTTAGTAAATCGTAAGCTTCCTGTGAACCCATGGCTGCTGGAATATCCAAGCCTTTTGGAAGCATGCGGAGCTGCCCCTTACTGTTTTTATCTACCTCACGGTACACTAAATGTTGAAATACGGAAGCATCTAAAGTAAAACGCTGGCCCATAAACCGGAACCCTTTGATTACTTTTTCTCTGTCAGGCTGTATGTTTTTATCAAAGATAGGCATTGAGTTTATGTCAGGCTGCTTAAGCTTTTTAATTCCAGCAAGCATACTTTCCCAGTTCTTTGTATTTTTAGTTAATACATCCAAAGAAGGTATGTCACCATAAACCTTTTTTAATAGCGGATAATACTGATTAATGCCTAAGTCGTCACTTTTGCCTACAAAGAAATTTGTAGGCTCGTAAATATTATCCCAATGTTTATAATCTTTCTGATCGAAGAGCAGCGTCATCAGTACCGCAGATTTCGTTTCATCCACACTGGAAGCACGGAAATTCATTCGCCCATACCACATCATCGCCTGAAAATATGTTTTTAGCTCATCCGACTTGGTATAATGTCCCCGTGGTATATACTGAGTGTAATCTTCTTTAAAAGTTTCAGTTAGTGCTGCATCCGAATTGCCCATGTTCATGACCGGTGATGGAGTAAAAGTTTCCTGATGATCACCAATCAGCTGTAACTCTCCTTTTACCTCCTTATTGATATAAGAAGGAATATCAGATTTGGGGTCAAGGAGTTTACCCGCCACAGCAAAAAAAGCCACGTTTCGTTTTGCTGCATTTTCCCATTCTGTTTTCTTCAATGATTCATATTGTTTCTGACTTTTTGCCAGCATTGACTTTGTGAGAGAATCCAGTTCACTACGCAAACTATCCTTTTCCATCGTCCTTAATAAATAACTAAAATATAAATGATAATTATGTAGCATAGCATCTGTTGTCACAAAGTTAGGCATATTATCGTAGCGATTCATCTCATAACTAATGAAAAACTCCTCCATTGGATATGGAATCACCACAAATCCATTTTTAGCCAGGAGTTTGTTAGCTTCTGTTGAAAATGCAAAACGATCCTTATTTGTAACATTATTCAAGTCCCCTGATATCTGATATGCCTTTACGGAAGGATTCACAGTTACCGGTATCTCCTTGTACGAGGCAAAAGCTGTTGACGGAGTCAAAATCCAAGTGTTTTGATCCTCCTTACTCTTTGAAGATGATTGACAGCCACTGAAGCTCGTGGCCAATAAGATAACCATCAAAATACTACTGACAATCCTTATTTTTCTTATGTTCATACTCCCAAAAAACCTCCTCTTATATGATTTCTTTATGTTCCCACATTTACCATATTTAGATTAGACGAAAAAGTCAATACTTTGTTCCTAATAATGGCAAAAAAACACAAGGTGGATTTCCCTTGTGTTTTTTTAAGTGTCATTTATTGGTATAAAATGACCCTGATCTGCCCACCCCTGGAAGCATCCTTATCATAGCAGTATCTTCTCAACACTGGTGCCTGTGCCATAAAACAACCTTAGAAGTTACAATATATTATCAATTTTATTCTTTTTTAAGATTTATGTACAGTGGAATACTCTCTATTTTATTATATATAGTAATTTCTTTACTATTATTTCCATAAAAATATAGTGTTTTGCCATATAAGATTGCTTGACTTATATGCCCACTTTGATTTGTCATGGCGTAGAGCCTTTTATCTGTTTCGGAATATGTACCTTCATCTAAAATTTCAAATGGCTTATAGTAGGTATATTTATTATCATTGGTAAATACAAGATAATGTGAATCGGTTGGAATAGACCCTTGTAATAAATATGTGCCTACAATATTATTCCTTAATTGATTGCTTTGAGTTATGTTACCATACATTAAAACTAGCACAAAAATTAACAACAATACAATAAATATTTTTCCTATACTAATCTTTTTCATAAAACTTCCTTTGTTAAAACATTTTTTTAGATGTCAATCTATCATTTGATATATCTACAGTAACAAGATATAAATTTTCTTTCTTTATTTCTTTTGTGTCAGTATTTTTTGTCTTTACTGCCACAAATGTAAATTTCAAATCATTCAATTGAGGATAAACTATACCTTTCCCTGCCAGCTCATCTTTGACATCCTTCACTCCGTTATTCATCCATATGGCCCCAAAATTTTCTAATTTTATCTTCCTCGCCGGCTTCCCTTTTTCTTTAATGATTACCATATCATTAAGTTCTACCTTTGACTCCTTATTTTTTATTCCAACGTAGTTGTTTCTTTCGCATGCATAATCATATGGATTATTCTCCATGTATTTCCATGGCCCCATATTTTCAATTTCACTTGGGTTAAATATAATTGGTCTGCTGGCATCCTTTGTATTGATTTTTAAGCCAGCCTTTTTGCTCCATGAAAATCCCCACCCCAGCTCTTCAGTCATAATTTCTCTTGTCAGTGGTAAATATATTATGTTCCTAAAAACAAAAGGAGCAGGATTGATGCCCATTTTTTTATCATTATTATTGTAACCTATGTTATTCAGTTGTAGTGGCATACTCAAGTGGCTTACGCTTACTTTCTTTGAATTAACCTCACTGGTTTTCGAATATGAGAACTTTTTATTTTCTATTTCTGCACGACCAACATACACTCTTTCTATATTTGATGGAGTTGTTCTATAAATATATAGTCTTATTCCCATGAACCTATTAAGTATATATGTCATTGGCATATACGTGGTATTATTGCAAACCAAAAATGGAAATTCATTTTTCTGATTGTCTATAATTTGTCCATTTACTGTTATCTTGTATTGAGGTAGATATGCATCCTTTGGTTGGCATAAGCTAATATTTATTAAATTGTCATCCCCTTTAGTAGCATCAAAGTTACTCGTGTTTGTAAAACTACAAAAACTAAGAAATACTGCAATGCATAACGTAAATACTAATATTTTTTTCTTCATTTTATATTCCTCTAATAAATTACGGTTCTGCATTCTTACCAATTATATATTATACTATTATCAGTAAGAATGCAAAAATACTAACCGTAAATTATTCATAACTCACTCTAAAATCTTCATCAAAATAAGGATTTTATCCACCACTAATCAAAACTTTTCATAATCACACAATCATAATCATCACTTCCAATCATTACTAAATTCTTTATATATTTAATAACCCTTTTTCTCACCGTTTTGTGACACCATTTTGAAAATATCTTTGTATTTTTTACTTATACTTCATTTTTCATAGGCAAGCCCCTAACATGCCTATGATTCAATTATATTGCAGGTGCTCAGATTCAATATTCAAAATGTCTACAACCTTATTGTTCTTATAGCACTTTACTGTGGCCTTAACATAATATTTTTCATTTTTTTATTGTTTGATGAAATAAAAAAACCTCTTTTGTTTCATATATTAATAACTGAAACATAAGAGGTTTTGTGACACTTTTATTTAATTTTATATATTTTATTTTTGAATAGACATACTTTCTGCAATTTTTACTAGTTCAGTTAACTCAAGTTCTGCGGAGACCTCCATTATCTGGTCACTTTGTAGCCATGCGAGTACTGTTTTTCCATCATTTTTAGCCCAGTAGCCCTCATATTTTTCATTAATCTCTACTCTTCCACTCTCCTCCGCCTCATTATCAAGATACAGCTTCGTTCCCGCTGCTTTTATCTCTGAAATCTCTACAAAGTGCCCTTCACTTTCTGTAAATATAATTCTATTAATACCGCCTATATCTTTAACACTGCTAAATTCAAAGCCCTCTGGCAGATACTTTGGATACCAAAGTCCTTTTAGTTGTTCCTTCTCCTCAGTGCCACTGTCTGAATTGTCATCATTTGGTGAAAGCCCCAAATACTCTGTTTTTACTTCAACCCATAAGTTATCAAAATGATATTTAAATGCTTCTACATTGTTTACAAGCGTCATACCTACAACACCCAAAACCAGAAAAACCATCGCACAAACTTTGGCAAATTTTCTTAGCCTGATTTTTGTATTTGTTCGTAGGGCTGCTTTCTTCTCACTTTTTATCATCTGCAATACTTTTTCATGTGTTTCTTGTGGAATAACAAAACCTTTGCTTTCAGCTTCATTTTGTTCTATTTCAGCCTCACGCAATTCAAGAATTCTCTGACCTATGACTCTAAGCACAGCATCGCTTTTGGCCGCGACAGTTTTTCTATATAATTCGTCATTGTTTTTTTTGACATCTCTCATCACTAAGCCCTCCTTCTTGCATTATCAATTATAACTGCTAGCCGGATTTTGGCTCTTGACAGACGTTTTCTTACGGCTTCTTCACTAATATTTAAATGCTCTGCAATTCTCCCATTATCCCAGCCCATACCATATTTCACTGCTATGATATCTTGGTCTTTTGCCCTTAGCTGTTCAATGCAGTCCAGAATCCACTGGCTCATGTTTAAATCAGCAATAATTTCATCTGCATGAAACTCATCTATAATACTAATAACCGTATCATCATAGGGTTTTGTGACACTTTCTTGTAATTTTTTTTCATTATAATAATCTATAGCTGTAGTATATGCTATTGTATATAAGTAATTTCTGCTTTCCTTTGAGTTCGTATCCCCGATTCGCTCTATGTTTTTAACTACTTTGTAAAAAGTTGCCTGAAGAACATCCTCAAATAAGGAGTCATCTTTGATAATTTTTAAAATATACCTTCCAAGAGGTTTTTCATATTTGCGAAACAATATATCTATTTTTTCTGCATCGTCTATTGAGATGGTCAAGATAATCATTTATTGTAGTTCCTTCTCTTATCTTTAGCAATAACTTCTTTAACAATTATACTTTTTAATTCTTGCTTATTATTATATCATGGATAACTACAATTTGGAGACAATTAACACTTATCTTAGCGGGTAGCAGACCTCCTCTAAAGCATCACCTCTGTACTTGTAGCTTTGTTTTTTGAATTGTATATATTTGCCCAAAATAACAAAACTGACCTTCTGATGATTTCTCATCTTTAAAGGTCAGCTTTAATTTTAACGTTTTGTATTAGGTCCAAGTCCTTCTTTTTTGGAATTATGCCCTAGGTTTTGATGCTCAATACTTCCTGGCGGTACATTTCCATTTTTAATTAGTTCTTCCGCATATCTCTCATTACCAAACCAAAGATCTTCTCCTTCAGGTTTAAAACTTCTAGAGTTTTCCATATTCGAAGTTTCCCATAAGTTATCTGTGTCTTTCAAAGAATTCACCTTCCTTTCAAGGGTTATTCTTACCTTATTACTCAAAATTATATATGCCATTATAATGAACCCGAATATGCCTGCATCATTTTTAATTTCCTTGCGCAATGCTTGCCACAAAATGTTCAACTTATTGAAGTTCCACCCTACCGAAAATTTACGGAAAACTAAAATCTCGGTAGGTTTTTTACATAAAATCAAGCTATTTCGTACTTATTTTTGTTAATTAACTAAAAATACTACCGCGATTTTATAATTTGCAAAAAAATATGGTAGCTTTTGCAAAAAAAGGCTACCATAAATCTTAATTTCATTCAATTTTGAAAGTACGCTCTCCAATTTCCAATCCTTCGGCTCTTCCAACCTTCTGATTTTCTTATCTTCTAGCTTGTGTTATCTTCTTAGGATAATATCATCTCTTCCTGGTCCGTTTGAAACCATTGTGATAGGCACTCCAATTTCTTTTTCAATTTCAATGACATAGTTCTGGCATTCTTTAGGAAGCTTGTCGAAATCTTTTATACCTCTAATGTCGCACTTCCAACCAGGTAACGTCTTTAATACTGGCTTTGCCTTGTAAAGCTGTGTTGTATTAGGGAAATCTGTTGTAACCTCCCCATCAATTTCATATCCTATACACATAGGGATTTCATCTAAGTATCCAAGTGGATCTAATACAGTAAGTGCAACTTCTGTAGCACCCTGCATACGGCATCCATACTTTGTAGCCACAGCATCAAACCAGCCTACACGTCTTGGTCTTCCAGTAGTTGCGCCATATTCGCCGCCATCACCGCCACGCTTTCTAAGTTCTTCAGCTTCATCACCAAATAATTCACTTACAAATGCTCCAGCACCAACAGCACTGGAATAAGCTTTAACTACCGTAATAATTTCCTTGATCTCATACGGCGCAATGCCCGCTCCAATCGCTCCAAATGCAGCTAGGGTTGATGAAGATGTAACCATTGGATAGATACCATGGTCAGTATCCTTAAGCGCTCCCAACTGACCTTCAAGAAGTACTGTCTTTCCTTCTTTAATCGCATTGTAAAGGTAAGCAGAAACATTACATACATAAGGTCTAACCATTTCTCTGTACTCAACCATAGTTTTATAAAGTTCTTCTTTATCAATTGCTGGTTTATGATATAAATGTTCTAGGATAATGTTCTTCTGTTCGCACACATTGTCGATTTTCTCTCTCAATGTCTCTTCATCAAAAAGTTCATTTACCTGAAAACCTATCTTTGCATATTTATCGGAATAACAAGGTGCAATACCTGACTTTGTTGAGCCAAAAGACTTACCGCCAAGTCTCTCTTCTTCATATTCGTCAAATAAAATATGGTAGGGCATTAAAATCTGTGCTCTATCTGAGACTAAAACTTTAGGCTTTGGAACTCCTTGTTCTACTAAAGAGTTAATTTCTTTTACAAGGTATGGAATGTTTAATGCTACTCCATTACCAATAACACTAGTAGTGTGATTATAAAATACACCAGATGGTAATAAGTGTAATGCAAACTTACCATAATCATTTACAATTGTATGTCCTGCATTGCTTCCACCTTGAAATCTGACAATTATATCACATTCCTTCGCAAGCATGTCTGTAATCTTACCCTTACCTTCATCGCCCCAATTAGCTCCTACTATTGCTTTTACCATAAAAACACCTTCTTCTTTCTTCATTATCAAATATATCAATTAAAAAAGCCGATTTAACCAGGAAAAATATTATTACCAGATTAAATCGACCTCTGGCATGTGTCTGAAGTTGAAGCCCTAGCCCAATTTGCCGAAGCAAATTGCAGACAGGTCTCATGCAAGAAATTCGCAAATCTCTGATTTGCAGAATTTTACTGCAATGAAATGCCTAAACACTAAACAGTTATTTCCCCTGTAATTCCTAATACATCCTTATTCTTATCAAGAATAGGTTTAATTATTTCTACAATAAATTCTGCTGTCTGCTGCACCGATCTTCCCACAAAATTTGCAGGATCCATAATGCTTTGAAGCTGTTCTATTGTCATGTTAAATGCAGGGTCTGCTGCTATTCGCTCTAGTAAGTCGTTTTCTTTGCCTTCAACCTTAACCATCTTACCGGCCTCCATAGAATGCTCTCTGATTCTTTCATGAAGTTCCTGCCGGTCTCCACCAGCCTTTACTGCATCCATTAAGATATTTTCAGTGGCCATGAAAGGTAATTCCTGCATCAGCCTAGCATGAATAACCTTCGGGTAAACTACAAGTCCGTCGGTAATGTTCAGGTATAGTTCCAATATTCCGTCTACCGCTAAAAATGCCTCCGGAATACTTATTCTTTTGTTTGCGGAATCGTCAAGGGTTCTTTCAAACCACTGAGTTGCTGCTGTGATAGCAGGATTGGTTGCATCTGCAATTACATAGTTTGCCAGGGAAGCAATTCTTTCACTTCTCATAGGGTTTCTCTTATATGCCATTGCTGAGGAACCAATCTGATTTTTTTCGAAAGGCTCTTCAACTTCTTTTAAGTGTTGTAATAATCTTATATCATTTGAGAATTTGTGTGCACTTTGTGCAATTCCACTCAGTACATTTACTACTCTGCTATCCACCTTACGGCTGTAAGTCTGACCAGAAACGGCATAACATGAGTTAAATCCCATTTTCTTTGCTATCAATCCATCAATCTGCTTGACCTTTTCATGGTCTCCATCAAACAATTCAAGGAAACTTGCCTGTGTTCCAGTTGTTCCCTTTGAACCAAGAAGCTTCATGGAACCAATCAGATGCTCTAAATCTTCTAAATCCAATAATAATTCCTGCATCCAAAGTGTTGCACGTTTGCCTACGGTTGTTGGCTGTGCCGCCTGAAAGTGTGTAAAGCCTAATGTAGGCATGTCCTTATATTTATCTGCGAACTTTGCAAGTTCTGCCAATACATTTATGAGCTTATTTTTTATAAGCTTAAGACCCTCTGTCATAATGATTAGATCTGTGTTATCGCCCACATAACAAGAAGTGGCACCAAGATGAATAATTCCCTTTGCTTTAGGGCACTGCTGTCCATAAGCATAAACATGGGCCATAACGTCGTGCCTTACTACAGCTTCTCTTTCTTTTGCTACATCATAATTTATATCAAGTGCATTTGCTTTTAATTCATCAATTTGTTCCTGCGTAATGTCCAGGCCCAACTCTTTTTCAGTTTCTGCAAGCGCAATCCAAAGACGGCGCCATGTACGGAACTTCATCTCCGGTGAGAATATATATTTCATCTCCTTGCTGGGATAACGTTCTGATAAAGGGCTTGTATAGTTTGTTTTCATATATCATAATCCTTTCTTTACGCCATAGAAATACAAATTACTTTTTGAACCCATATATTTTATCATCATCCTTTTTTAATTACAAGGAAATTCATGTTTCCTTTAGATTAAATTTAAATACGTTCCATATTACTGCATTTGCATCCGCCAAGTCCATGTTTCACTCGATCATGTTCCTCTGCTGCCTTTGCATCGTTCCAGTGATCCATTGTTCCTACTAAGTACCCTGTAATTCTTCTGATTCTGTCAAAATTTACATGTTCAAATTCATAACTTAAATCAACAAATTCTCCATCCACCTTTATATCTAGACTTTCCAGTTTTCTATTATATTTGTTCTGTAAATAATCCACATAAACCTGTGCTTCTTTTTCATTAACACTTCCAGTAATTTTAATTGCCATAATAGCGTCCTCCCATATATCTTAATTTTAAAATTTAACATCATATAGTAATGATTTTACACCCAACAACAATATATTGTATAGTACATTAGCAAAAAAACAAAAAAAAAACAAGGGTATCATACCTTATAATACCCTTGTTTTCATTAGTTAAACCTATCGGAACTTTACTTTACTACTGCTCACAAGTTTTCATGGCTTCAAGGGTCTCAGAAATTAACTGGTCCAATTCCCATCCAAGCATATTAGCTCCCTGTTCTATTACATCTCTTGAACATCCCGCAGCAAACTTCTTATCTTTATATTTCTTTTTAACTGACTTTAATTCCATATCCTGAACACTTTTTGATGGTCTCATAAGCGCAGCCGCCCCGATTAATCCTGTTAATTCATCCACAGCAAATAATACTTTTTCCATTTCGTGCTCTGGCTTTATATCACAGCATAATCCGTACCCATGACTGGCAACTGCATGAATAAAATCTTCTTCAAAACCTTTTTCTTTTAATATTTCTTGGGCCTTTACACAATGTTCCTCTGGATAAATCTCAAAATCTATATCATGAAGCAGACCTACTACTTCCCAGAAGTCAGCATCCACACCATAGCCTAACTTCTCTGCAAAGTACTTCATACAGCCTGCAACAGTTAAACCGTGCAGTATATGAAACTCTTCCTTATTATATTCTTTCAATAATTCCAATGCAGCTTCTTTATTTATTGTTTTCAACAAACTCGCCTCCTTGTTTTTTTGTGATTTGCAACAATTTCCCCCAAACTTTTTAGTTGTATATATTATCTCTTGTTTCGCTTTTAAATTCAAGTAATAAATGCTAAAATAAAAGACACCCTATTTAATTAATGACACATTTGATTAATAGAACACATGATAAACTATAAATTGGAGAAAATATATGCAGGGACAAGAAACAATATATACAAGAACAGAAAGACTTTTAGGCACGGATGCCTTAAATACATTAGCTGCCTCTAAGGTTGCCGTTTTCGGAATTGGCGGCGTTGGAGGATATGTAGTAGAAGCTCTTGCCAGAAGTGGCGTTGGTACCATCGACATTATTGATAAGGATGATGTCAGTATCAGCAATATCAACAGACAGCTTATAGCTACTACTAAAACCGTAGGAATCCCCAAGGTTCAGGTTATGAAAGATCGAATCCATGACATTAATCCTGACATCATTGTAAATGCATATCAATGCTTTTACCTGCCTGAAACTTCAGAGCAGTTTAATTTTAGCAATTATGATTATATTGTGGATGCAGTTGACACAGTTACTGCTAAAATAGAGCTAGTCATGAATGCCGAAGCAGCGGGAACTCCGATTATCAGCAGTATGGGTGCAGGCAATAAACTTGAACCGTCTATGTTTGAGGTTGAAGATATTTATAAAACATCTGTATGCCCACTTGCGAAAGTCATGAGAAAAGAGCTTAAGCAGAGGGGGATAAAAAAACTAAAAGTAGTTTACTCAAAAGAACAACCTATAATGGTTTCGAAACCGGAACCCGGTCAAAAGTCGATTCCTGGAAGTATTGCTTTTGTACCTTCCGTAGCAGGACTTATTATTGCGGGTGAAGTAATCAAAGATATCGTTAACAATTGTGTGAAATAATATAAATTAATACAAAATTTTATCTATTTATACAAATTTCCTTAAAATTGTTCTTGCTCCCATCAGCAGAAAATGCTATAATCTCTTTTGGTCTGATGAAAGGAGGCTCTTTTTTATGGAAAGAAAAATTATTCAAGTAGAGGAAAAGGTTCCGTTTTCTCTTTTGGCACCGCTTAGTATACAACACATGTTCGCCATGTTCGGTGCATCAGTTTTAGTTCCCTTTTTGTTTGGGATAAACCCGGCGGTCGTTCTCTTTATGAACGGTTTCGGTACATTATTATTTATACTTATTACCAAAGGCAAAGCACCGGCTTACTTAGGCTCCAGCTTTGCTTTTATTGCGCCCGTAATTACCTTAATAGGAAAGTTTGGACAAGATTTAGGTTATTCATATGCCCTAGGCGGTTTCATTGCCGTGGGTTTCTTTGGATGTATTCTTTCTTTAATCATATACAAGTTTGGCGCAGATTGGATTAATATTGTTCTGCCCCCTGCAGCTATGGGTCCTGTAGTTGCACTGATTGGTCTTGAACTTGCAGGAACAGCAGCAAATACAGCTGGCCTTTTTGAAAATGTTTCCTATAATCTAATAGAAGGTACCAGTACTTTTGCAAAAGTTGTAACACCTATTGATTCTAGAAATGTTATTGTGTTTGCCATTACCCTTGGTACTGCAATTTTCGGAAATGTACTGTTTAAAAAGTTCTTTTCAGTTATTCCAATCCTTATTGCTATTGTGGCCGGTTACATTGCAGCCTTCTTTACAGGTCTTCTAAACTTCGATAAAGTCGCAGCAGCGCCACTTTTTGCAATCCCCAATTTTTCAACACCACATTTTAATTTAGAAGCGATTCTTATGATTCTACCGGTTTTATTAGTAATCGCATCTGAACATATTGGTCACCAGATTGTTACAAGTAAAATCATTGAAAGAGATCTTTTAAAAGACCCCGGACTTCACAGAAGTTTATTTGCAGACAACTTTTCAACTATGCTTTCAGGTTTCATCGGTTCAGTTCCTACAACTACTTATGGCGAAAACATTGGAGTTATGGCTGTTACAAAAGTTTACAGTGTTCGTGTAATAGCTGGTGCAGCAGTGTTGTCAATAGTTTGTTCCTTCGTCGGAAAGCTTTCAGAACTTATCAGTACAATCCCTGGTCCTGTTATCGGTGGTATTTCCTTCCTTCTTTACGGTATGATTGGTGCTTCCGGTATTCGTATTATGGTTGATGCAAAAGTAAACTATGGTAGATCAAGAAATCTTACTCTTACTTCTGTAATATTTGTAACAGGCCTTTCCGGAATTGCCATAAATCTCTGGGGAATTCAACTGAAAGGCATGGTGCTTGCCTGCGTTGTTGGTATGATATTAAGTTTACTATTCTATATCTTTGATAGAATGGGAATCACGAATGATAAGGAAGAACCTGATCAAATAGTATAAATTTATGACAATAATATTTAGACAGAAAAGACAGAGGTAAAAAATGAACCAGAAATTAAGTTTTAGCAAACTTCTTTCATTATCTTTAATGTTGTTTGCTATGTTTTTCGGAGCAGGAAATATGATTTTCCCTCCAATGTTAGGACAGTTGTCCGGTGAAAACTTTTTACACAGTGTTGCCGGCTTTGTGGTAACTGACGCAGGGTTATCCATTTTAGGAATAGCTGCAGTTGTTATGGTTGGCACAAAATTAGATGATTTGGTAGGCTTAATCGGTCCAAAATTCTCCGTGTTTGTGGGTGTTATGATTTATTTATTAATCGGTCCATTATTTGCACTGCCAAGAACGGGTACGGTTTCTTTTGAATTAGCGGTTGTACCTTTTATACCCGATGATATATCAAAAGTTACATTTTCAGTTATTTTTACAGCTATATTCTTCGGTATAACTTATATATTAAGCTTAAATCCTTCAAAAATAGTTGATATCGTAGGAAAGGTATTAACACCAGTACTTTTAATCTCTATAGCAGTAATTTTTATAACCTGTTTCTTTCATCCTGTTGGTGAGATTGGTCCGGCAACTGGTGACTATGCATCCATTCCTTTTTTCAAAGGTATGATAGAGGGTTATCTGGCACTTGATGGCCTTGCAGCTTTAGCTTTTGCTATTGTAGTTATTAATGCGGTTAAGGATTTTGGAATTTCTGAACCAAAAGCTATTGCAAAATACACACTGCTTGCAGGCATACTTGCTGGCGTAGGTTTAGGTATAACCTATCTTGCTTTAGGTTATGTAGGCGCTCAGACTTCCAATGGTCCAGCATTTGAAAATGGCGGACAGTTATTAGCAACTGTAGTGTCTAAGCTTCTGGGAACAGGTGGAAATATTGTTTTAGGATTAGCCGTTTTATTAGCGTGCCTTACTACTTCCATTGGTTTGTCAAGCTCCTTTTCAGATTACTTCAATCTTATTTTACCGAAGTTTTCATATAAAAGCATTCTAGCTACAGTCTGTATTTTTAGTTTTGCACTATCTAACGTTGGATTAACTACAATGATACATTTTACACTTCCAGCATTAGTTATGATTTATCCCCCTGCAATAGCTCTTATTCTATTATCTTTTTGTAACAGGTGGATTAAAAATAAGCCTGAAGCCTATGCTTTAGCTCTTTTGTTAGCTTTTATAATCGGAATATTTGACGGTTTAAAAACTGCAAATATTTCTTTAGGAAGCTTAAGCGAATTAGTTTCCAGAATTCCTTTATTCGACTTGGGCTTAGGCTGGGTAATACCGGCCATTATTGGGTGTTTAATTGGTACACTGCCTTGTGTAAAGTTCTTATCCAATAAAAACTCTTAATTTATTTTATTTAACATAGTTAACCTCTAGCGTCGCCAGAAGTTTTATAATATAAAAAGGGCCGGTATCAAATAAAATTGATACCAGCCCTTTTTTGTACATCCGTGCTTGAATTATTTCTGTATCCTATATTTCATTCCTTAGATCAAATTGGCTGTCAACAAGATTTTATATCATGGCATTATTCCAACTATAATATACAATTACTTTTTGTATAAGCAGTGCATTTATCGGGGAACATTATTTATCAGTATTTCTACTAATTGAATTAATCGCTTATCTCCTCTGAGACGTTCAACTATTTCGCATAACCTCATATCACATTCAGTCGGATCCCCCTTTATTGTAAAAATAGGGATTAATCCATATTTTCCACTGTCGTATAAACCTCTATATTCCATTTAATCACCTTTCTTTTTTATCATTCTAAAACATAAAAAATACATTAATTACAATACACATTTGACTACAGCATTTGCTATTTCTTTGCTTTGAAAGTACTACCGCCTCCTCTTTATATGCCTATTGAAAAGTGACACTTTTAGGTATTATACATGCATGTTAAGTATTATTATAGCATTGGCTGTATAAATTTGTCTAATTGACCATGTTTTATTTTTTTAATTGGGATTTTTATATTCTCTGGCTTGGACGCTATCTCCCATCCCCTTCGTTGTTGGATCTGTCACAGCATTAAATATACTAATTATCACAGCAACTACAACTACAGGATTTTGAACTGCCTTTAAAAGTACGTTTAAAAGGCATCCCCATGTTGTCATGTCTTCCCATACAAGACCGAAATAAGCGAAAATAGGCCCAAAAAATCCGCACAATATTTGGATTACAAATATTGGATTTTTTAAACGAACTCTCCAATTAATTTTCATTACTATTTACACCCCTTTTAATTTCATCAATGCGATGGTGTGCAGACCTTATTGATTGCTCCACAGCAGTCATTCTTTCAACTATGTGATTATGCTTATCTACTTTCTTTTCTAAAGCTCCTATGCGATAATTTATAATTTCCTCTGTTGATTTCTGACCAATCTTTGCAATCAATAGCTGTACTAAGATATTTCCACTCGTAACAATTATTGCTACTATAATTGTTGATTCCATATTTTTACCATATCATAGAGCTTGTCCATATATCGCTTACTAACCACAAGCATCCTGGCCATATCCTCTGTAATATCCAAATTTTCCTCAGATTTTCCGTTTAATACACCACAGTCCACAAGGAATTGAATATCTTTCTGTAGGGATTCTGGCATTTCCTCCACTCTTTTATATCGTTCCATCGCATCATTTTCCTTCTTTCTATTTTTTTTTATAACCTTCCTTAAATAAGTCTCTGGGTCAATAGATACACCATTGACAATAAGTTCAAAATGCAAATGTACAGTCATATTTCTTATTGTTTTGGTACTTGCCCCCATTATTCCAAGTTCATCTCCAGCCTTTACTTTAATACCAATACTTAAACTAGATCTTTTCTCTAAATGCTGATATAAAGTCTTATACCCACCATGACTAATAATAACGACCCAGCCCCGTGTATCATTCCAATAATTACTTATAACTGTTCCGTCACACGCCGCTAAAATCTTTGTATCATTTTGACTAAAATCTCTGCCGATATCCACGCCTCTATGGTATGTACTTGCCCCTTTTATATTAGTCCTTCTCGGTCCAAATGGACTTGTAATTCTTAAAGGCGCATTTACCGGCAAAGAATTAAATTGAATATACAAATTACCGCCCCCTTAGGCAATTTACTATAAGAGATAAAACAACGCTATCAGAAAATCCGATAGCGTTGCTCATTATTTAGTAAGACATTTATTACTAATATATATATCCCATAAAATCAATACTAGTATACTGACCTACCATAGTATCAGATGGCCTTATCGTGAATGAAAATGAGTTTTCATTATAAGAAAATTCTCCTATATCTACTCGAGAATTCTGCTTCTTATATGGTGTTCCTGTAAAATAGAACCCCCCATAATTATACATTTTTGCCTCATTGCCACTATATTCTGATGAAAAAATACTTCTATCCTCCATATCTATACCATGCTTTACAACTCTTCCCTTAACATCACTAATATTAATTGGCATAAATCCTATATAATCCTGATCCATATATGCTGATTTAATTGTTCCATCCGTATTTCTTACAATATAAAAATCTGCGACAAAATAGTCTTCGATCCCATCATCTGCCAACCTAATCATCTTTGGAAAGTAACCTGAAATGCCAGTATCAAATGTAAAAGTTAAGCGTTTGCCATTATTAGCCCAGTCTTCTGTCATCATTTGGTTATCTTCCATTTTAAATCGTGCCTTATACCCCCCAAAGTTGCCTCTTTCAACTTCTGTAATTTTACTTCTTACTTCGGCTAATTCTGTATGAAGCTGTTTAACTTCTGGTGTACCATTCTCAACTTCTGTAATTTTGCTTCTTAATTGGGCTAACTCTGTATGAAGAGATTTAACTTCTGGAGTGCCATTTTCAACTTCTGTAATTTTGCTTTTTATTTCAGTAAGTTCTGTATTAAGCCACTTATCTTCTGGGGTGCCATCTGCTTTTAATGTGTTGATTTCACCTGTACTCATTTTTGCTAAAACATGAATAGGTGGCGCAGTAAAAGTCCCATTACTTCTGTTATACCATTTCCCAACCAAAGTCTGGTCATAAGTAGAAATTTCTATTTTCTTTGGATCTGTTACCTTTGCCTCCAATGCAACTACCTGAGTAACAATATCCTTGTCATCCAAAATAGCATAATAGAACATAATATCTTCGAATTTACCAGTTGTTCTATTATACTTTTTCCCGATTAAAGACTGATCGTTAGTAGGAATTTCGATGTACTTTGAATCTGAAATCACTGTTGGAAGGGAGTAGATATCTTCCACCACATCCTGCTCATTTAGGAATGCATAATAATGCATTTTTGCTGCCATTGTGCCAACACTTTTTAAATCTTCTTTCATTGTTTTACCTCTTTCTTTTTCTTTCCTGCACAGGTAATTTATTCCTATGCAAATACATAAAAAATAGTTTCAAAGAATTACTTTTCTGCACTCATGTGCAATCAATTATAAATTAACTTAGTCACATGTACTCACCCCCTCATTGACCAGAATGCTGGTTTCCCTTTTTTCTGCATGAAAAAAGACCTTCTGCAATTTACAGTAAGGTCTTCTTATAATAGTTATGTAGTTCTTGCTACTTAACTTGATACCATAATATCATTAGAAACAGGCTATGTATTCTCAACTATTTCTCACTTAACCAAAAAGCAGTTTTTTAAACCTACTTACCGCTTCATCTTTTTTCCTGTAAATAGTTGCAGGTTCTCTTTCCAGTTCTTCACACAGTATATCTACAGCATCCTGACGCTTCTTTATACCCATTGTATAAAATACTTGCAACACTCGTTTCTCCTCCCCCGTAAGGTTTTGCCATGCATGATCATATAACTTTCTCTCTGCCTCTAAATCCTCCATTCTTTTTTCTACAGTCTCTTTCTGAATAATAAGATTTATAATTGCATCATTTGTAATTCCTTTTTGTACATGTACTTTATCAGATTGAGCGGACTTTAGCCCCTCATCATTTACGATCTCTTCATATTGTTCTTTTAGAGACTTTAATGCAGCAAGATTATCTTCCCTGTTTCGAATCATATCCTCTACCACCCTGTTAAAATTAATGTACTTATCAAACATTACTATTCATCCTCCCTCTAATCCCTTTTATAATTACAGATTCTATGCGTTCATTTCTTCATCAAAGTACCATCCCCCCTTTAAATGTACCCCTCTGCAATATATATAATAGCTCAACGCAATAATATTGTCAATATGGTGCAACAAAATATTGCAACGTGGTATTCGGCATGATACTATATATAATATAAAAAGGCAGGTGATTAAGTTGCCCATAGGAGAGCGAATTAAAAAACTTAGAAAAGAACTAAAAATGAATCAGACTGAATTTGGTGAGCGTATCGGATTAAAACAAACTGCTATTGGAATGTATGAGAATAATCTTCGCGGAGTTGCAGACAGAAGCATTCTTTTGATTTGCAAGGAATTCGGTGTTTCAGAGAACTGGCTTCGTAAAGGTGAGGGGCAAATGTTTCTAGACATGGCACAGGATGAAAAAATCGTAGCACTCACAGCACGCCTGCTTGATAATAAGCAGAATTTTAAAAAGACCTTGCTATCAACTATACTTGAAATGACAGAAGCCGAAGAAATTATTCTTGAAGGATTTATTAAAAAGTTATGCAAAAACCTAAATGGAGAAAAAGAAAGGTAGATCTGATAATCCTATCTTTACACACTAAGAAAAAACCTCCCGCCAAGCGGGAGGTTTTTCCTTAGTGTGTGTGTATCTAATAAAAGAAGGAAACCTGCATTTCCAAATTGAAATGCATATTTCAGGGTCCCAATAATCCCCTACAAGAATTATTATAGACAATAATTGTGATGATTATGTGTGGATTTTATGTAAAATTTATTGAAATCCTTAAGAATTTCTTAATATAAACTCCCTTTATTCTTAACAATTGTCATATATAGTAAATATATACTAAAGTTATTATTATATAAGCTGTGCAATTATTAGGAGTACTATTTATGACATATGAAGAAACAAAATCTCGCCGAACAAAAAAAAAGAAAGCTAAAAAAGTTTTCACACCTTTTAAACTTATTTTAATTTTTCTACTTATTTTTTGTCTTTGGCATCTAAATATAAGTAATATATTTAGTTTAATTTTAAATAACACTGAAGCATCCGCCACCACAGACTCTATTGATGATCCATATAAAGATGTACCTTTACATAGTTATAACTGGGACAATCTGTCTGTTACATCTAACCGCGTTGAATATGCTGATGCAAAAGGCTCTGAGGCTATGCAAGGGGTGGATGTCTCCCGTTATCAAGGAGATATCGACTGGGCAAAGGTAAAAGCTTCTGGAGTTTCCTATGCCATGTTACGGGTAGGTTACAGGGGTTACGAAAGCGGAATAATTACTATAGACGAAAAATTTATTCAAAATATGCAGCAGGCCATTGCAGCAGGAGTTAAAGTTGGCGCTTATTTCTTTTCTCAAGCCATTACAGAGGATGAGGCAATAGAAGAAGCCGAATTTGTTTTACAAAACATTTCAGGTTATGATATTTCTTTTCCTATTGTCTTTGATTTAGAAGAAATTTCATCTTCAGATCACCGTACTTATAATTTAACACGGGAACAGCGCACCGATATAGCACTGGCTTTTTGTAATCGCATAGAAGCTGCAGGTTATACTCCCATGGTATATGGTAACGCTTCCTGGCTTACAGATTATTATGATCTTACACAAATTATAAAATATGATATTTGGCTGGCTCAATATGCCGATTGTCCAAGTTTTCCATATGATTTTAAAATGTGGCAGTATACAAATGCAGGCTATGTTGATGGCATTAATCATATCGTAGATATTAACTTATGCTTTACTTCTTACTAATACATAAATAATTAGAAATTTCGTTAGGTCTTGTGTGAATAAAAAATGTAGCTTCGCCCCTCTGCACTTCCTTTTTTAATATAATAGAAAATATCGATAGACTTTCCTATTATATAAAAAAACGGCAGCAGCTTAAAGCTGCATGCCGCTCATTAAATTGTACCATTCCTGCATGTTATCTTCTTCTACATCATATACAACGTGTCCCGCCAAAATCGTCATATCTGCTGAAAGTTTTTTAAACATAGCTGGTTTCATTACATCAAAAGGATTCTCCTCAAAGACTACAAGGTCTGCATACTTTCCGACTTCAATTGACCCGAGTTTATCACTAACTCCAAGGGATACCGCCGCATCTATAGTAAATCGATCCAAGATTTCTTCAACACTTGAAGCCCCCTCGATTGCCGCATATTCATTTGACGGTTCACATCTGGTGGAGGGCTGAAAGAAAACATTATCCAGACACATTTCATTCAAACAGAATCCTTCTCTGTCTTCTCGAATATCTGCATCACTGGCTACGATAAAATTATTTTTTCGGTATCCTGCATTTCTAATTGCTGTAATGCTTGCCATACATTCCATAAAAGCTTTTCTATCCAAAATGTCCATGTGCGCATCAAACCCTCTGGCGCAGACCTGTTCCAACAGCTTTCTTAGATTTTCTGTGTCTATGCTTTCATAGTCTGCATCTCTGCTGAGCGTTATTTTCAAAGTATTGCAATGAACATAGTCATCTAATTCTGTCGTGTTTGTTTTTTTCTGCATAAGACGATTTATGACAGTCTCTGGTTTTATATTTCGAGCAACCCGTAAACTTCCAAAATGCCTTTGCTTAATCATATCCTGCTGATGCATGTTAATAATGACGTTCTGATAAAAATTATCCATAAATTCAGGGGCACCTGCATTAAAAATACTTGTAAATCCCCTTGAACAGTATTCTGAAGCCAGTCCTACCGTTTTATTTTGAAGCTCATCATAGTCAAAAGGTGATACCACTTGCAAAAAATATTCTATTGATATATTTAGAACTCCATCCTCTTGAGCCGCTGCTCTGGCCTGTTCAAGCGCACAATTGTTCACCCAAAGTGTAGCCTCACCATTACTCATAAGCATTATGGGTTTATCCAGGCAAACTTCATCAAGTTTAGCACTAGCCTCTTCCTGAGTCAGCTCTTTTAAAACATTGTTACCAAATCCATACCCAAAATATATTTCTTCTTCTGGGTTATTTAAAATATAATCAGACATCATTCCCAATATATCATCTATATCCTGATTTTCAGAAACGGGAATATAAGTATCCTCAAAAACCCGAAGGGCAGGATGACTATGAGTATTGATCAGACCTGGCAGCATATATTTACCTGCTAAATCTACCACATAAGTATCCGCCCCTGTAAATCTTTCTGCTTCCTGCCTGTTGCCTACATATATAATTTCTCCATCCTTACAGGCTACAGCTTCAGCCCAAGGCATATCTGCATCTTGCGTATATATATTGCCGTTTACAAATACAGAATCCGCAGTCCGGTCCTTTTTAAATAATCCAAAAACCATCTATTCTTACCTCTTCTACTTCACATATACTTTTGGCAGTCGTTGTCCAAACGCACATACAATTTCATAGTTAATTGTTCCAGTTGCCTTTGCGATATCATCTGCTAAAATAGTATTCTTTCCATCGCTGCCCATGATTATTACTTCATCTCCAACTTTTACACTGGGCACATCTGTAACATCAATCATACACTGGTCCATGCAGATATTTCCTGCAATTGGTGCTATTACACCATTTACAATAACCTTTGCCTGAGCTGAGTATGGTCTTGGGTATCCGTCTGCATAACCTAAAGCTATCGTAGCTATTAAACTTTCTCTTTCAGATATAAATTTTCTTCCATAACCCACGGAGAAATCTTTACCAACCTTCTTCAGATGAACGATGTTTGCTTTAACTGACATAACTGGTTTAATTGAAAGCTGATTCTTATCAACCTCATCCGAAGGGTAGCATCCATAAAGAATAATTCCTGGTCTGACTGCGTCATAGTGAACAGATGGAATTTCCATAATTGAAGCGCTATTTGCAAAAGTTCTGAAAGGCACACTAATCCCTGCTGACTTTAGTTTTTCATAAAATCCCAGGTATCTTTCCTCTTGAGTCTTTGAAAAATTCTTATCAAACGCATCAGCAGTAGCCATATGTGAAAACATTCCCTTAATCTTAAAATTTGAAAGTGCTGATATTTTCTTAACATCTTCTACTGCACTCTCATCATCCGAAAGATATCCGATTCGTCCCATGCCTGTATCTACGGCAATAAGGCCCTTTACTGTCTTTCCCTTTGCCATTGCTTCCTCTGAAATAGCCTTGGCATTTTCGGAGCTGCAAACAACAGGTGTAATGTCATATTTAACAATTGCATCTGCATACATATCAGGGGTTAAGCCAAGCATTATAATTTCACCTTTAATGCCGGCTTCTCTTAGCGTAACCGCCTCCTGTAGTGTCGCAATGGCAAAAGTGCTAACGCCATTCTCCATAAGGACTTTGGCAACTTCTACTGATCCATGTCCATATGCATCAGCCTTAATCACTCCGATTATCTCCGTATCTGCTCCTGCTTTAGCTATAATGTTCTTAATATTATAGTCTAAATTTGATAAATTAATTTCTGCCCATACTGGTCTAATTGCTTCTTTTAACATTTTTCAATCCTTTCTTTGGGAACCCATAGAGAAATTCCCGAAGGGATCGGCCTCGAGAATCTCCTGTTTTTATATATTAAATTTATTTGTTAACGAGTGCTTCACAAATTTTTCTATAAGTTTCATTAGATAAATCATGCTCTATCCTGCAAGCATCCTTTAAGGCATTTTCCTCACTTACACCAAGGATCTCCATTAAGAACTGTGAAATATTAGTGTGTCTTTCATAAATATTCTCTGCCGCTATCTGACCTGCGTCAGAAAGAGTTATATGGCCTTTCTCGTCCATATAAATATACCCAGCTTTTTTTAGTATGCTCATAGCCCTGCTAACACTAGGCTTTGAAAATCCCAACTCTGATGCTACATCAATGGAACGAACGATATCATTTCTTTTATGGAGTACTAAAATTGTTTCCAAATAGTCTTCCCCCGACTCATAAATTGCCATATTATCACCTCCGACATTTCATTAGTGCTTACATTTTACCATATACTGTGCAAATTTCGCAAGTATACTGCGTATAAAGCTACAGAAATAACACGAACCCTATAAAAAAGACTGTAAACAAGATTTAAAATTCCCGTTTACAGTCTAAATTTTATCTATGTTATTAGATCATTAGGCGCTTTGCTTATTTCTTTCTTGTAATTGTTTCGCCATGTATTGATAGCCCTTATCATATGCATCTAGGTTTAAGCCTGCAATACTTGCTGCAAAATTATCCATTATCTCAGCTTCTACTGTAGGATAATGAAGCTTAGGCAATAACTTTGTTAATGCTCCAAGCATTATCATATTTACTACAAAAGGCTTTCCCATTTCTTCTGCAATTTCAGTTGCAGGAATTCTAAAATGTTTATCCGAATCAGTCTCTACAAGAGTACTGTTAATCAAAACAATTGCATCATTTTTTACTGTCTTTCCATACTTTTCATAACCCGCCTGATTGAATGCAATAAATACATCAGCAGTGTCAACTTTCATGTAATCAATGTTCTCATCAGAAATAACTACTTCTGCCTTACATGCTCCGCCTCTTGCTTCCGGGCCATAACTCTGAGTTTGTGAAATGTTGTAATCTTCTCCTAAGCCATATGCTTTTGCAAGTAATACAGATGACAAAATTACCCCTTGACCGCCTGCACCTGAAAATCTTACATTAATTCTCATTACAATTCCTCCCCTATCACATCAATGGCTCCATCTGGGCACATTCTTTCACACATGCCACACTGCACGCATTCTTTTGCATTTGCAGCCTCTGGCATATTGGTTCCATACTTATTTCTATTTTTTGAATGAATGAATACTTTTTTTGGACATACTGTAATGCATATATCGCACCCTTTGCAGCATGCCTTGTCAATTGTAACTGTTGCCATCTTTTTAACCTCGCTTAACGCCTTGCTGGGCTAATCTTTCTTCTACTCTATCAATATATTCCTTTGCATTTTTGTCGTGCTTCAAAAGACCTATTCTGGTTTTTCCTTCTGGAATCTCCATCCCTTCTTTATAGATGTAAGTGCTTTCTTTATACATCTTCATAATCGCAGAAGGATCTTTCTCGCCATAAACGTTTTTTCCTGCCTGAACCGGACATTGGGTAAGAACTTCTATAAAAGAAAAGCCTTTATGCTCCATTCCCTCTTTAATAGCCTTTTCAAGCTGAACAGGATGAGCTGTTGTCCATCTGGCAACATAACTTGCCCCCATAGCCATTGCCATTGCACAGCCATCCATAGGTATGTCAATTGCACCAAATGGAGAAGTCTTTGTCACTGCTCCTACCGGAGTTGCTGGCGATTTTTGTCCTCCAGTCATTCCATAAATATAGTTGTTTACAAGAACAACTGTTAAATCGATGTTTCTCTTTGCTGCATGTATGAAATGATTACCTCCAATCGCAAGGCAGTCTCCATCTCCTGTGAAAACCAGAATTTTCTTTTTTGGCTGAGCAAGTTTAAGTCCTTCTGCAAAGGCTAGTGCTCTCCCGTGCATAGTATGCATAACATCTAATTTAAGATAACAAGGTATCCAGGATGAACAGCCTATACCGCTCACACAAGCCACGTCTTCTTTAATACCTAAAGCATCTATCGCCCTAATTGCTGCATTTTGCACTATCCCATTTCCACATCCAGGGCAGAAAAGAGTTGGAAGTAAATCCGTTTTTATGTACTCTTTGTATAACTTATTCACTTACACCCACCTCCTTAAGTATTCTATCTAACAGTTCATTTGGTGTGTGTATGTCTCCACCACACTTAGGCATTGAAACTACTCTCTTATTTTTTAAAGCTCTTTCAACTTCTCTGCAATATTTTCCCATATTCATCTCTGGTACAATAACCAAATCAACATTTTTAGCCAACCTCTTTAATTCCTCTTCTGGGAATGGCCAAACAGTATTTATCTTTATTAAGCCAACTTTTAAATGACTGTAGTCTGTCTGGATTACCTCTGGAAGACTCTTTCTAAACAAATCTTTTAGAGGCTTAAATTTTGTCTGAATTCTATCGTCCTTCACGCCTCTTGCTAGCTTTATAGCATTCATTGACGGCCTTGATACTGAGCCCCAAGCTACTATAGCTACATCGGCATCTTCCATAAAATAAGTATCTATATCTGTAATCTCGTCGATGCTATCTGTGATTTTCTTATTTATATTGTTAATAAACTCGCCACTCTTATTTGCCAAGTGACCGATTCTTTTCCCGTTTTCATCATGTAATTGTCCTTCAACTAAAGAATTTTCTCCCTTAAAAAAGTCCGCCTGAGGGGAAGCAACATAAGATTGCTTTGTACTCTTAATCTGCTTGGATCCATCCTCAACTACTATTTTTTCTCTCATATGTCCTACAACTTCATCTGCCAATAAAATAACCGGTGTTCTGAATTTTTCTGACAGTTCAAAAGCCCTTACTGTAAAATCATACATTTCCTGTACTGAAGATGGTGCTAAACATATAATCTCATAATCACCATGACTTCCGTATCTAGCCTGGTAAATGTCCTGCTGTGAAGAAAGGGTCGGCTGTCCTGTGGAAGGACCGCCTCTCTGGACATTAACAATAACAACTGGGGTTTCTGTTACTGCAGCAAAGCCTATGGCTTCCTGCATCAATGTATATCCTGGTCCTGACGTTGCTGTCATAGCCTTTTTACCACCCCACCGTGCGCCTAATATAGCACACGCTGATCCGATTTCATCCTCCATTTGAATGAAAGCGCCTCCTACTTTTTGCATTTCACCAGAAAGTAGTTCAATTATTTCTGTTGAAGGCGTAATAGGGTAGCCTGCAAAAAATCTGCATCCTGCATATATAGCACCCTTAGCACATGCTTCATTCCCCTGGAGCACTAGCTTTTGTAATTCTTTTTCTCCCATGTGAACATCAAACCTCGTTTCGTTAATCTTATAACCAGTTTTATAAGATTATATTAACACCAAACAAGTATAAATAGCAAACAAATAACCGAATTTTGCGACTACTTTTCTGTTCTTTATTAGTGTTTAGTATTATTGTATACAATTTTTGCGTTAGCGCTATATGTTGCAATCACATAGATTCTGTGCAGTAGTGTCGCTTTAATGTAATAATGTGTACAATACACAAAGTTAAACAAGCTCATTTTTTTGGTACTAGTTTGCTATATTATTATTTATATAAGCTTCCTGGGGACTTTTTATGAATTTATCCTATTCAAGTATCTTTAAATTTGATAAAATAAATATGTTGAAATTTGATAAAATAAACACATAGAATGAATCCATTATTAAACCTTATATTGATATAAACGCGAGGTAACAAAGTGTCAGATACAAAGTTTTCAAATTCTTCCTCTCTTACGAATGAAATTGTAGATATTCTAAGAGAAAGAATTCTAAAAGGCGAATATATTATTGGCGAAAAAATAATCGAGAATCAAATCGCCACTGAATTCCGTGTAAGCAGAACTCCTATACGAGATGCCTTCAAGCAATTAGAATCTGAGGGTCTAATTGACTATATTCCTAATCGCGGAAGTTTTGCAAAAGGCTTTACGAAGCAGGACATGCAGGATATCTATTCCGTAAGAAGCGCTCTTGAGCAGCTTGCCATTGAATGGGCTATTGAACGAATTACGGCAAAAGAACTTGAACAATTGCAAAATCAGATTGAACTTATGGAGTTTTATACAAAACGTAAGGACTGTCAAAAAGTTATGGAAACAAATGTTGCTTTTCATGGGATTATTTACAGATCTACACGAAGCCGCTTCTTATCGCATATTCTTAAGTCCTATCAAGAATATGTTCAGCAGGCCAGAAGGGCTACAGTTTCTGAGCAAGAAAACCTAGATGTTATATGTATTGAGCATAAAGAAATATTAAAAGCTATAAGAGATAAAAATGTGGAGGACGCAAAATTTAAAATAGCACGTCATCTAGATAATTCCAGAAACCGCGCACAATCAAAGTGGAATATAAAATAAACTATAATATACTTAACTGATTACAATTTTCTTTACAATAAAAGGCCTTTATGATAAATTTGATTTTACCTTAAAGACCTCTTATTTTATTTGCAGATGTTTTTGATAATCTACATTTTAAATTTCTATAATGAATTTAAATTTTGCTTTTTGCTAGATTAAAAATAATTTGACAAATCTCTGCTCTAGATATATTTTCTTGGGGATTAAAAAATCCTTTTTCATCTCCATTAAATAACTTAATTTTTGAAAGCCTTTCAACACTTTCTTTTGCCCAACTTGAAATTTCATTTTCATCTTTAAAAGATAAAGAATTGTCTAACTTTACGCTATTATATAAAGATGTATTTTTTGCAATATATCGATCAATTATTGTTGCTGCTTGTTCCCTGGTCAAAGAATCATCACTTAAAACGCTTTAGCTACTTCCTTTTAGAATTCCTTCCGAGCCTGCCCAATTTACGTAATATGGCGCAGCCTTATCCATCAAAGTGCTATACTCACCATACATAGCATAATCACTCACGCTTATATCAGTAAAAAAATCCACTCTATACTGGCTATAGTCTATTCCCTTTTTTCTACCTAAGAGAATTGCTAATTCAGATTTCCTCAAATAAGAACTTGGACTAAACCAATACTTGCGACTTAGCATACCATCTAAGCATCCCTGTTTTGCACAATATACAATGGCCTCCTGCGCCCAGTTTCCATAAACATCAACCATTGTCATATTATCATTAATATAAATATTAGGAATCTGATTCCCATTTTTATCAACAAATCCTGGCACATTGTCATTTGCCTCATATGCCCAGGATGGAACTCCTTCAAAATCAGCGTAACATGTAGAACTCATCCCTAGTGCTCCAATCAATAGAATCATTCCCCAAACTATTAATCTCTTCATTTTTACCCCCTAAACTTGTAAAATAATTTTGATGCTTTTATATTATTATATCTTTACGATTATCTAAAGTTTATACTTTAATACAAAAGGGAATGCAGGTTTTTATTTTCTTTCCCTTTAAGTTAAAAAGTCATTTTCTGATACATGTAAACAAATCTCAACAGTGTCTCCTGCTTTAATACCCGTAATCTCCTTGCAATCCAGTTATCTTTTTCATCAATTGAATGTGTACCAGATGCATATACATGCTAGACATTATTTTTATAATAGATACCAGAATCTAGTGGGTAATAATCAATAATACTGCGCATAAAGTAAGGATATGCATTTCCTGATGCTCCTATATTTGTTCCTAGTGTAACAATACTAACAGCATCTTTATAATTTTTGCCGTTTGATTTTCTTGATAAAACAGGAATCCCATCTGCTTTACTCATAATTTTCTTCTTTTTATTTCAACATTAATTATGGTAATTTGGGGTCCTAAAGGATTAAGAGTAAAGTTAAGCATAGTAAACGATTCAATATTATGACAATTATGTTATAATACAATTGTTATAAATATATAAAAAATTTAAAGGAGGAAATTTTTTATGGGATTAAAAAAACAAGGGATTAAAAGATTATTCAGTATTATTATGATTTTAGCATTAGTTGTATGTAGTAACATTACTTCCTCTGCTTCTACAAAAGAAGTACAGGTAAGCATTGATGGGAATCTGCTTAACATCACAGATGTTAAACCTTTTGTAAAAGATGGAAGGACTATGGTACCTCTAAGAGTTATCTCAGAAAATCTTGGAGCAAAAGTTGACTGGAATTATTCGCAGCAAAAGGATGTAATCAAGATTACAAAGGGAGACCGTGATATTACACTATTAATAGGTAACCCTACAATAATTAAAAAAAATTTTATGCGTATTAATATGGATGTATCACCTTTCATTTTAAATGGCAGAACTATGGTTTCAGTGAAATTTGTTTCAGAAGCTTTAGGTGCTGATGTGGAGTGGGATGCTACAAAAAATGAAGTTAAAATATCAACAGTGATGCCCAGTTCAACAGATCCCAATTCAGAGGAATGGGATAAAAAAGTTCAAGATATGACGTGTTACAATGAAGTACTAGCCGATTTATACGAAACTAATCCAAAGACTGCAAGAGAATTTATTTT
Source organism: Aminipila sp. (assembly GCF_032051575.1). Classification (NCBI taxonomy): domain Bacteria; kingdom Bacillati; phylum Bacillota; class Clostridia; order Peptostreptococcales; family Anaerovoracaceae; genus Aminipila; species Aminipila sp. Next base: position 43,930 of record NZ_DAMBYD010000001.1, on the reverse strand, counting down.
CGGGCTTTACACTCTTGCAAATAATTTGGATAAATCAGGTAGTGTAACTTATAAAAATTTAAATGGTGCAGAAACGTCAGTCTTTATTAAAGATAATGAATCTAAACATGATATTACGATTATACAAAATGACATGCAAAATATTTTTTATCCTGCACTAGACACGATAATTAATATAATATTTAAACAAGAAGACTATGAAAAAATAACAAATGACTTAGACTCGGCGTTTCGTAGCAAACTAGCCGGTAAAGGCTTTTCAATCAAGGGTGAAACAGACAAATATTTATATACCGCCACATACCAAGAAAATTATAGATTAGAAATATACCTAGACAAAAAACAGAAATAACGCTTTGGCGGTGATATGTGCAATAGTTAAATAAAGACGGATGTCTCAAGCAAATGAGACATCCGTCTTTTTAATGGTTTTAAGGTAAATTAAGTTAAGTTACAATTTTACTAAGATAAATTAAAGCAAATGATTTTCAATAACCTGTACTGCAGGATTAAATTCTTCAATCTGAAGATAATATTCTGCTGCATCAAACAATGCGTTCATTGGGCAAAGTCCAATAATTTCTGTTCCAATGACATGTACTCCATATCGAGCAGCCTCAGCCTTTGTTAGTTCAACAACTCTATATAGCGGAGTTTTTGTAAAGTCCGTCATGTTAATGGAAACCTGTGCAATATTTCTGTCCTCAAGCATTACGCCCATAGCCTTAACGCAGTCAAATCCACCATTTGAACGTCTAATAATCTTTCCAATTTTATTTGCAATTTCAACATCTGACGTACTTAAGTTAATATTGAATGCTATTAGTGGTGGTCTAGCTCCTACTGCAACAACACCACCTGTAGGGTGTATTCTCTGACCACCAAAGTCAGGAATCCATTCAGCATCTTTAACTTTTTCTGCCATGCCTTCAAATTGTCCCTTACGTACCTTTGCAAGATTTTCTCTATGTGGAGCACTTGCAGACTGTTCATATAAAAATACTGGAAGATCTGCTTCTTCAGCAATTCTTTTACCAACTCTTTTTGACAATTCAACGCAATCTTCAGTAGTTGCATCTTTAATAGGAATGAAAGGCATAACATCTACGCAGCCCATTCTAGGGTGTTCCCCAACGTGCTTTGTCAAATCAATTAATTCAACTGCTTTCTTTGCAAGTTTTACACTTGCTTCTTCGCAGGCTTCAGGACTTCCCATGTAGGTAATAACTGTTCTGTTATGACTTGTATCTGATGAGTAATCAAGTAATGTGCACCCTGCTGTTGTTCTAATCTGGTCTACACATGCTTCGATAACTTCCTGATTTCTACCTTCACTAATATTTGGTACGCTTTCTATTATTTTAGCCATGTTACTAATTCCTCCTAAAATTTCTCCTCAATTTTTTATAATCTTATAATGAACCTAAAATTTTAACATATAGCTCTTTTTCTATAGCTTCTGCTTCTGCAATGATTTTTTCACCCTTTTCAACAAAAGCTTTTGCAGTAGATTCATCTTTCACCCCTGGCAAATTAATTTTAACATTTAACCATGCGCCCTTGATACAAGACATAAGATTTAAAACTGCTACACCTAAATCACTGGCTGCATTGAGATTTGATTTACCTTCAAGTTCCTGCGCTATTAAAAGTGCCTCATATGCCAGCTCCATAGACCTAAACGGAACTTCAGTAGCTACTAAGGTTCCGTCTGCAATAGCCTTACTTCTCGCACTTTTTTCTTCGTCAGTTGCTTTTGGCATTTTAAATGCTGCAGAAACAAGATTGAAAGCTTCCGTATCTTTATCAATTGCCTCTACCAACTCTTTATAAAGCTTTGCTCCATCTTTTTTTGCCTGTGCACATATTTCCTGATAATCTGCAAATTTTTCCTTACCCAAGGTTAAATCGCAAACCATCATGAAAAGACCGACTCCCTGTGCCCCTGCCAGGGCACTAACAGATCCACCTCCAGGTGCTGGAGCATCAGACTTTAGAACGTCTAAATACTCATTCACTTTCATTTCAACTAATTTCATACGTTTCTCCCATGTTAAATTTAATTTTTTATTATAAGCTTTTACTAAACTAGTATACCTTTTTTGATAACCTGCATGGCTAAGTTTGATCCAAAACGATAGCAAAGCATCTCCATATCTGAAGCATCCCAGATGACCAGATCCGCCTGTTTTGCAACTTCTAACGTTCCAACTTTGTCTCCTCTTCCAATAGCACAAGCAGGATTAATCGTTACTGCTGTCAGGATTTCCTCAGGAGTCATTTTATACTTTAAATACCCTAGATTAATTGCAAACTGTAAGTTTAGGGATGGACATGATCCAGGGTTAAAATCCGAAGCAATCGCCACAGGTATGCCTAGTTCCATCATCCTTCTTGCAGGTGCGAAGGTCTTTCCAAGATAGAAAGATGTAGCTGGAAGCAACATAGCTGTAGTTCCGGCCTTTGCCATGGATTCCATTCCCTTTTCGCCTATAGCAATTAAATGCTCTGCCGAAATGGCTCCCATCTGACCCGCTAGTTCAGAACCCCCAATTTCTTCAATTTCATCTGCATGAATCTTAAGTCCAAATCCATGTGCTTTTGCACATTCCAGATATTTTCTGCTCTGAGGTACATCAAATACTGAATCTTCACAGAACACATCAACGAACTCTGCCAGGTCCTGTTTTTTCACTTCTGGAATCAATTCTTTGCATAGTAAATCAATAAATTCATCTGCCTTGTCCTTATATTCGTCAGGGATAGCATGTGCTCCCATAAAAGTAGCGACCATATCCATTGGATGATTTTCATCAAGAGCCTTTACTACCTTTAGCATTTTCATTTCATTTTCCATATCCAGGCCATAGCCGCTCTTTGCTTCGCAGGTAGTTACTCCAAGCGCCATCATTTCATCTAAGAAATCAAAAGCTTTGTCATAGAGTTCTTCAAACGCAGCTTGCCTTGTATGTCTTACTGTGTCTAAAATACCTCCGCCAGCATTTAGGATGTCCAAATAAGTAGCACCTTTCAGCTTCATAGGAATTTCATTTTGTCTGTATCCACCAAAAACTAAATGAGTGTGACCCTCTACTAGACCCGGAGTAACAAGCTTACCTTCCGCGTCTATTATGGTATCTGCATCCTGAGCTCCATCAGGAAGTTTTCCATTTTCACAGATTTCCTTTATGATGCCGTCTTCTATAAGAAGCGCGGCATCTTTCATTTTCACATTTTCACCCTGCTTTTCTCCCGTATGGCTGTAGCTGCCCACAGGAGTCTGCAAAGTTCCTATATTTTTAATCAGCAATGTGTTTTTCATTTTTTCACCTATTTCACATATTTTGCAACAATACTATCTACCAGTTCATCATTTGCAACATAAGGAATGGTAATGTGTCCTGCACCTGCATAGTTCTTGTTGTATGCAACAGAAGTTTCAAGAGCATTTTCGTTTCTTGCCCAGTTTCTTCTGGCAACGCCACCCATTACATCCCACATCATTGCAGACTTAATGATTGTATCGACTCGATCGCTTCCATCAAGTACAAGACCAAACCCACCATTAATGGACTTACCAATACCAACACCACCACCATTGTGAAGAGCACATAAGCTCATACCTCTTGCTGCATTTCCAGCAAAGCACTGAACAGCCATATCGGCCATTACATTACTACCGTCTTTGATGTTTGAAGTTTCTCTGAATGGTGAGTCTGTTCCGCTTACATCGTGATGGTCACGTCCGATCATTACAGGACCAATCTTGCCTTCTTTGACAAGTTCATTGAACTTAAGCGCAATGTTTGTTCTTCCCTCTGCATCCTGATAAAGAATTCTTGCCTGAGTACCTACAACCAACTTGTTTTCCTTAGCATCTCTGATCCAAACCCAGTTATCTCTATCCTGGAATCTCCTGTCAGGATTAATACAGTCCATAGCTGCCTTATCTGTTGCATCCAGATCTTCTGGCTTCCCTGATAAGCAAACCCATCTGAAAGGTCCATAACCATAATCAAATAACATAGGTCCCATGATGTCTTCAACGTATGAAGGCCAGATAAATCCGTCCTTTTCATCTATACCATTCTTTGATATTTCCTGAACTCCTGCATCATACATAGCCTTCATGAAGGAGTTACCATAATCAAAGAAGTAAGTTCCCTTAGCTGTTAACTTTTTAATAGCCTGGAAGTGTCTGCGTAATGTCTCGTCAATCTTCTTACAGAACTCATCCCTGTCTTTATGGAGAAGTTCAGTTCTTTCATCAAAAGTCAATCCAACTGGACAGTAACCACCGTTATATACGTTGTGGCAGGAAGTCTGGTCAGATAATAAATCAATATTAAAACCAACCTCTGCAGCCTTCTCTAGTAAATCTACAATGTTACCGTGGTATGCAATAGAAATGGATTCTTTTGCTGCAACTTTTTCATTAGCAAGCTTAAATACATCATCCAGATTGTCAAGGATTACATCAACCCATCCCTGATCGTGTCTTGTTTCAATTCTGGAAAGATCCACTTCGGCGAATATGCCAACTGCTCTTGCAATATTCGCAGCCTTAGGCTGAGCACCACTCATACCCCCAAGCCCTGATGACACAAAGGTGTGACCCGCCAAGTCACCCTGCTCAGGTACTCCCAGATATTTTCTGCCTGCATTTAATATGGTATTGAATGTTCCATGAACAATACCCTGAGGTCCAATGTACATCCAGCCTCCGGCAGTCATCTGTCCATAGTTTGCAACACCCATTTCTTCTGCGATTTCCCAGTCTTCCAAATTGTCAAACATACCAATCATCATGGAATTGGTAATGATTACACGAGGAGCTTCTGGCTTTGATGGAAATAAACCAAGCGGATGCCCTGATTCAACTACTAAAGTCTGATGATCAGTCAGTTCTTCAAGATATTTCTTGATTAACCTGTACTGTAACCAGTTCTGGCAAGGCTGGCCAGTCTCTCCATAGGTAACCAGTTCATAAGGATAAAGTGCGATTTCAAAGTCAAGATTATTATCAATCATAACCTGGAATGCTTTACCTTCAATACAGTTTCCTTTGTATTCTTCAATTGGTTTTCCGTATATTCTCCCTGCTGGTCTGTATCTATACGCATAGATTCTTCCATAAGTCTTCAATTCTTCCATAAATTCTGGAGCTAAAGTTTCGTGTAATTCTCCTGGCACATACCTAAGCGCATTCTTAAGCGCAAGTTTAGTCTGTGCAGGTGTAAGTCTGAATCCTCTGTCTGGAGCTCTTCTCTTACCTTCTTCAAAAGCTGGATATTCTGGTAATGCTGCATCCAGTTTTATAGTCATAGCATCTGCAATTTTTTGGTTATTTAACATTTATATTACCTCCTAGTTCTGCCTAATCGCCTATTTGCGATATGCTTTGTGTCTTTATTAAATTATATTTACCGCTTTTTGAACTGCTTCAACAATGGAATTATTCTTAATCATTTCATCAAACTTCACTAACTCATAATGCATAACAACATCCTGATCTACCGGAGCTACTAACTGTCTTATGAAATCATATGCTGCCTGTGTACCCTTTGCTAATCCTTTTTCTCCTCTTAGCCAGATACCCTGTGACGCTGCAAATAATTCGATACCCAGAACTTTTTGTGCATTATCAAGAATTAATGCTGCTGTTCTTGCTGCTGTAGTTCCCATACTTACATGATCCTCTTGATTTCCTGATGAAGGAATAGAATCAACACAAGCTGGATGTGCATAGATTTTGTTTTCTGAAACCATTGATGCAGCTGCATACTGAGCAATCATAAAGCCAGAGCAAACTCCACCGTGCTTTGTAAGAAATGCAGGTAAGCCTTCAGACAGCTGAGGGTTAACAAGCCTTTCTGTTCTTCTCTCCGAAACGTCAGCAAGCTCTGATATAGCCAGCTTTAAGAAATCGAATGCAAGAGCCATCGGCTGACCATGGAAATTACCACCTGATATCACTTCATCTTCATCAGGGAAAATAAGTGGATTGTCAGTTACTGCATTAATTTCTCTTGTTACTGCCTCATATACATATTGAACTGCATCTCTTGATGCTCCGTGAATCTGTGGAATACATCTTAATGAATATGGATCCTGCACCTTATTTGGATTTGTTTCGTGCGCATTGTCACTTCCTTCAAGTAATGTAAGTAAATTATTTGCTACATCCTTCTGTCCCTGGTGACCTCTCACATCATGAACCTTATGATCATAGGCTTTCTTAATTCCATTTAAAGCTTCAGCTGTCATAGAAGTCGCAATGTCTGCTACTTTTAGTAGATTCATTGCATCCCAAAGAACATTTACACCAACAGCAGTCATAATCTGAGTACCATTTATTAGTGCAAGACCTTCTTTCGCTGCAAGCACAACAGTAGAAATTCCTGCCTTCTTCATAGCTTCTGCGCCAGGCATAATTTCTCCCTTGTATTCAGCATCGCCTTCACCAATCATAGTAAGAACCATATGTGAAAGTGGAGCTAAATCTCCAGAAGCGCCTAATGACCCTTTTTCAGGTATAACAGGGTGAACACCCTTATTTAGCATTTCTAGTAAAGTATTTAACGTTCCAGGTCTAATACCTGAATGGCCTCTTGAAAGTGCATTGCATCTAAGCAGCATTGCTGCCCTAACAACTTCTCTTGGCAAGCCCTTGCCCATAGCGCACGTATGGCTAATAATAAGGTTTCTCTGTAAATCTGCAGTTTCGTCACTGGAGATAAATGTATCAGAGAATTTTCCAAATCCAGTTGTCAATCCATAAATAACCGCACCCTCTGCTAATTTTTTGTCAACATAATCTCTCGCCTTCTTTACAGCAGCCTGTGCTTCCGGTGTAATAACAACCTCTTCATCAAATCTTGCTACACGGATTACTTCTTCAACCGTTAGCTTTGTTCCATTAATAGTAATGCTCATGACTTCGTTCCTTTCATTTTTTATATTTTTAATAATTATTCATTATGTCTGTATGTTTATGCAAAAGTCTTTTAATATTTAGACTCCACAATCATTATACCAAACTTGTTAATAAATTTACAATACTTTATTTTAAATTTTCTTAAAATTTATTGAAATGTTGTATTTTTAGGCGTTTTTGCATACAATCTCTTGAAAACTTCGCTTTGTTATATTAAAGCAACATAGTACTTTTTCATTAGTTATTTATAGCTACATCACTTTATTTCGTTATTGCTTTACTATGAATAATTATACTATTTTTGAACTAATTAGCTATTATTTTTAAATTATACGTATAAATTTGTTTGTTGAACAAGCACCTTCAGAGTGATATAGTAATTTCATGTTATTAATTCGTACTATTAACTAGTTCAATGAAAAAATAAGGGGTATACCTGTGATTAAAATTTATAATAGAAAAGTGTTTATTTTAGGAATTATTTATCTTATAACATCCTTTTTAGCTATTTACATATCACTAAAGGACTTTGACTTTAAGCTATTGATAATATCACTTATTTTGTTAGTTTGTTCTTGCGTTTGTATTATACTCAGCTTTTCAAAAAAAGCCTATCAAAAAAAATTATCTGCACTGGAAGCCCAAAAGGAGTTAGAAAAAACTAACAAGGCCTTGAAGGTTTTAAATTCTGTCGAAAAGATTTCCTCTGGTATGGGTATATTCTTTGGTTCTATCTCTGTTGTTCTATTAATTATTGGCCTAATTACCCTTATAAAAAAATAGTCTACCTTTCTACTTTTTAAAATAACAAAAGGGCTGCATACCATGATTACAAAACAGTATTCAGCCCTTTATGGGTTATATTTACTTTTATTCTAGTTATAAAAATATCAGCCTTTTTATCTTCCATCTTTGCTAGCCTTAGAATCATTCTATAAATGCCAAAAATCTAAATAGCTGCTTTTTATGGAAGTCTACAATACATTTAAATTTCTCGTGGTCATCTAAAAAATCCAAAGTATCCTGCAGCCCTGCAATAACAACCATTAAATAATAAACTATTTCTGTGGCATTATCACAATTTATAACCCCTTTATCCTTAAAATATTCTATATATCGTAATAGCTTTTCATTAGCTTGCTGTGTATATGCTATAAACTTTTCTTTTGCTTTTTTATCACGAAGTGCTATATTCACACAAGAAAAATATACTCTTGAATCAATATCTAATGCACCCTTAACAGAAAACATGGAGTCAATAAATTTGGTAAACTCACCTTTTACATCCTTGTTTGACATCTCCACTGGAGGAATTGAAACATCTATACACCTGTCAAACATATAATCAATGAGCCCATATATGAGTTCTTGCTTATTTTTAAAATAGTAAAAAATAAGGCTTGACGGTATATTTATAGCTTTAGCAATTTTAGTTATGGATACATTCTCCATACCCAATTCGGCAACAAGCTTATAGAAAGCTTCTAAAATAAGGTTTCTTTTATTTTCATAATTTACATTTACTTTCATTTACTTCTTCCCCATTTTTATAATTGTATTTTTATTTTTTCAATCTGGTTCTTGAGTATTTGGGCGCTATAAAATGTTTTTAAAAGCCTCTAGAGAATATTCCTCTCCGTCTTTTTTTAGTTTTAGAGCCTGCTCCAACTCTGTTATATTTTTTTTATTAACTTTGTACCGTGAACATACAACTATCATGACAAAGATTATACCTATCGGAATTCCTGCATAAATCACTCTTAATGCCGAACTCATACTTTCAGTGACCACTTCAACGGTAGGATCGACCCTAAGTAATGACATTACTATTCCATTCAGCCACATACCTATAGCAACTCCTGCTTTTGTTAAGAATGAGCTTAGCGAAATGATTAGCCCCTCTCTTCTTTTTCCGTACTTAAATTCATATATTTCAGCTATGTCAAAATTCATGGCATATATTATAATCCAAAATGATGCAGAAGCCAGACATAAACATATTAGAAGCGCCATCATAAGAAATGTGCTTGGAGTTATAAAACATAAAATGACTGAATATACAAATAGAATTATAAATCCGATCAACATCCCAGATTTTTTACCCAGTTTAACTATAAGATTTCCCATTGGCACGATAAACATTATAGAAATAATTCCAGGCCAGAAGTTGACCATAGCTATCTGATTGTTATCAAATCTACATGTAAACATTAAAAAATATAATAAAGAGCTGTTAGATACGCCCAAAAACACATTATATAAAAATCCCATACACGCAGTCAGTCTGTACTGCTTTATATGAAATAAATCCTTAGCATCCTTAAAGGCTACTTGGATAAATCCACCGCTTTGGTTGTTTTTTACTGTTTCTTCCTTAATTGCATTGCGATCTTTTCCTCTAAGTGCAACAGCTGTTGTAAGAAATGCAATGGCTGTTACCGTTCCTAAAACGGCACCGATTATCTTCCATGTCAAAACGTCACTTTTGCCCTGAAGCGCCATAAAATCCATAAATTTTAATATGCCTACCGTTAAAATTACCTGACCAAATGCAGAAAATAAAAGCACAGAAGTCCGCATCCTAGTTTTAGAATCGTAATCATCAGTTACTTCTGATGCTACAGCTATGTACGGTATATCAACTATGGTAAAAAACATCCAGAAAGCTATATTTATCATAATAAAGTATAAAATCTTTGCTGTCTGCCCAAGATTCACATCACAAAACAGGATAAAAACAAATAAACCAAGAGGAATAGCTCCTGCTAATATAAAAGTGGCTCTCTTCCCAAATTTATTCCCTTTATATCTGTCCGACAAATATCCTACTATTGGATCCGTTATTGCATCCCACATTACTGCTATTAGTGATATTGTCCCTGCTGCTGCTGGATTTATTCCTGCAACACTAGTCAAAAAGAAGATGAAAAACATATAGAATATATTGTACGCTATGTCTTCTCCCATACCTCCGATTCCATACATTACTGTGGTTTTAAGGTCAAGCTTCTCAGTTATAATTTTTGTTTCAAAATCTTTACTCAACTGCTTATTCTCCTTCTCTATGTTCTATTGTTCATAATACGCACATCTGAATCCCACATCAAAATAGTTTTCATCGTCTTTTAATATTAGTCCCAATGCAAATACTCCTGCATTTTCTTTGTTTATCCAATAACCTCCACGTATAGCGTTATATGTTCCTTTTACGTTGACGGCCACCACATCTTCTTCATATTTATCACCTTCTGGAAGCAGAGCCATAGCTATAAGCTTATTGGTGAAGGCCTTATCTACATTGGTTTTTACAGTCTTATATGGGCTAATTAATGTGTCTTTATCCGTGTGTTCACCACTTTCAGATACCGATAATATTAGTGTACCATCTGTGTTCAGATCCCTGTATTTTAAGGATTCCCTCGCACCTGCTTTACAGAAATCCCCCCCACCGTCCAAAGCACGCCATACACCGTCACTTTGTCTCCTAAGCTGTAATTCGCAGTCAACTGAACGAATGCCGTCGACCCATTCCCAAACATTACCGTTCATGTCATAGATGCCGTCTGTTGTCCCATCATGGCTCCATTCAACAGGGCCTGAGCCCGTCAGGATTCTAAAAGGCTTTCCTTCGATTGGACACGGTTTATTTTCTGATAATGTTCCTTCTTGATCTTCAAATCGGTAATCTTTCCCATAATTATTATTTCCTCTGGGAAGGGTATTGTTCTTTTTTGATAAAAGGGCTACAGCTGCCCATTCATCGTTAGTCATGAGGTGCCACCCCTTACCCTTATTTTTACAATAGTTTCGCGCTTCCTCTATAGTGACAAAAACTTCTGGGTCTTTGTTTTGCAAACTATATGCTAATCCATTAATCACCACATTTTGATATTTGCTTATATATATTGCCTCTAACTCATTTCCGTCCACTATAAATGCTGGATGCGTAACATCAGCACCCCCTTCAATAACGTCGGATATTTTAAATTTAGGAATCCTGACCATGACAGACTTTAAATTTCTGTCATCTGTAATTTCAACTGTATTTCTCATAGCCCGCCTTCTTTCCTTTTATCATCATTCTGAAACCAATTGGTTTTTTTAGGGTTTAAACTCATATTTATCTGCTTTAAAATAGTAAACTCTTCCAGACCTTGTATTCCGCCCATAACTCCTATGCCGCTTTGCTTATATGGACTCACTGGAAGGCTTGAGCCAGCTTCTAAATATGTATTCACCCATAACAATCCAGACTTTACAAACTTACACACTCTAAGAGCTTTCCCAATATCCTTTGTAAATACGGCTCCTGCCAATCCATAAATAGTGTCATTAGCTATATCGATAGCTTCTTGTTCAGTTGAAAAACTCTGAACTGTCAAAACTGGCCCGAATATTTCTTCCTTCACTATTCTCATATTGCTTTTACAATCTATAAATACAGTGGGCTCAACAAAGCATCCTTTTTCAAAATCTCCGTCAACTATTCTCTTGCCTCCCACTGCCAGCTTGGCGCCTTCTCTTATCCCCACCACTATATAATTCAATACGCAAGCCATATGTTCTTTTGAAATCAATGGGCCAAATTCTGCATTTTCATCAAAAGGCATTCCAATCTTTATGGAGCCTACTCTTTTTACTAAGGTTTCAACCAACTTATCATATATGCCTTCCTGAACCAATAGCCTTGAACCTGCCACACAAACCTGACCTTGACTTAAAAATATGCCAAACATAACATTATCTACGACTAAATCTATATCCACGTCATCAAACACTATAACTGGAGATTTACCTCCCAACTCAAGTGCTAATTTTTTCAAACTTGACGATGAATCCTGAATGATATCCATACCAGTTTTTGTGCTGCCGGTAAAAACAATCTTGTTTACATTTTTGTTTGTAATTAATTCCTTTCCGATGTTACTGCCGGAACCCAAAACCAGATTTGCAGCCCCTGCCGGTAAGCCTGCTTCTTCAAAAATTTCAAAAAGCATAATGGTTGTTAAAGGAGTAAGGGAAGATGGCTTTACAATTATGGTATTGCCTGCTGCCAATGCTGGTGCTATACTTGCTGATGCAGTTCCCAAAGGGTAATTCCACGGAACGATTATGCTGCAAATACCTATAGGTTCCCTAATTGTCATTGATAACAAATTATTTGAATTATTGGACGTATGCCCCTGTAGAGAAGCTGCAATCCCACCATAAAATCTAAATGCTCCTATGGCAGCATACACATCATCGTATCTTGTTTCTCTAAACAACTTTCCTGTATTTATGCACTCTGTCCTTGCTATCTCATCTATCCTTTTTTCAATTAAATCTGCGATTTTATACAATAACGCGCCACGTTCTTCAGCACTCATACTTCTCCATACAGAATCGTCTTTAAAGGCAATTTTAGCTGACTCTACGGCCAATATGACATCATTATCTTGGCCTTCTGTTACAACTGCAACGATTTCCCCTGTTGCAGGGTTAATTATGTCCTTCGTCTTTTCGGAAGAAGACAATAACCACTGCCCGTTTATAAACATTCGTTTTACATTTTTCACACTTACCTCCATTCTCAAGAGGAGTACCTTTTGCAACAATTATGTCCACATCTTTACCTACTTCAAAATATACCTCTCCTTAAAATTTTATTGATTAGTCAATCATATTATGTTTTTTTATCTTATTTATTGAAATTTTCCACACAAAATAGAGTAAAAAACGTAGCAGGATATTTCCATAAAATTGGTTGACAGTTAGAGTGCAAAGTGCTATCTTATGCTTAGAGTGCACTACGCAATCTTAGAGAGGAGAATCAGAATGATACAACAGGTGTCGGATTTTGAATTAGAGCTTATGAAAACCATTTGGGCAAATAGCGGATCAGCCCTTTACGCTGAAATCGTGGAAGCACTGGAAACGAAAGGGACACCAGCGACTAAAAACACGATTATTTCTTTGCTATCCCGCCTGATAGAAAAGGGATTCCTGAAAATTAGCAAGATTGGCCACAGGAACAAGTATACTGCTCTAGTTTCGGAAGCAGAATACAAAGCTGCGCAAACAGAAACATTCCTAGAAAAGATTTACGAGGGGAATGCCAAGGACTTAATTTCCACATTGATTCACAAGGATTTAATTTCATCCGATGATTACGAGCGATTAAAAAAACATTGGAGAGAGGGCCAGGGGAAAGAATGAACGAACTGCTAAAAGTATTGCTGTCCTTATCTATTTCTGGCACATTCTTAATTTTCATTCTTATCCTTTGGAAGCCGCTAATCAAGAATAAGATTAGCAAAAGCTGGCAGTATTACATTTGGCTGATTGTGATTGCCCGTTTGTTGCTGCCCTTTACGCTTGAAATAAACCTTGTGGGAAATGTATTCCAGCAAATTGACAATGTTATTCCACAATCAGAAATGATAGAGGCCCCTAAACAAAATGTGGCAGACTTGTCAACTTACAACGAAAGTGATTATCAGAACGTAAATCAAGATGATATGACAAACGCTCAGGGGCCAAAAGAAATTGTAGCGGTAGTACAAAGCATACTTGATAAGGTGATACAAAATGCTTTGCTGATCTGGCTATTTGTGGCAGCCTTGCTGTTAATTCGAAAAATAACCATCTATCAAAGTTTTGTGAAGTATATAAAAGCAGGGCAAGTTGAAGTGTCAGATATTAAGCATTGGGAGCGTTTGGGGAAATTAGTAGAACAAGAAGGTATAAAAAGAGCGGTTTTAATTTACACAAATCCGCTGATTTCATCCCCTTTGCTTATTGGCTTTTTTCGACCCTGCATTATGCTCCCTACCACAAAACTATCTGATTCTGATTTTGAGTACACAATTTTGCATGAACTAACCCACTATAAACGACGGGACATGTTTTATAAATGGCTGATACAAATCACCATCTGCGTCCATTGGTTTAACCCTGCCGTGCGTTTAATGGGACGGGAAATAAGCAAAGCATGTGAGTTGTCTTGTGATGAAACAGTTATTAAGGGACTGACTGAAAAAGAAAAATACGCTTATGGTGATACGTTGATTGAAGCAATAAAAACAGGTGGGCATTACGAAAATGCTCTTGCCTCTGTCACGCTTACTGAAAGTGTGGAATTGCTGAAAGAGAGGTTAGATGCTATTATGAAATTTAAGAAAAAAAGCAAATGGGGCATATGCATATCATTACTACTTACGGTCGTAATGGTTTGCGGTTTTACTTTTTCAGGCGCGTATGCTGCTGTCAACATTAGCGCTGAGTCAACCAGTGTCCCCGATATTGAAGCTGGCGGCACTATCAATAATAGAACCGTTTACTTCGTTTATACAGAGAAGGGGCTTCGTTCCATCGGTACAGGCAGCAATAGCTTAGACAAACTGTATATGCTTGCAAAGGATATTGTTCTATCCACTGACGAATGGGTGCCTATCGGAACTGCTACTAAGCCTTTTACTGGGACTTTTGATGGAAATGGCTTCAATATTAAGGGCTTGACTATGACTAACCCCAACACAAAAGTGTCCGGTTTTTTCGGATATGCTAAAGGAGCAAGCCTGCATAATATTGAATTAAGAGATATAGACATATCATCAGCGGGAAAAAACATAGCAGAAAAGAAAGCTGACCCGATTTGTGCTGTTCCTACCAACGTCACATTAACGGACAATCGGGTTTATCCCAAAATTATCGGCACTCCAAATGATAAATTGACAATGGATACCTTCATTTTAGCCGGAAAAAAATACTATCAAGTAGAAAATGAAACACAACTGCGGTCAATCGGTCAAGGGAGTTATACCCTTGATAAAGACTATATTCAGGCTGCCGATATACAAATGTCAACGGCTGAGTGGGAACCCATAGGAGCCCCTAAAAATCCATTTACTGGGACTTATTGCGGAAATGGTTTTGAAATAAAAGGGCTGACAATGACCAACCCTAATTCAAAAGTAATCGGATTGTTCGGGTTCGCTGATGGTGCAACAATTTACAATATCACAATGCGAGATTATGATATTTCCACCGCCGGAAGAAACGTAAAAAACAAATCTATTGCGCCAATTCTAGTATTTGGAACTGATTCACGCTCCTATGATAACAACATTTATCCAAAACAGTAAATGATATAAGTCAACAATCAAAATAGTATGTGATAAAGGCCCTGGTTACCCTATGTAATCGGGCCTTTCTCATGAATAAAAAGCTTTAAAAACACATCCCTGCATTTCTAAAGCTTTAGCTCCCTTGATTTAAATTTTAACAGCAGGCTGCATTCCCATTTCCATGAGCTTACGGTCAAAAGCACCGCCACGATACAGCATTACAAACGTGCGGACCTGATCCAGAGATAAATCTATAACATCATTATTTCCACTGGTATCCGAGCCGTCCCCATTAATTATTTTTGCATTCATTAGAATTTCAATGATATCTCTAAAGCCATAATCATTGGATATATCCTTAAGTTTCTCATACCTTATCACTGACACTTCCTCCTCTTCATTTATACTATCTACTTCTACTATCCAATAGTATTTAACTTGGCTTTGCCATAATTCAATATCTGCACGAATCCTTCCGGCTTTTGTGCTTCCTGGGTCATTTATCAATACCTTATTTTCTTCTACGCCGTATGCCAGAACGTAATGACCTGACTTTGTCCAGTTACCTTTTCCCATACAAGAAATCACCCAGCGGCCTGATTTTAACGCTATAACGGCTTTTTCATGAGCTTCCTTAGCCGAAGTACTTTTATCCCCATAAAGATTTAATTTATTGACTTTTATTAAATTAATTTCATACTCTGCTCCTGCAGGTACAAAATAACTATAATACGTGCCTTGCTTGAAAGCTTTATACCCGTTTTTTAGTGCCCATGCACAAGTTTCCTTTGGCGTAACCGTTGAATCTTTAAGAGTGGCAATTACCATTGCCATGCAGGATGGGCCGCATCCAGATTCGCCTATTGTTGTATTTTCGCCTTTGGCAGAATAGTCAATACCAGCCCATCGTTTATCTGTCTGTAAATAGCTAATCGGCTTCATATGCTGCCTCCTTAATTTTATTCTTCTTAGATAATCATATTGCCGTATGCAGCCTTATGTTCATTATTTGCACAATTATAAATAAAAATAGTGGGAAGTAGGATAGGAGGGTCTATTCGACTTGTCATTGGTAATCAAGATTGGGATTCTAATTTGTTGACAGAGGGAACGCCAATCTACAAATTAAAAACTGTTTCAGAACAAGAAGCATTGACCATAATGTATGACGAAAAGTATCGAAAATTTTACCCTATCAATAACTAGAAGCTTTGAACTTGTCTCAAACGCTATATAGCAAAAAGTGTAAAGGGGCTTGAACACCTAACGCATAAGTTAGTGTTCAAGCCCCTTTATATTATGTCTTTATTATTGTGGCTTTTCTCCCACAAGCTGCATGCCTGCTTTTATTAACTCCTGTTTTATCTCTGCCGCTTGTTCTCTGTCTCTTGTTTCCATAACCACTCTGAGGAAACAACTATTAATTGCCATATTTGGGTCGCTTCTATCATGATATACAGTAACAACGTTACCACCACAACGGCTTATAATTTCGCTAACGCTTAAAAGCTGCCCTGGTCTGTCTGCTAGTTCAACAGTTATGGTACTTCTTCTGCCACTCATAATCAGGCCTCTTGTTACGACTCTGTTTAAAAAGCTTACATCAATGTTCCCTCCACTGACAAGACATACCACCTTTTTTCCATGCAGGTTAAACTTATTAAACATTGCCGCTGCAACAGAAACAGCACCAGCTCCTTCTGCAACTAGCTTTTGCTTTTCCATCAGTGCAAGTATGGCTGCTGCAATTTCATCTTCAGATACAATAGCCATATCATCTACGTATTTTAAAATCATTTCATAGGTAATGTCGCCGGGGTGCTTTACCGCTATTCCATCTGCAAAAGTATTGACGGAATCAAGAGTTATTGGCTCTCCACCTTTTATAGACTTATACATGCTGGGCGCTCCTGCTGCCTGCACACCATAGACTTTGCAGTTTGGATTTAGATTTTTTATGGCAAAGGCCACTCCACTAAGTAACCCACCTCCGCCTACAGGCACAATTACTGCATCTGCGCTGGAAAGCTGATCTAAAATTTCCAGTCCAATTGTCCCCTGTCCGGCTATGACATCATCATCATCAAAAGGATGAATCATGGTTCTTCCTTCTTCTTTCTGAATTTCCAATGCTTTTGCATGGGCGTCATCATAAGTATTCTTCACTAGACAGACTTCGGCTCCATATTTTTTTGTTGCTTCCACTTTACTTAACGGAGCTCCATCCGGCATACAAATTAAACAAGGAATATCATTTTTTTGTGCTGCAAGCGCGACTCCTTGAGCGTGGTTTCCTGCACTGCATGCAATAATCCCATGCTTTTTCTCCTCTTCACTTAGTTGGCTTATTTTATAATAAGCGCCTCTAAGTTTAAAACTACCTGTCACCTGCAGGTTTTCTGTTTTAAGATATATGGTATTTTCCTGACTCAGCCCTGGGGCTAAAATCAAATCTGTCTTTCTTGCCACCTCTCTTAAGACATAAGCTGCATGGTATATTTTGTCTAACGTAAGCATGAGCATCTACCTCCCGAATATTTTATTATACTTTTAGTATAGTCCTTAAAATCACCTAAAATTCGTGGTATAATTAATAGTTAAATAATATCATTTTTATAGAGGTTTATCAATAAAACTTATATATAGATACAAGGAGTATTTTATGAACAAATTACATGATTTATCTACAGAATTAAACACTTTGGCCATTTTTAGGAATGTTCTAAAAGATGAAGTTATCCAAAGTTTCCAAGAATTAGCAACATCAACTTATTCTTTAGATTCAAAAGACCTTGTTCTCCACGTCTATGGGGACTTTGTTTCTAAACTATTTAACAGCACTAGTTCCTTCTCCCATTACATAACAGAACTAATTATGAGTGATGAAAATTTTTATATTATTGGAAAAGGCGCGGGAAAAGTTTTTGATCATGTCATAGAATCCAGCTTGAAAAATGAATTAAATGTATTAACCAGACTCGCATCATTGACACCAGAAGATGCAAAATCTATCATAAATTATAAAGGTTTTTTACCTGTATGGACTAACGAACCTGTGGATTTAACTTCTTTATATATGGAACGAATCTCTAAGCTTCCTACAAATGGGTATGGTATTTATGCGAAATATTATGCATTTGTTTTAAGTTCTGATGGAGTTGTGCCTATCACACATCCAGATCCACAAAGGCTTTCTGACCTTCCTGGTTACGAAAGAGAGCGCAGCCTCATTATCCAAAACACATTGTCACTAATTGAAGGTACTGGCGCAAGCAATGCTCTTTTATATGGTGACGCGGGAACTGGGAAGAGCTCAACTGTAAAAGCCATCTTAAATGAATACAAGGATAAAGGGCTGAGGCTTATTGAAATTAAAAAAGATCAGTTAATTCATCTGCCAAACTTGCTGGAAACCCTATCTATCAATCCCCTTAAGTTCATATTGTTTATTGACGATTTAAGTTTTAGTGGTAATGACGATAGCTTTGCTGCTTTAAAAGCAGTTCTTGAAGGCAGTATTGCTTCTAGAAGTAAGAACGTTGCAATCTATGCAACCAGTAACAGAAAACACTTAATTAAAGAAAACATGTCAGAAAGAAATGGGGATGACCTGCATCTGAATGATACCATCCAGGAAACACTTAGTTTGTCTGCAAGGTTCGGTCTTACTGTTACATTCCAGGCCCCTGATAAAGATAATTATTTAGATATAGTGAAGCATTTAGCAAAAGAATATAATCTGGCACTTTGTGAGAAGGATTTATGCATAAAAGCTGAAGCTTTCGCTATTAGAAATGGGGGAAGAAGTCCGCGTACGGCAAAACATTTTGTTCAGATTCAAGCTGTGATGCAGTTAGAAGGAGAAGAAAGTAATGATGGAGAAAATTAGATTATTCCTTATCATATTTACTATTGTTTTGGCTTTTGGCTTAATTCCAATGAATTTAAATACTGTTTTCGCTACAACCACACCAGATTCCCTTTTTGAACAGTCTTCCACAGAATTCAATTTAGATTTAGCAAAATATTCTCTTACATTGAGTTCTGCCGCCTATGGCAATACTGCTGCCAATATTGAAAAAGTTTTAACTGAAAATGGCTTCACAAATGATACGACCTATGATAATACTTCTTACAAAAATGCCTCTCGGATGAATACAAATTTAGTGGCCTACTCTTTTGCCCACAAGCAAGTAAAATGCCAGAATAGAGAATACACATTGATTGCTGTGGTTATACGTGGAACCAGTGGAGATAATGAATGGATTAGTAATTTTAATATAAATGATTCCGGGAGCAGTCCTGCCATACATGAAGGTTTTAGTAAGGCCGAAAAAGCACTGTTAGCTAATTTAAATAAATATATTAAAAGCCTGAATCTGGACAGATTAAATACTAAGTTTTTAATTACCGGACACAGCAGAGGAGCTGCTGTTGCCAACTTACTGGCTGCTGACTTGTCTAAGAGTGAAAAACTAGCAGACCAGTCTGATATTTACGGATATACGTTTGCTACTCCAAATGTTGCAAAGATTAGCTCTAATGTATACTTTAATATTTTTAATGCAGTAAATCCTGCGGACATAGTAACAGAAATACCTTTAGCAAAGTGGGGATATAGTAAATATGGGGTAACTTATTCTTTACCTGATGAAACGCAGATAAAAGTTGAAGACCTAACTGCAGCAAAAAAAGCTTTATCACAACTTACAGAAATAGCACCAACAGTAAAAGATTTTAATAAAGCGAAGCTTTCTCTTGCACTTTTAGAAGAGAATCTTATACCTACTGGAACCACAAGTGCACATGCACCACAGGTATATATGAAGTATCTAAACGAAGTAAACTCTGATGAACTTTCAGCGAAAATATTTAACTTACAGCTAAAACTCATTCCAAATAAAAATTATGCTTAATAAAAGGGGGATATATTAATGAAAAGTATTAAACCAGGAAGAGGACCTTCTATGATGGGGGCGTTTGGTTCTATTGCCGCAGGAGTATTTGGTGTTTTTTGGACTGTTTGCACGGTTAACATGATGGCGCCTTGGTATTTTTCAATATTTGGTGTCATCTTTGTCTGCGTAGCCATTGTTCAAGGGATTTATAATTTTAAGAATGCAACTGGTAAAAATCGGTTTTCTGAATTTGATATTGTGGATGAGGCAGAAGAGACAGACCCAATGCAGGATTTTCATGAGAAACAATCATTCTGCCCTTATTGTGGCGCTAAGGTTGCCCCAGATTATGAGTTCTGCAGCAACTGTGGGAAACAGCTTCCAAATTAATAAATAAAAACTATCCTCCTTGATTGATGTTAAGTTTAATCAAGGAGGATAGTTTTTTAATTTCATTAATATTTATCTGAAATATCGCCAAAACTTTTTAATATTTGACTAAAGAGTAGGGTTTTGTAAAGGCATTTCTACAACCTTAGCCCCAGCAGGGATCTCTACATTAAGCTTCTTTGTTGTTTCGGAAATATGAGACTCGGCCTTTATAGCCATCTTCATCAGTTCTTCCATATCTAAGGTCATATCAATTACTGCGTTCTTCTGATCTCCAGTAATATTCATTGCAAAACTGCCCTTCTTTTCTATTGAACCTGAACCCTTTATGCTATATCCATACAGGCTTCCACCTTTATCTTGGATGGTAAGATTAGCACTTAATTTGCTTTCCTTTAAAAACGTCTCTAACTCTTTTAAGTCTATTGCGTCATTTGTTACTCCTTCAGCAACTGCTGTCTTTGCTAAAGCAGCCATAATTGCAGTCTGGTTAATATCTAAAGTATACGTATTAATATCTCCAGAAGTCTTTGTTGTAAACGCATCGTCGCCAATAAGGTATTTTAAGAAAGTATATGACGTTTTCATGTCTTTATACGCAGAAACATCTGAATATTCAACAGAAGACATTACTTTCATCAAATCAGATAAACTCATTCTGGTAGATTGATGGCTCATAATGGATTTCAAATCGATTCCCATTGCATCATATTGGTCATACACATTCATTTTATACCAAGTATTCTTATCTGCTGTAGGATTTAATACAGAAAAAAGATTAGACTGCATATATGTATTTCCAGTTTCACCATTCATTTTTATGTTCATGTCTGCATTTTTCAGCATTTCCAGCATTGGCTGAAAGGCTGCCTTTTGTTCAGCTGATAAGGTTGTCAGCATCTTATCCATATTTACTGTAAATTTCATGGTTAAATCAGCATTTAGTTTTTGCTGTACTCCATTCATTTCACCGTTTACAGAAAAGTTCATGGCTGAATTTGTAGTGTTAGGTGCATTTTTTGTTACTACATCACAACTGAACTTACCATTTGTTTCATATGTTTTTTCTAGGTCTAAATCTGTCTTTAATAATTTGCTGACAATAGAAAAGTCTTTATCCACATTAGCATAAATATCTGCAGGATTTATGATAATTGCAGTCTTTTCCGCTTCATCCCAGCCTACACTATAACCCATACTTTCTGCAATAAAACGTACAGATACATAAGTACAATTTGATTTTTTATCAACAAATGGAGCTGTATCCATTTGTTTCGTTACCTTTTTTCCATTCTCGTTAATGGTAATGTTCTTACTGCCAACAGTAAAGGAAATTTCTTTATCCTTTGTCTTTGCTGTTATCATCTTAGACTTTGTATCAAAACTTACAGCAGCGCCCATGGTTTCAAGACTCTGGCGAAAAGGTACAACAGTTCTTCCATCAACTACTTTAACTGCAGCATCAGTGAATTTAATATTTTCCCCATTGTACTGCACCTTAATTCCCTTAGAATCTGCTGCAAAAGCAGTTATGCTTCCCGAATACGTCAATATCAGGGTAATAATTAACGTTATGGAAAAAACTTTTTTAATTAATTTCTTCATGTAATTAGTCTCCTTCTTTTTTGTTAAATTATAACATTATTATAATAATATCAGATAAGTTTCCTAACTACAATAAGCTAAATGCATAATGTACACAGTAATTATTAAATTTATATAGTTTCTACCCTTGACATATAATAATATTCGTTTTATAATTTGGTATAGTTACTACACAGTATAGGTGGTGAACAAATGAGAGATCTTAAATCATTATCTGCTCTTATGGAAAGAGTTATCCATAAGTATAGTCAGATGGAATTAAAAAACAGAGAGTATGGTACAGGTATTATGCTTACCAGAGCAGAAATACATACCGTTGTTGTAGTGGTGGAAAATCCTGGCATCAGCATAACTGAACTGGCAAAGAAGCAAGGCATTACCAAAGGGGCTGCATCGCAGATGATCTATAAACTAGTAGACAAAGGTATGGTGGAAAAACGTACTTCACCTGACTCTGATGCGCAAATCAGTCTGTTTGTTACAGATAGCGGTAAAGTGGCCTATGAAGGTCATGAATCCTATCATAGAAATAATGATGAAAAATTTTTTGACTTATTAAACAGTATGCCAGAAGAAACTTATAACAATATGGCCGAGGTATTAAAATTAATTGAAGAAGCTATGGATATAAAATTAGAAGGCTAATTTTTAGGCACGAAAGTGCCTATTTCTTCTCGATTTTAGTATAGTTACTATACAGTATAGTTATAATACTATTTTATAACATAAAAAGGAAGGATTAAATTTAAAATGACTAATCAAAACAAAATCATAGAAATGGAAAAAGGTAATATTACAAAATTACTATTTAAGTTCGGGATTCCAACCATGTTTGGTATGCTGATTACATCTTTTTATAACTTAGTTGACGGCTATTTTATAGGAGGTCTGGGCACCAATCAGATGGCTGCAGTTTCACTAGTTTATCCACTCACTCTTATCATTACAGGCTTTGGTGTCTTGTTTGGAAATGGCGCAGGTTCCAATATTGCCCGCGCACTGGGCGACAAAGAATACAGTAAAGTGTCTGCCTATACCTCAACGGCTATCGTGACGGGTACTATAGTGGGAATAATAATAATTTCAGCCATGTTAATCGGGATAAATCCTTTGTTGCATTTGCTGGGATCCGATGCCGCCACCTTCGGCTATGCAAAAACATATGGAAGAATCATTATCGTAGGACTCGCTTTCAGCATGTATAACATCATATGCAACAACATTATTGTATCCGAAGGAGCAACAGGATTTAGTGCCTTTGCACTAATGATCGGCGGAGTACTTAATATGTTATTAGACCCCTTGTTTGTATATGTATTTCACTTCGGAGTAGAAGGTGTGGCATATGCTACTCTGGTTTCCAGTATGGTTTCCACCACTCTATATACAAAATATCTGTTCAGCAAAAAAACTATGTTAAACTTTTCAATAGTAAAAGTACAATTGTCTAAAGAAATATTCAGTAATATTTTTAAAATTGGTGTTCCCATTTTAGTCTTTCAGATTTTAATCAGTCTTTCTTTAAGCCTGACGAATCTGGTAGCTGTAAAGTATGGTAATCAGACCGTTGCCTCTTTAGGAATTGTAAACCGGATTTTAACTTTGGAAATGATGGCTGTATTTGGATTTTTAAAGGGTTATCAACCTCTTGTAGGCTATAATTATGGAGCTGGTGATATGTTGAGGGTTCATGAATTGACTAAAAAAGCAAGTATTATTGCAACTGCATTCTGCATTGCTTTTAATCTTATCTGCATCTTATTTTCAAAAAATATTATACTGTTGTTTAATAAGGAATCAGCAGACGTAATCATATTTGGCATGCAAGTGCTCAGAGTAAACTCCCTTACTTATATGACCATTGGTTTTCAGCTTGTATATGCTTCCTATTTCTTAGCCACAGGAAAGGCCAGAGAAGGTGGAATTTTGAGTATAGCAAGACAAGGGCTTGTTTTAATTCCATTACTGTTCATTCTTACCAACTTGTTTGGTAAAACGGGTCTGCTATTTGCACAGCCTATATCCGATTTGACAGCTTGCGTTATTACCGTTATTCTGTGCGTAAAAACTGGCTTATTCCATGCTAAAGAAAAGGTGGCCGTAAACCTGTAGAAATAACCTTTACATTAATAGCAAAAGGGAAGTCTCAAATAAATGAGTCCTCCCTTTTAAACTTACTGACTATATGTCACTTTTGCAATCTTAACAAAAGGTAAAAATTTAAACATTTTAAATATGATAATATTTGAAACTGAATTCCCTTCCTTTATTTCATCTTCTTTAAAAAATGTATTTATTTTATATTTATTTCCATCTTCTAAATCTACATTGCTTTCAAATTTTTTTGAATTTTCTTCTCCAATTGTAATGGCCTTGTATATTTCTATTGGCAGTTTTGTAATATTCTCATATTCAATGTATACATTAAGCCCATCTCCACTTTTCACATATCCATGCATATTATAATCTAAAATCCATGTTCCTATAGAAAAGTAAAAAGAACCTATTATTACAATAATTATTATTTTTTTTACATAAAGAAAATTTATATTAAAATTATAATGAGCTAAAAGCATAAGTATAACTATATTAACTGCTATAGATATCCATACAAAATTATTTAATGAATTATCCAGTATTCCACGAATTTGATTGAATAGAAAAAACATGCAAAAGATCATTAATACCAAATTAAATTTTTTTATACTCATTGATTTATATCCCCTTGCTTCATGTTATAAATTCCATTTTTCATTGGCTTTATTTAATAAGTCTTTTATTTCTTCTTTCTTTTCTTTTAAAACTTTGCTTTCATCTTCATATATTTCTTCAATTGAATTTGCCTTTTTATCAATCATGATTTGGTAACCTTTTTCATTATTTTGTATTATTACTCCATATTCATTATCATCTTCGCTAAATATACCTGGCCATATTATTAATGTAGTATCCTTATTATTTGTTATAGCTAAATTTCCTGTATAGGATAAATAATCCGGATACTTTACTTTATAACCATATCCTTTTTCAAAAGAGCTGTAACTAGTATAAAAAGGCTTAACATAAGTTTCTCCAAAAGTTTTCTCCATCTCTTCACTAAAATTATCATACTTTTCATGAGTTATTTGATACCATGTAATATTGTATAATCCAAATAGTACCAAAACTATAATTACAATTATAATTATTACTTTTTTAGCATTTATTTTACTATTTTTCATATGTTCACTATCCTCTTACCACTTTTTTTATTTTTTCATCATGACTTACAATTAAAACCGTTTTTCCTTCTTCATTTAACCCTTTTAAAAATCAATTATTGACTTTACTATTTTCTTATTGTCCCTTCATAAAGCCTCCCCCCTTTTATTTATATTTTCTGCATATTACCACAAAAAAATTGCCCTTACGGGCAGTTGTAAAAAACGACATATATTAATGTCAAAATTGACAGGTATAGGTACTACACAAACAAATATTAGATATTTTCCTTACTTTTTTATGTACATCATAATATTCGCTTCACATATATTATTTTTAATGAAT
Organism: Aminipila sp.; assembly: GCF_032051575.1. Taxonomy (NCBI): domain Bacteria; kingdom Bacillati; phylum Bacillota; class Clostridia; order Peptostreptococcales; family Anaerovoracaceae; genus Aminipila; species Aminipila sp. The sequence continues at coordinate 18,446 of NZ_DAMBYD010000001.1, read as the reverse complement.
ATATCAAATCCCCCGTTATATTCATCTATTGTTTTTTTGATTTGTTTAAGCCCAAAACCGTGGTTTTCGCCTTGCGATTTACTTGTCCTCCAAACATTTAAAGCTTTTACGTTATCAGGTCTTATAGTTGAATTTTTTATATTTATAAACAATACTCCACGTTCTACATTAATATTCAACTCTATAAACTTATCTTTACATTCTTGAATACTTTCAATAGCATTATCCAATAAATTTCCTAAAACAATAGTTATATCAAACTGTTCAATCTCTAAATTTTGCGGGAAATTGACATTAGCTTTGACCTCTGCGCCCAGTTCTTTAGCTTTTTGCAATTTGTAATTTAATATACTATCCAAACTATAGTTGTAAGTACAACTATAGTTTCCACTTATTGAAAGTTCACTTCGCATTTTCCCTAAATATTTCTGTGTTTTTTCTGTTTCATTATTTTCCGTCATGCTTTCCAGTGTTAAAATATGGTTTTTCAAATCATGTTTTAAGCTTCTTAAACTCTCATTTGAAGTTTTTATTAGATCTAGTTCATTTAAATATGCTTTATTTTTTTGCTGTAGTAATGCCTTTTCATACTTTATCTCATAAATCTCTGCTATTTCGTCATATAAATAGAATATTAAAAAGTTTATTGATAGAAGTCCTAAAATACCCAAGCTTGTCTGTACAAAAAGATAACTTGACGAAACTAAAACAAAAGCTATATAAATACTTATCGCAGGGACTGTAAAAATTACTTCCCAATGAACTACCGCCACTTTCTCTGTTTTTTTATTATTAATAATGTTTTCTAATATTAATACCAGAACAAACGTTAACAATGTCGATATAAAACTTAAAACAAATTCAATATTTTTAAGGTTGCCTTTAATCATAATTATATAAGAGATACTTTCTGACAAGAAAAATATTGCATTAATAAGAATTGACATTACTAGACGTTTTATTTGATTACTATTGTAAACGCAATTTACAGCAAAGCATAATATAAGGTTTGTCACAACTGTAAGTATTGGTAAATTCCACGATAGGTAAACTATGCTTGTGACCACAAAGTACACAATGTATGCCAAAAGCTCTATTTTTTTATTACCATTTGTCCTATCAAAAAATATTTTATTAAACTTAAAAATAACATATATTCCAAAAGCATTGTAAATTAAGTACATTGCTAAACAGTAATATGAATTTATTATCCCCATTATTTATTCTCTACTCATTAATATTTTTCTTACTTCATTTCTATACTTACGAGCTATATTAAGCATATCCCCATTACATAAATGAATGTTTTCATACGTGTACTCTGATACGTATTTTCGATTTATAAAATAGGATTTATGTATTCTCACAAAATTATGATTTAGTTGTTTTTCTACATCTGATAGTTTGCCATAAAACTCTTTGTCTTCATTTTCCATAATAATTTTTACTTTCCTTGCTTCACTGGTAAAATACATGATATTTTTTATTGGTACCCGTACAGTAGTTTTATTACAACTAAATTCAAATACTGTTTCATCTTTTTCTAATAATTCAATAGCTTTCGTAACAGTCCAGATTACTTTTTTCTTACTTATAGGTTTTATTAAAAAATGTAATGGGCGCACTTCAAATAGCTCCATAGCATAACTTTCTATTGCAGAAATATAGACTATCTTTATAACCTCATTTTTCATTTTTTCTCTGATTGTCTTCCCTACCTCTATCCCATTCATAGGTTGCATCTCAATATCAAGGAAAATTAAATCAAATTGTTGTCCCTGTTGTATTAATTTTAATAAATCTTCCCCTGTATAGAAAATTTGAATGTCTACCTTTATTTTATTTGTTATTCCATAATCTAGTATAAGTTCTTCTATCCTTGAGCATATGTTTTCTTCATCATCGCAAATAGCAATTTTAATCACACGTAATCCCCTTTTTTGTTCTACATTTTTATTACTTCTATAATAGAAGACCATACTAAGTAACAAAATGATACATTTTTTACGAAAATAAATGTATTTTTTCTATACAAAAAGAAAAGAAGACTCATAAAAATGAATCTTCTTCTCTTTTTTATAGCTTAAATAAAAACCCTAAAGGATTTTTTCAAAATTAGAAATCCTGTTTCATTATTGCACCTTTTGCAGCTGAATCCACAAGCTTTGCATACCTTCCAAGCCATCCAGTTTTGATGTTTGGTTCTGGTGCTACATAATGTTCCCTACGCTTCTCAAATTCTTCATCTGACACCTTAGCGCTGATAGAGTACTCAGGAATATTGATTTCTATGATGTCGCCTTCCTCTAGCAGTCCAATGTTTCCACCGTTTGCAGCTTCTGGGCACACATGCCCAATGGAAGCCCCACGGCTTGCACCGCTAAATCTACCATCCGTAATAAGTGCTACAGCTTTGTCTAGCTTCATTCCCGCCAGAGCACTAGTTGGATTTAACATTTCCCTCATGCCAGGGCCGCCCTTAGGGCCTTCATATCTAATAACAACTACATCACCCGCCACTATTTTGCCTTTATAGATTGCATCAATAGCTTCCTCTTCTGAATTAAATACTCTTGCAGGGCCTGAGTGTTTTAACATCTCTGGAGCAACTGCACTTCTCTTAACTACACAGCCTTCAAGTGCAACGTTACCAAATAATATAGCTATACCGCCAGTTTTGCTGTATGGATTGTCAATAGTTCTGATTGTTTCAGGTTTTTTGTTCTTTGCACCCCTTATATTTTCGCCTAATGTCAAGCCTGTTGCTGTCATTACTTCTAAATCCAGCATTCCTTTTTTAGCAAGCTCACTTTGAACTGCCGGTATTCCTCCTGCTATATTTAAGTCCTGCATATGTGTTTCTCCTGCAGGTGCTAAATGACAAAGGTTCGGAGTTTTTTCACTCTCTGCATTAAACATTTTTAAATCAAGGGGAACTCCTGCCTCATTGGCGATAGCTAACAAGTGCAATACGCTATTTGAAGAGCATCCCAAAGCCATATCACATCTAAGTGCATTTTTTATGGATCTTTCATTGATAATATCTCTAGCCTTTATATCTTTTTCGATTAAGTTCATGATTGCCATGCCAGCATGTTTTGCCAGACGGATTCTTCCATTATGGACAGCTGGGATAGTGCCATTACCTGGCAAAGCTATACCTAATGCTTCACATAGGCAGTTCATGCTGTTTGCAGTATACATACCTGCACATGAACCGCAGCCTGGGCAGCATCCCTGTTCAAATTCTTCTAGCTTTTCATCATCTATCATATTTGCTTTTCTGGCACCAACAGCCTCAAAGATTTTAGATAAGCTTATTTCCTCATCATCTACAAGCCCAGCCATCATAGGACCGCCAGAGCAAACAACTGTTGGAACGTTCATTCTGACTGCCGCCATGACCATCCCAGGAACAATTTTATCGCAGTTTGGAACCAGTACAAGACCATCAAAAGCGTGCGCTAATGTCATAGTTTCAACACTGTCAGCGATTAACTCTCTACTGGCAAGACTATACTTCATGCCAATATGCCCCATGGCAATACCGTCACAGACACCTATGGCCGGAATCATAATAGGTGTTCCTCCCGCCATTCTTACACCAGCTTTTACAGCTTCTGTAATTTTATCTAGATGATAGTGACCAGGTACGATCTCGCTATGTGCTGAAACCACACCTATCAGTGGTCTATCCAGTTCTTCTTTTGTATAACCCATAGCATAAAAAAGGCTTCGCATTGGAGCCTTTTCTACACCCTGAGTTACGTTCGCACTTCTTAGTGTCATAACGCAATCTCCTTATCTATTTTTTTAACCAGCTCATCATCTTTCTTAATTCACCGCCAACCTTAACTAGAAGATGTTCTGTTTCTTTTCTTCTGGTAGCTAAGAATTTAGCCTGACCGCCTGCATTGAATTCCTGAATAAATTCACTTGCAAATGTGCCATCCTGAATTTCTCCTAGAACTTTCTTCATTTCCTTACGAGTCTCTTCTGTAATTAGTCTCCTGCCCGTTCTGTAGTCACCATATTCTGCAGTGTTTGAAATGGAGTATCTCATCATTTCAAATCCACCACTGTTGATTAGGTCAACAATTAGCTTCATTTCGTGGATACATTCAAAGTAAGCCATTTCTGGTTCGTATCCAGCTTCTACTAATGTATCAAAACCTGCCTTCATTAACTCAGTAACACCACCGCAAAGTACAGCCTGTTCACCGAACAAATCTGTTTCAGTTTCTTCTTTAAATGAGGTTTCAAGAATACCAGCTCTACCTGCTCCAATTCCTGATGCATAAGCAAGTGCAATATCTTTAGCTTTTCCTGTTGCATCCTGATGAATAGCAATTAGGGAAGGAACACCCTTACCTTCTACATACTGGCTTCTTACAGTATGGCCAGGACCTTTCGGTGCAATCATAACTACATCAATATCTGCTGCTGGCTTAACCTGGTTATAATGAATGTTAAAACCATGTGCAAATGCTAATGCATTACCTGGCTTCATATGTTTAGCAACCTGAGTTTTATAAATATTTGCAGCAAGCTCATCTGGAACTAACATCATTACAACATCACCAGCTTCTGCTGCTTCTTCTATTTCAACAACCTTAAGACCAGCAGCTTCGGCTTTTGCTGTATGCGCAGAGCCTTTTCTAAGACCAACAACAACGTTTACACCACTGTCCTTAAGATTTTCAGCATGGGCATGCCCTTGGCTTCCAAATCCGATTATTGCAACGGTTTTACCGTCTAACATTCCTAAGTTACAATCTGTGTCATAGTATTTCTTTACCATTTTTCTCTCTCCTTTAATATCTTAACAATTAAAAATTTTTCTTAATCAACTTAATCAAAAAGTTCACCCGTATATAACTCATGTTCTTCCTGGATGCATTCAGGGGTAGCTATACCTCTTTTTATACCAGTTATTCCAGTTCTGCACATTTCTATGATTTCATAGCAGCTGACCATGTTCATAAAGCCTTCTACTTTCTCAGGTGCTCCTGTCAGTTCTACAACAACGCTCCCTTTTGAAAGATCAATTATTTTTCCTCTGAATATGTCAACGATTTCTCTGAGCGCAGATCTATTTGTTTTATCTGCTTTAATTTTTACCAGCAGCAGCTCTCTATATACGCTTTCTTCTTTTTCTAAAGTGAAAATGTCTTTTACGACCTCGAGCTTTTCTGTCTGTGTTATAATTTGATTTAATGCCTGTTCTGTTCCTGTAAATACAATAGTAATTCTTGAGATTTCAGGGTTATTGGTTGCAGATACGGTTAAGGAATCAATGTTGAAGCCCCTTCTTCCGAACAAACTAACAACTCTGCTAAGAACATTTGCCTGATTATCTACAAAAATACTTATTACTTCTCTTCTTTTTGTCATAGCAATCTCCCCCTTTCCTAACCTACTATCATGTCATTTACTGTTCCGCCGTTTGGAATCATTGGAAGAACTCTTTCTTCTCTTGAAATAATGCAGTCAATCCAAACTGGCCCCTCTGACTTAAGAGCTTCTGTAAATGCTGCTTCAAACTCTTCTGGGTTTGTAGCTCTATAACCTTTGCCTCCAAAACCTTCAATTACTTTAACAAAGTCAGTCTTTCTTTCTGGAGTAGTTGCAGAATAACGTTTGCCATAAAAAGCTGTCTGCCATTGGTAAACCATTCCTAATACACTGTTATTCATTATTACTGTTATAATTGGAAGGTTATGGCTTATAGCCGTACATGCTTCTGCCAGGTTCATATGGAAAGAACCATCACCAGTAAAATGGATTACTCTTTTTTCAGGGCAGCCGATTTGTGCTCCAATAGCTGCACCATATCCAAATCCCATGGTTCCAAGACCACCGCTGGTAACAAAACACCTTGTATTCTTATGCTTTAAATATTGTGCGGCCCACATTTGGTGCTGGCCTACATCTGTTACATAAATTGTCTCTTTATCGGTCAAATCACAAACAGCTGTAACAATTTCATAAGGATGAATCTTGGCATTTCCTTCCTTTTTGTCTCCTCTAACTTTTTTCCATTCACGGATCTTATCAATCCACTCAGATCGATCTACTTTCTCTACTAATGGGATTAACTTATCTAGAGCCTCTTTAACATCACTTACGATACTTAAATCAACCTGTACGTTCTTGTTGATTTCGCTTTTATCAATGTCAATCTGGACTATAGTTGCACCCTCTGCAAACTTTTTCATATTCAGCGCTACTCGGTCACTAAACCTTGTTCCAAGAGCCAAAACTAAATCTGCTTTATCAACTGCCTTGTTTGAAGCAACACTTCCGTGCATGCCAATCAATCCAAGGTTCTTTTTGTCATCATAGCCTAAAACTCCAGCCGCCATCATCGTATATGTACCTGGTATATCTGCTTTCTGCAACAATTCTGCTAATTGTTTTGATGCACATGAAGCTGCTACGCCTCCACCGAAATATACAATAGGCCTCTGTGCTTTATTTATCAGCTCAGCAACTTTTTCGATATCAGTCATATCAGCTTTTGGCATCTCTGTCACCGGTAAAGGTTCCTGCTTTTCAAAGTCAATAGTTGCTGCAGTAACATCCTTTGTGATGTCAACCAGAACCGGTCCTTTTCTTCCACTTTGAGCAATTCTAAAGGCATTTCTTAGTGCATCCGCTAGGTCCTCAACTTTATTAACAAAGTAGTTGTGCTTTGTAATTGGCATTGTTACACCAGTAATGCAAATCTCCTGAAAAGCATCTCTTCCAACAAGAGAATCAGGTACATTACAAGTGATCGCTACCATAGGTATACTGTCCATAAAGGCTGTGGCAATACCAGTTACCAGGTTAGTAGCTCCAGGGCCACTTGTTGCGAATACTACACCTGTTTTTCCAGTGGCTCTTGCATAACCGTCAGCTGCGTGTGCAGCATGCTGTTCATGAGAAGCTAAAATGTGCTTAATTTTGTCCTGATAGCTGTAGAGTGTATCGTAAATATTGAGGATGGTGCCTCCGGGATACCCAAACACGGTATCGACTTTCTGCTCTAACAATACTTCTGCTACGATCTCAGATCCTTTTAATTTCATTTTCGTCTACTTCCCTTCTTTCTTAAAACTTGCACATGCTTTTATATTGGAGTGTGCGCTCCAGAGCCACCAGTTTTTTGGTGATTAATACTTATTATATATTTGCAGACAAAAAAGTCAACGGTTTTTGTTAAAAAACACAAAATAATTTACCTTTTCTTATTGACAAAACACAAAACTTCTATTAGTATGTAAAATTATCAATAGGTGCTTAGTGAAAAATAAAATAATGTAAAACTTTGCTTACCTATTATAAACAAAATAAATAATATTTGCTTACGAGGCATAGCTTACGAAGGATTTTTTTTGCAGTGCTAGGCAGCTGGTTTACCGAGGAACGGAACGTACATAAAAGTACGTGAGTACCGAAGTGAACCAGCTAACAACGCAATGCAGAAAAAAGATAAGTAAAAACGAGGAGGAATTTAAAAATGAAGAATTACGAGAAGTACAAGGTCGGCTACTTTATGCCGCCAGTCAATGAAATGAAATGGACCAAAAAAGATCACATAGAAACACCACCAGTCTGGTGCAGTGTTGACCTGCGTGATGGCAATCAGGCTTTAATCGTACCGATGAGCCTAAATGAAAAAATTGAATTTTTCCAGTTCCTCGTAAGCCTCGGATTCAAAGAAATAGAAGTTGGTTTTCCAGCTGCTTCCAAAACAGAATATACTTTTTTAAGAACACTGATTGAAAAGAATTTAATTCCTGATGATGTCACCATTCAGGTACTTACACAATCCAGAGAACACATTATAAAAAGAACCTTTGAAGCATTACAGGGTGTAAAGAAGGCTATTGTCCACCTTTACAACTCTACTTCCTTTGCACAGAGACAACAGGTGTTTAAGAAAACTCAGGAAGAGATAATAGAAATTGCTACAACTGGAGCAACACTTTTAAATAAATATAAAGAAACCATGAAGGACAGTGAAATTTCTTTTGAATATTCACCTGAAAGCTTTACTGGTACTGAGATGGAATTTGCGTTAAAAATTTGTAATGAGGTTATAGACATTTGGAAACCTACTCCTGCAAATAAGGTAATTATAAACTTGCCTGCCACTGTTTCTATGTCTATGCCCCATGTTTACGCAAGTCAGATTGAATACATGAATGATAACCTACATGAACGGGACAATATAATTATTTCCCTACATCCACATAATGACCGAGGGACTGCTGTTGCTGACGCAGAGCTTGGAGTCCTTGCCGGAGGCGACAGAGTAGAAGGTACCCTGTTTGGAAATGGTGAACGCACAGGCAACGTTGATATCATTACAGTTGCCATGAACATGTTTGCCCACGGTGTTGATCCTGGTCTTAATTTTGCTGATATGCCTGCTATTGTGGAAACCTATGAAAAATTTACGGATTTAACCGTTCACCCAAGGCAGCCTTATGGTGGTCAATTAGTTTTTGCAGCATTTTCCGGGTCACATCAAGATGCAATTGCCAAAGGTATGGCTTATCATGAAGAAAACAATATGACACAGTGGACTGTCCCTTACCTTCCAATTGATCCACATGATGTTGGCCGTAAATATGATGCGGATGTTATCCGTATAAACAGTCAGTCCGGTAAAGGCGGCATTGCCTATATTCTTGAACAGAATTACGGTTATGCTATCCCTCAGAAAATGCGTGAAGAAGTTGGTTACCTTGTGAAAGGTATATCAGATAATTCCCATAAGGAACTGTCTCCTGCTGAAATTTATGAAGTCTTTAAAAATGAATATATTAACGTGTTTAATCCTGTAGACATCACAGATGCCACCTTTAAAAAGGTATCTACTTATAAAAGTGATGATGGGATGCTTGTTGATATCAGCGTAACCATAGATGGAAATGAATATGAGGTTTCAGCTGCGGGTAATGGTCGTCTTGATGCTGTAAGTAATGCTCTGAAGAAAACACCGTATGCTTTTGACTATACTTTTGTAACTTATTCAGAACATGCCCTTGATGCAGATTCTAATTCCAGAGCCTGCGCTTATGTTGCACTTACTGACAAAAGTGAAAAGCTTTACTGGGGTATTGGTATCCATGATGATATTATTCTTGCTTCAATTAACGCTTTGGTATCCGCACTTAACAGACAAAAAAAGGTTCGTCCTTTAGCAGACAAATAGGAGGTCTATCAATGAATTATAAAATTGCGTTAATCCCTGGTGATGGTATCGGCCCAGAAGTTGTAACCGAAACAGTCAAGGTTTTAAATAAAATCGGAGAAAAATATAATCATAAATTTGAATATACTCAGGTCCTAGCTGGTGGTTGTGCCATAGACGAAACAGGTGCATGTCTTCCACAAGAAACGATTGATATTTGTAAGTCAAGCGATGCTGTGCTTCTTGGTGCGGTTGGCGGCTGGCAGTGGGATACATTGCCAGGCGATCAAAGACCTGAAAGAGCATTACTTGGTCTAAGAAAAGAATTAGGTTTATTTGCTAACTTAAGACCTGCTATTTTATTTGATGAACTGGCAGATGCCTGCCCTCTTAAACCTGAAATTGTTGAAGGCGGTCTTGATATCGTTGTTGTACGAGAACTTACTGGGGGCATTTATTTTGGGGAGAAAGGCTTTAAAGATACGGATTTAGGTCCTGCTGCTTACGATGTTGAGCAATATGCAGAAGAAGAAGTAAGAAGAATTGCGATTGTTGCTTTTGATATGGCTATGAAGAGAAACAAGAAAGTAACTAGTGTTGATAAGGCTAATGTACTTGAAAGTTCAAGACTTTGGAGAAGAATTGTAGCTGAGGTCGCAAAGGATTATCCAGAAGTCGCTTTAGATAATCTTTATATTGATAATGCCACTATGCAGATGGTTCGAAATCCAAGGCAGTTTGATGTCATTGTTACTAGCAACATTTTCGGGGATATTCTTTCAGACGAAGCAAGCATGATAACTGGTTCTATTGGAATGCTTCCATCAGCCAGCCTTGCCAAGGGCAATTTCGGTATGTATGAACCGGTCCACGGTTCTGCACCTGATATTGCTGGGCAAAATAAAGCGAACCCTATGGCTACGATTTTGTCTGGGGCTATGATGCTAAGATATACTTTTGGTCTTTCCTCAGAAGCCGATGACATGGAAGCTGCTGTTAAGGCTGTTCTTGCAGACGGCTACAGAACACCAGATATCTTCACAGAAGGCATGAAAGCAATCGGCACAAAAGAAGCGGGAGACTTAGTCGCTGAGGCAATTAAATAAATTGGGTTGCAGCTCAGGAATATGGAGTTGCTCAAAATTTTCCCCAAAATAAAGATTTTCGGTAGCAATTACCTCAAAAACTACCGAGTTTTTTCAAAAGTGAAAATCTATGGTAGCATTTTATAATAAAAATGTAAAAATAGACTAAAATAAGCGAAAAAACAAGCAAAAAGCTACCGTGATTTTTAAAAAAACGTAATTCTCGGTAGCCTAAAGCTATTATTAATAAAAATACTAGGCTTATTAATTTCATTGATAAAGCATTACTATTTTAAAAACCTATGGAGCTGAATGAACAACCTTGTGCTCCACAGGTTTCCAACTAAAGGAGGTCCCTATGGGCGTTATATATAAATTCCACAATGATTTGGATACAGACCAGATTATTGCTTCACAATATTTATTACTGCCAACTATAGATGAAATGAAAGCTCATGCGTTTGAGTCCCTAGATGCTGACTTTGCTGTGAAAGTCCAGCCTGGTGATTTTGTTTTAGGTGGAGAAAACTTTGGCTGTGGTTCTTCAAGAGAACAGGCGCCTAGTGTCCTAAAAGCTCTTGGGGTTCAGGCCGTTGTTGCAAAATCCTTTGCCCGTATCTTCTTTAGAAACGCTATAAACATTGGTCTGCCTGTAATTGTGTGCAAGGATTTGTATGAAAATGTTTCAGATGGTGATACTATGGAGCTATTCTTATCTGAAGGCATGGTTAAAGCTTGCGGCAGAGAATATTCCTGCACAAAGCTTCCTCCTTACATGCAGGGGATTCTGGATAAAGGTGGTTTAATTGCATCTTTAAATGAGGATCAAAGCACTACTGCTAAATATAATTGCGGAGGTGATAAATAATATGGGTATGACAATTGCAGAAAAAATAATTGCTGCTGCGGCAGGTGTAGAAACCGTAAAGCCTGGCGATATTCATACGGTCATTTTGGACCGTATGATGAGTAATGATGGAACAACACATTTAACTATAGATATGTATAATCAGCAGATTAAGAATCCAACTATTGCCGACCCCAAAAAGCTTGTATTTATAGTGGATCACAATGTTCCTGCTGACAATCCAAAAACAGCTGCTTCTCATAAAAAAATGCGAGATTTCGCAAAGCAGCACAACATTGATTTCTGGGAAGGAAAAGGGGTTTGTCATCAAATTATGATGGAAAACTATGTATGTCCTGGGGAATTGATTTTTGGAGCTGATAGTCATACTTGTACCTACGGCGCACTTGGTGCTTTTGGTACTGGTGTTGGTTGTACAGATTTTTTATACGGAATGGTTACAGGTACTTCCTGGGTTCTTGTTCCCGAAACTGTTAAATTTAATTTAACGGGCAAACTAAAAGATGGGGTTTACCCCAGAGATTTGATGCTCCACATTATTGGTAAGATTGGGGCAAATGGTGTGAACTATCAGGTAATGGAGTTTACAGGTGACGGTGCTAAATCACTTAGCGTAAATGATCGTATGGTTTTATGTAATCTTGCGGTTGAAGCAGGCGCAAAATCAGCCATTTTTGAAGCTGACGAAATTGCCCTTTCATGGTTAAAAGAACATGGACGTAATCCGAAACATGTTTTTAAAAGTGATGCTGATGCAAATTATTTTAAGGAATATACCTTTGATCTGAATCAAATAGAACCAATTGTTGCAAAGCCTGACTTTGTAGACGACGTTATCCCAGCGAAAGAAGCTTGTGGCATTAAGATTGATGAAGCCTTTCTTGGCTCCTGCAATAATGGTCGTATTGACGAAATGCGTGTTGCTGCAAGACTTTTAAAGGGGCGTAAAGTTTCAGATACCGTTCGATTTCTTATTGTACCTGCCAGCAATGAAGTCTATATGCAGGCACTTGATGAAGGATTAATTGAAACCTTTATGGAAGCAGGCGCTATTGTCATGAATGCTAACTGCAGTGTCTGCTGGGGGAGCTGCCAGGGCGTTATAGGAGAAAATGAAGTTCTTATCAGCACTGGAACCAGAAACTTCAAAGGCAGAGCAGGGCACCCGACTTCGAAGGTATATCTTGGTTCGGCCGCTACAGTTACAGCTTCTGCAATCAAGGGAGCTATTGCGACGGAAGATCAGCTATAAAGGAGTATTATAAATGGAAACGTATAAAAGTAAAGTATGGGTTTTAGGGGATGATATCGACACGGATATCATTATCCCTACAGATTACCTTGCCCTTAAAACCATAGAAGATATGAAAAAATATGCGTTCTCTCCTCTTCGTCCTGAACTTGCTGGGCAAATTACCGAGGGAGATGTAATAGTTGCTGGAAAAAATTTTGGCTGTGGTTCTTCCAGAGAGCAGGCACCAGAGATTATAAAAGCATTAAAAGTAAAATGTGTAATAGCCAAATCTTTTGCCCGTATATTTTTTAGAAATGCCATTAACAATGGACTTTTGCTAATAGAAAATCCTGACCTTCATGATGTTGTGGAAGAAGGACAGGAAATAGAAATATGCGTAAACCAATTTATTAAATGTAATGGCAAAGAATACCCTATTGCTTCATTACCACAGAATCTGGTAGATATTATTAATGCTGGTGGTCTCGTACAGGCCATGCGTAAACAAAACGGCCTTGAGCCGCTTAAATAAGGAGGTATACTGTGGGACAGACCTTTATAGAAAAACTTATTTCCCGAAACATCAATGAAAATACTAGCATACCTTCCGTTAAAGCCGGAGATATTGTTACAGTCAACGTTGACCGTGTAATGATTCATGATATTTTTATTCCTTTTGTCGCAGAAAAATTTGAAGAAATGGGCTTTTCAAAACTTTGGGATTCAGATAAAGTGGTCTTAATTTATGACCATCTTGTACCTGCCAGCCAGCAGGATGATGTGAGACACTTCAAAATCGGAGATGCTTTTGCCGAAAAATATGGTATGAAAAATGTTCATCGTTCTGATGGAATCTGCCATCAGCTAATGACAGAAGCTGGTTATGTAAAACCTGGAAATGTAGTATTCGGAACAGACAGCCACACCACTACCTACGGTTGTGTAGGCGCTTTTTCTTCTGGGATTGGATATACTGAAATGGCTAGTATTCTCGGTACTGGGACCATGTGGATTAAAGTTCCTGAAACAATCAAGGTAAACATTGAGGGACACCTGCCTGAAAATGTTACATCAAAAGATATTATTTTAACCCTTATCGGAGATTTAGGCGCTGATGGTGCTACTTACAGGGCTTTAGAGTTTACAGGAAGTACTGTTGAGAATATGACCGTTGCCAGCCGCATGACTATAGCCAACATGGCTATTGAAGCTGGCGCTAAATGTGCATTATTCACACCGGGTGAAAAGACAGCAAAATACTGCCAAATTCAATTGACCGAAAAAGAGACATCTTTGAAAGCGGATGCAGATGCAGTATATTACAAAACAATATACTACAAGGCAGAAGAATTTGTTCCAGTTATGGCCTGTCCTTCACAGGTGGACAATATAAAACCAGTGTCAGAACTTGCTGGAACCAAAATCGATCAGGTATTTATTGGTTCTTGTACCAATGGTCGTTACGAAGATCTGGAAGCTGCTGCTAAAATTCTTGAAGGTAAGACTATCTCTCCATTTGTAAAATTAATAGTTACTCCTGCCAGCCGCAAAATTTTTATAGAGGCCACCCGTTCAGGCATCATAAAAACCTTAACTGCTGCAGGCGCAGTAGTAACACACCCTGGCTGCGGCCTTTGCTGTGGCCGTGCAGGAGGAATTTTATCTGATGGAGAAAGAGTTGTTGCAACCAACAATCGTAATTTCCTGGGCAGAATGGGAACCTCAAAGGTAGAGATTTATTTAGCCTCCCCTACTTCTGCTGCAATGGCAGCATTGAATGGGGAAATAACACTTCCTTAAACCTTTGTAACCCTATACATTTTCAATTCTAATTTAAAAACTACCACCTGCAAAATGATCTGACCCCAAAATGCAGGCGGTAGTTTCTTGTTTATTGTTTTTCTATCTTCTGATATTCTTCCTTTGTTATTCTATTTCGCTTGTAAGAGCTACCGTATTCTTTTGATCCTACTTTACAGTATACCCATAAAACTCAGCCAGATATTTTACTGGAGCGTAAGTTCTATTGTTTGTCATTACTGCCGCAGTATCCATATTTATAATACCTGCCTCTGTATCGGCGGGCTCTGCAGTATCCAAATTAGCTCCAAATTTATAATAAAGTAGTACTGTAATAGCCATTTTTTCGTTAAGAGTGAAAATTACAACTGAACCTCCCATAAAAAAATCTTGTTTTCCGTCATTATCAGTGTCCTTTGCTCCTCCTCGGGATACGGCATCTTTTTCGTCATACATTGCAGCAAAGGTTGCTGTAGCTGAAAAAATGCTTGATAGTAATAATACCATAATGTCACTATACTATCAAATTGAAAATTTAACAGAGAAAAAACAAGGCCTAAGGTGGTTCTACAACGGCAAAGAGAAAAAACAGATTGAGGGACAAATTAAGAACTTTGAATCTAAAATTGAATTAGAGAAAAAGAACTTGTATATAGACTTTTGTGTTGCTCCGGATCAGATAGTTGATAAACTTAATGAAATCGAAAAGCAAAAGCATGAAGTTAACTTAAAAATACCATCAGATACAAAAGATTTAGAATTAAATATAGAAAAATTGGAAAGACAAAAATTATTAATAGAACTTGAATACAAGAAAGAAAAAAGACTATTAAATGAAAATCTTGATAAAACAATGGGAATGGCAAGAGTAGGTAAAAAATTATCTGATATATCTCAAATGGACTTAAAAAAGATTGTGAAATATTATCCTCAAGATAAACACTTAATGCAATTAATTCTAAATATGCAACAACAACTTTCTTTAGCAAAAGGAATTAGTAAAGACTTTATAATAAAATAAAAGCCATCCGCAACGTGGATGGCTTAATTAAATCTATTAATAAATTACCATATAAAAGCCTGCAATAATAAGCAATATGTATAACAAATTTTTAATATAAAACTGCTTATTCTTATAGGTTTCAATTATTGCTAAAACAGAAGAGATGATTAATAATATTCCTGAGAGTTTTGTTAGCCAGGAAATATTATTAAAAATAATAGCAGCAATTATCATATAAATAGATACATGCATTAAATTTTTTGTATTAAATAAAAATTTTTTAATATTGAATCACCTCAATTTGACCGTTAAATTTCGTTCTTAAGGTTCTATAATAGATGTAACAGGATTGCCGGGTATAGTTTTTTTGTGTGCGGCATCTTCATAAAAATAGGATACATTCTTAAGAATTGGTCTAAGCTTAGGACTATTCATATCTTTATACACTTCAACATGATAATAAACTGTATCTACATTTTTATCAAAAAGAAATGCGGCAACAGCCAGAAAAGCACCGGGGCCACCACCTATTAAAGCACCCAAAGCTATTGCAATAGCAGCTACACTTTGATTACGAACAGAAGTATTTCCATCATCAGAATATTGATATTTCCAGTTATGAGATTTTGACGATTTAGCAAGAGAATAATCATAAGATGATTCTCCATTAATAGTTGATATTTCAGTTATTGTTGAATCTTCAACAATTGATGTTACTGTGTCAACATGTGTGTAAGAATTATTTTTTAGAAGATACTTCAGTATTAACTTTATTTGGTGAAATTATGGTATCAATATTTTTATAAGTATTTCCATTTCTTTCATAAGTGTATATAATTTCATTGTTAGAAAGTTTTGAAAACTTCACACTAGTGTTAGATAGGCAATCGTTTAAAAAATTTTTTAATCACAAGTACTTGTATTGTATTAATAATATCATTAAAAAAAATTTTTTCAAGAAATATATGGAATTTTAAATTAATTATAACCAATTCACTAAAATAATAAACAATGAGGGGCAGCTCTATCAAGCCGTCCCTCATTTAAAATCGTGCGCCCAGCATGGGCGCAATCTTATTTAGGATTACCTGCATCAATCGATAACTTCCTTTGCCATTTTTAGCAATTCATCCTTTTTGACGCCGTATCCCCAATCCATCAGGTTATAGTCAATGCCGTCCTTAACCCATTTCACCCACTGAAGATTTAAAATCTTGACTTCTTCAGAACCTACACTGAAATATAGCAACCCTTGATTGACTTTCTGCTTTTCCTCTTCCGTTGGAACATAGCCTTTAGGAACACGTTTCTCCGTTATCTGCGAATAAATCAGTCTGATATCTCCACAATAGCTCTCTTCCGTATTGGCTACTGCATCCTTCGGATCCTCTGGCAGTCCGGTGACCTTAGGATTTGTGCTTAGAATTATGGCTCCGCCTTTAAATTTGCCAGCTCCTTTCGTATCAGTATAGTAGAACACAATGCCCCTGTTGTATTCCATAACCTTGTTGCTCTTGCTGTCTAGCACTTCCGTGTTAGTAACAACAGCCTCCTTAAAATAGAAACCCTTTGAAAATGATTCGACATAATTCGGAACATAGTTTACTGCTTTTACAGCTTTTTCTGCTTGATTATAAGTGTTCTCATCTGTTGTTCTTCCTAATTTTACTGCACTAACTTGCAGATTATTCTCTTGCTGACCTTTTGTAGTCAGTACGGCAGCGGAAGCACTGTTTGTAGCAAAGACAGTTATCGTACCAATGACTAGGGTAAAAGCAAGTAAAACTCCCATAATAGAAACTTTTTTTATTTTCATAATAGACACAATCCTTTCTTCAATAGCATTTTTACTATAATTATTTATAAGAGGAGTAAGGTGGCTTCTCTTTTCCTCCAACTCAATAAGAGTACAGGCATAAGCAGACTTTATCACTCCACCGAATGTCTGCACCACAGTTTCATCGCAGGATAATTCAATATCCCGATTTGCCAGCATATACATCAGCCATACAACCGGGTTGAACCAATGAACGCAGAAAGCTGTTGCCATAACTAACTTTGTCAGAGTATCAAATCGCCGTATATGCACAAATTCATGGGTTAAGATATAGCGCAGCCGTGTTTCATCTGTCCAATCAGTTTGTTTAGGCAGAAGCACAACGGGTCGCAATATACCATAGGTCAGGGGAGCAGATATTCTATCCGATTGCCGTATTTGAATCTTTCTCCACATTTGATGCTCCCGTTGCCAAAGCCTTACAAAGGCATTATCAATAGGGAGCGCAGTCTTATACTCCTTGCAGCAACGTAGATGTGTCACAAGGAAAAACACAGCGCAGACCGCAAAACCAATAAGCCAGATTATCATGAAAGGAGATAAATTTATATCTGCCGCTTCAGGCCAGGTTGCTGCAGTTTGTGTTATAGCTGTATTGCTTGGCATAACAGGTATTCCGGATAAAGATAAACCCTTTTCAAAAAATCTACCTTCCGTTATATTTACAACCGAATAAACGCTGAACCGTGAGGAAACCTCAAAGGGAATCAATAAGCGGCATAACGCCACACCCCACAAAGCAAGAAAGGTTTTTTTTGGCAGTCTGTGCAATAGCAGGGCACGGATGATTACGATAGCCAGAATAAGAACAGCAGCCGCAAAACTCATGTTTAGCAAACTCATAATTATCCTCCTTATTCCAGGTTGTTGACCAACAGCTTTAGTTTTTCGATTTCTTCCCGGGATAGGTTTTTACCTCCCAAAATACAAGCCACAAGCTGGTCGGCGGCACCATCGTACATTTTGTTAATAAGTTCCGTTGTTTCAAGCTCTCTTGCTTGTTCAACCGTAACAAGGGGATGGCACACAAAATTAGGTTCAATGCGTTCAATCGCTCCTTTGTCTATGCACCTTTTGATTAGAGTGTAAGTCGTGGTCTTGCTCCATCCCACTTGTTCTTTTAGAATCTCTGCTATTCGCTTTGCGGTGGTATCTCCATTTTTCCAAAGAACATCCATTATCTTTAGTTCTGAATCAAATAACTTAATTTTCATATCTGACCTCCTTCATACAACATTCTACTGCAGTAAAATATCTTGATTTTCATTTTACTGTAGTAGAACAGAGTTGTCAATACAGAATTTAAAGTTTTTGGAAATTCTTTGACTATTTGTGCACTCATGCTGTATGCACAATAAAAAGGTTGCCACCTGTATCCTGATATGCTCCCTTCTAGGTAGACAAGTGAAATAATAAAACACTTGATACGTAG